>CAZWJC010000126.1:0-19376 GCA_964634255.1 uncultured Verrucomicrobiota bacterium | reverse complement strand
CTCGGACCGGACGGTCAGGAAACTTCCATCTACGACGCGTCGGTTGCGTATCAATCACAGGGCACCCCGCTCATCGTGATTGCCGGACAGGAATACGGCACGGGTTCGAGCCGCGACTGGGCCGCGAAAGGCACGAACCTGCTCGGCGTAAAAGTCGTCGTCGCGCAGAGCTTCGAGCGCATCCATCGTAGCAATCTCGTCGGCATGGGCGTGCTGCCACTGCAATTTAAGGACGGTACTTCCGTACTGGCACTGAAGCTGGACGGCTCCGAGGTTTACGACGTGGTTGGTCTCGACGTGAACCTCAAGCCGCAGCAAGACCTGACGCTCAAGATCACCCGCAATGACGGCAGCGTGGAAAACGTCAGCGTCCGCTGCCGCATCGATACGCCCATCGAGATCGACTATTACCAACACGGCGGGATTCTACCGTATGTGTTGCGCCAACTCGTGGCCAAAGCCTGATTCTGATCGCCTAGCGATGTGTGAAATCGCCCGAGCGCGGCGAGCGTTGTGTTTCAACCTTTACGTGGCGTAAGCTGGCGGTGTGAACCTTTCCATCCATGAAGTTGCCGCCGAAGTGATCCGTAGCGCGAGCCGCGAGAAGCCGGCGGACGCCGCGTTGCGCGAAGTGCTCAAGGAGTTCCGCGATCTCCCGCCGTGGGACCAGGCGGCCGTCAGCAAGGCGGTCTTTATGTATTACCGCTGGCACGCCTGGCTGCGCGACGAGCGGCGTGTGGAAACCCGGATGCGGCTTGCGGAGTCGTTGGCGGCGCGCTTCCGCGCGAATCCCAAGTCCATTCCGATCAGTGAGCTTCGGGCTAAGGCGGTGCCGGCCTGGACTGCGGAACAGATGGAGGTGAGCGATGAGTGGCTGCGTTCGCTGCAAGGCGAGCCGATCTTGTGGCTGCGGGCGCGGCGAGAGCAGGGGAGGGCGCTGGTGCAAAAGCTGAACGGGGCGCGACTTGCCGAGAGCCTGTTGCCGGACGCGCTTCAATACTTCGGTGATGAGGACTTGTTCAAGCGACCCGAGTTTCACGCGGGCGAATTTGAGATTCAGGACATCGCGTCGCAGGCCGTAGGCTGGCTGTGCGCGCCCAAGCCGAGCGAGACATGGTGGGACGCGTGTGCGGGCGAGGGGGGCAAACTGCTGCACCTCTCCGACTTGATGGAAAACAAGGGACTGATCTGGGCGAGCGATCGTGCCGAATGGCGGTTGAAGAAGCTCAAGCGGCGGACCGCGCGAGCGAAGGTGTTCAATTACCGCGCGGCGCTCTGGGATGGCGGCGCGAAGCTGCCAACCAAGACGAAGTTCGATGGCGTGCTGGTGGACGCGCCGTGTAGCGGTGTGGGCACGTGGCAGCGGAATCCGCACGCGCGCTGGACCACGTCACTCCAGGATGTGCAAGAGCTTGCCTTGTTGCAGCGGCGTTTGTTGGCCCACGCTGCCCCGAGCGTGAAGCCGGGTGGGAAACTGATTTACTCGGTCTGCACCCTGACCCAGGCGGAGACGGAGGAAACCGCCCGGCAGTTCAACGAGACGCAGCCGGACTTCGAGCCGTTGGTTTTGCCGGAGCTTCATGTGAATGGCCGCCTGCTCGCGAGTGCCGCCACCGTGACCCTCTGGCCGCAAGACCTGGGCGGGAATGGAATGTTCGTGGCGGCGTGGCAGCGGAAGCGCCTAATTTGAGCGATAGAGATCGTCCGAGCCGGTGGTGGCGCTGTCCTCCCATACCTTGTTGGGCCCGGCGGAGCGAATCAACACGCTGTTGCCCGCCATGTAGAATTGGAGGGGTGTTCCCCACGGGTCCACGATTTCGCCCTTCTGGTTGTGGTCGCTCTTGCGAACGGCGAGGATGAAGACCTTGGCATCGGTCTGTCCAGAAAGCGCCTTCGAGATGTCCAGATTGCTGCCACCAGGGTAGTGGCCGGTGAATTCCTTGAATTGCTGGAGTCCGAGGAGCAGATCAGTGGAGTAAGTGTTGAACCGGGCGACGCGTAAGTCCAGTTGGTTGCGGGAGTAACGCACGGTTTGCCAGCCCGCACACACCGCAAGAATGACCACCAAGATTGGCAGAAGAATTTTCTTCATGCCACGAGGCGTTGCAGGTTGAGTGCCAGCTAGGCCGACTGGGCCGTGGTGGAAGGCGGTGCCGCCGTGCTGGCGCGCAAAGACAGCGTGGCCGGCAGGCGCTGGGACTCGACGGGTTGGCCGCGGAGCAATTTGGACATCATGTCCATGGCCGCGTGTCCGAGGCGGCGTTTGGGCTGCCGCATCGTGGTCAGGGGAACGCGGAAAAACTCCGCGGACAGAATGTTGCCAAAGCCCATCACCGAAACGTCCTGCGGGATGCGAACACCTTTGTTGAGCAGCGCATTCGCACAGCCAATCGCGGCCAGGTCGCTTGATGCCTGAATGGCGGTGATCTTCGGCAATTCGGGCAAAAGCTGGGCCGCCGCCTTGGCACCATCGTCCAACGTGCTGCCGGCCGGAAAGAGGAGGTGATCATCCGGTTCGAGGTTGGCATCGCGCAGGGCGCGCCGATAGCCGGCGAGGCGTTCATGTGCCCAGGGCGCCGCGATCGGGCCGGCGAGGAAGGCGATCCGCCGGTGGCCGAGCTCCAGTAGATGCCGCGTGGCTTCGAAGCTGGCCGGCTCATCGTCCGAAGCGACACTCAGGAACTGGCTGCAGAAAGGCGCGGTCTGCCCCAAGAGCACGATGGGGAGCTTGCTGGCGGCGAGTTCCTGATAGATGCGCGCTTCGGGCTGAAGCCGGTGGACCGGGTAGATGAACAAGCCTTCGACCCGCCGGGCCAGCATGTGCCGAATGCTCGTTTCCTCGCGCTGAATCAGGTTGAGCGTATGGGCGTAAAGAAGTTCGTAGCCCAATTCGTATGTTCGCTCTTCGATAGCGCAAATGACCCGCGCGAACACGGGATTTGTGACGGTGGGCAAGATCAACCCGAAGAGTTTCGTGGCGCGATTGCGCAGTCCCTGCGCGGTGGAATCCGGCACGTAGCCCATGGCTTCGGCCAGCTTGCGAATGCGGTCGCGGGTGGCATCCGATACGTCCGGGGCGTCACGCAACGCCTTCGAGACGGTCATCATCGAGACGCCCGCTTGGGCGGCGATGTCTTTCAGGCGAACCATATGGCCCGCAGATTACAGGTTTGCGCCGCGCCAGTGCAACTTCTCCCGCAGGGCTGCGAAGAAGGAACTGCCGGCAAGGTGCATCAGCCGGACGGCATGGGCGCTGCGGCGGATGGTGATGACATCCGCGGCGGAAAGCTCGCTCAGCGTCTGGCCGTCGGCGCTCAGAATGGCCGTGGGCGCCGAGGTCAACACCTTGATACTGATCTGCGAATCCAAGCCGAGGATCAAGGAGCGGTTGCTGAGGGTGTGAGGGCAAATCGGCGTAACGGCGAACACTTCGGCAGTCGGGAAGACGATGGCGCCCCCGGCGGCCAGCGAATAGGCGGTCGAGCCGGTGGGAGAGCTCACGATGAGCCCATCGCACCGATAGCAGGTGACCGGTGCGTCATCCACGCGCACCTCCAATTCGATGAGACGGGAACCAACGCCGTGGCTCACCACGATGTCGTTGAGCGCGTGACCGCGCAAGGGCCGCCCAGCGCGTTGCACCCGGGCCTCGATCAGCGAGCGTGATTCAAAGTCGAACTGGCCATCCCAGACGCGCTTCAGCGCGGGCGCGAGATCGCGGGAAGAGACGGCGGTGAGGAAGCCCAAACCGCCGATGTTGATGCCGAGCATCGGCGTCCGCTGACCGGCGATGGCGCGGGCCACGCCCAGCAGCGTGCCGTCGCCACCGAAGACGACGAGCAAATCCACCTGCCGGGCGAGCGAAGCGGCGTCGGGGCAGACTTCTGCGTGCAACCGTGCGCGCCGGTTGGTGGCTACATCCGTGAGAACGGTTCGGCCGGAGGCGGTCACCAGCCGGGCGGCCTGAGCGACGGCGCGCGCGCAGGCGGGCTTCTCGGCGTTACCGATGAGCCCAACGCGTTTAATGCGATCAGCGTTTTTTTTCAAGCAGCACTAGAAACTCTTTGTTGCCCGCCGGACCCAGCAGCGGAGATTCGGTGACGCCCTGCCACGCGAGAGCCATTTCACCGGTGGCGAAGGCCTGCAGCTCCGCGAGCACGCGCTCGTGTATCTGTGGGTCACTGATCACGCCGGCGCCCCGGTCGGCCTCGGCCTTGCCCGCCTCGAACTGCGGCTTGATCAGCGCAAGAATTTTACCGCCAGACTGTAGCAATGCAACGGCAGCAGGAAGAATCTTTCGTAGCGAGATGAAGGAACAATCCACGACCACAAGCGGTACGGGTTGGAACGGAGCCGGAAAGGCTTGGGGGGTGAGATGTCGGGCGTTGGTCCGCTCCATGACGACGACACGATGGTCACGACGGAGCTTCCATGCCAACTGACCGCGTCCCACATCCACGGCGTAGACCTGCGCCGCCCCGTGCTGGAGCAGACAATCGGTGAAACCGCCGGTTGAGGCGCCCAGATCAACCGCAGTCCAGCCGGCCACGTCCAGTCCAAAGTGCGTGAGGCCGTGCTCCAACTTGTGCCCGCCGCGACTGACATACTTTTCACCCGCCTCCAGGGACACGTCGTCGGTGGGCTTGACGGGGTCGCTGGGTTTGCGGGCGGTTTGACGGTTGATGCGAACGGCGCCGGCCAGAATCGCGCGCTTGGCCTTCTCGCGGCTATCGCATAAACCGCGCTCGACGAGCGCCTGGTCCAGACGGATCATGTCGCGCGTGTCACGGCTTCTACTTCTCGGGCTCGCGGTGCGCCGAGAGAACGCGAAGTTGCGCCTGCTGGAAGCTGTGAATGAAGAGCTCCTTGTCCGCCACCGCCTTCTCAATGAGTTGTCGGAGGAGGAACAATTCGGCGCTGTTAACGACCGCGTGGACACTTTGCTGAAAGGCCTGCATCGGCATGAAAGTCTGGAACGAATCGCCCAACAAGAGCACGGTGGCGTGCCGGCGCTGGGACATGGGCATCTGCTGCAACGCCCGCAAGGTGGCGTTCTCTTCCATGGTGTTGGCGGCGAACAGCTCTTCGATGACGACCACCTGATATCGCACCTGGCTGAAGCGCACCAGAAAGTCGCTGTGGGTGGCCGCCGTGTGAACCTTGTAGCCAAGCTCGATCAGTGCCGAGCGGGCCGCTTCCAGCCACTCTGGAGTGGAGAAAGCCAGCAGGGCGGGTTTGTCCGTCGTGCTGATGAAATCAAATCGCTCGGTCATGGCCTATTTCAGTTTGAGAGTGGGTAGGGGAGAAGGCGAACCGCCTCCCTTGGATGCGTCCTGTCCCTGTTTCATCCGCAAACCGGTGACATCAGTGGTGGCCTCGCCACGAGATTTGCGAATGTTGTCCATGCCGCGGGTCACAACGCTGCGCTTGGTGCAATAGAGCGCGGCCGTTTCCTCCGTGATCTTGCCGCCCTCGTAAGCTTCCAGACAGGCGTGATCGAACGTGCGCCAGCCGAACGGATAACTGGCTTCCGTGATTTCGTAGAAGCTCTTGCCCTCCGTTTCTCCGAGGCGAATGGATTCCTGGACGCGCAAGTTCGTGCCCATGATTTCGAGCAAGGCGAAGCGTCCCCCTCCAATCTTCGGTGCCAGCCGCTGGCTGACGATCCATCGCAGCGAATCCGCGAGGCGGGGGCGAATCTGTTCCTGTTCCTCGGTCTCGAACATACCGAGGATACGATTGATGGTTTGGCCGGCATCAATCGTGTGCAGCGTGCTCAAAACCAAGTGACCGGTTTCGGCGGCGCTCAAGGCGATCTTCACAGTTTCCTGGTCGCGCATTTCACCCACGAGAATCACTTTGGGCGCCTGTCGTAGCGCCGCCCGCAAGCCGCTGGCGTAAGTGTCGAAATCGCTGCCGAGCTCGCGTTGATTGAACGTCGCCACTTTGTGCCGATGCACGAACTCGATCGGATCTTCCAGCGTCACGATGTGAACCGGCTTGGTTCGATTGATTTCGTCCAAGACCGCCGCCAACGTGGTGGATTTGCCGGAGCCCGTCGCACCGGTCACCAGCACCAGACCGGTCTTCTCCAGCGGAATCCGCTTCATGATGTCCGGGAACTTCAGGTCATCCAACGTGGGAATGACCGTATTGAGCTGCCGAAGCACCACCGAGTAGTTGCCGCGCTGTGAAAAAATGTTGATGCGGAAGCGCGCCCGGTCGCCCAGCGTGTAGGCGGCGTCGCACGAACCGCGCCGCAACAAATCCTCCAGATGCCACGGGTTGTCGCCAATGAGATTCAGCGCCACCATTTCGGTCTGGAACGAAGTGAGCTTGTCCAGGGGCGGGTCGACGCTGACGGGCTTGAGTTCGCCGAAGGACTCCACCTGGAGCGGCTTGTCCACCGTGAACAGCAAGTCCGAGACTTCCGGCTGGCTGTCCAGCATCGTTGTCAGCATGTATTCAAGCTCAGGGCGACGCATAATCAGCTTTCCTCGTCATCCGGCGGGTGCGACAGGAACGAGCGGAATTTTTTCTTGTCGAGGCATTTGTCGTACGCCTCTTCCGGGGAAATCCGCTTCATTTTCAAATGGTCCATGATGGCGTCGTCCAACGGCTGGTTGCCCAGCCGTTTGCCGACCTGGATCATGCCGGGAATCTGGTGGGTTTTGCCTTCGCGAACCAGGTTGGCGATTGCCGTGGTGAACACGAGAATCTCCAGCGCGGCAACGCGGCCCTTCCGGTCAATGCGTTTGAAGAGGTTCTGGGCGACGATGCCTTTGAGCGCTTCCGAAAGCGTCGCCCGAATCTTGTTCTGCTGCTCGGCCGGAAAGACGTCGATGATACGGTCTACCGTCTTTGCGGCGCTCGGCGTGTGCAGCGTGCCGAACACGAGGTGGCCCGTTGCCGCGGCCACCAGCGCCAGTTCGATGGTTTCCAAGTCGCGCAATTCACCGATGAGAATGATGTCCGGATCTTCGCGGAGCGCGCCGCGCAGGCCCGCGGCGAATGACTTGGTGTGCAGGCCGACCTCGCGATGGTTCACGAGACAATTCTTGCTCTCGTGAACGAACTCGATGGGATCCTCCAGCGTGATGATGTGATCCTTACGATTCTTGTTGGCGTAATCTACCATCGCCGCAAGCGTGGTGGATTTGCCGGAGCCCGTCGGCCCGGTTATGACCACCAAGCCCTTGTGAAGCATGGTGAATTTCTTGAGCACCGCAGGCAACGGCGCGTCGAACTTCTCAAAGTCGTCGAACGAAAGCACCTTGCTGGGAATCTGTCGGAAAACGGCGCTGATCCCGTTCTTCTGCTGGAAGAAGTTGGCGCGGAAGCGCGAGATGTTCGGAATCTCGTAGCCGAAATCCACGTCGCCGGTTTCCTCAAACACCTTGATCTTGTAGTCTGGCGCGATCTCGTAGAGCATCTTCTTGAGATCGTCGGCGTCCAGCGGTGGATGGTCCACACGCATGAGCTCGCCGTTGATGCGGAGCATGGGGTTGTTGCCGGCCGACAGGTGTAAGTCGGAGGCCTTCTGCTCGAACATCAAGTTGAAGAATGCGTCTATCCTGGCCATAAAACGTGCGTATGGTCCTGCGTGTGATAGCTAAAGTCGCACCAGACTGCAACTCTTGAGCAAGGCCGTCCAGATAATTACGGGAGAGATACGCCAGCACGGCGCGATCTCATTCGCGCGTTTCATGGAGCTGGCCCTCTACTGTCCGCTTTGTGGATACTATGAACAGGAAGCAGACAAAGTCGGACGGCGTGGCGACTATTTTACCAGCGTCAGCGTGGGCTGCCTCTTCGGCGAATTGCTCGCGTTTCAGTTTGCCGACTGGTTGGATGCTCTGAGAGTTCGCGCCATCAACGACCAATCCCGCGCTTTTCACATCATCGAAGCAGGTGCGCACGACGGACGTTTGGCGAAGGATATTCTCGGGTGGTTCGAAGCACAACGGCCCGAGCTCTTGGACAAATTGGAGTACTGGATCATCGAGCCTTCTATGAGGCGCAGAGGTTGGCAGCAGGGGACCCTCGTGGACTATGCGACGAGAGTCCGCTGGTTCGATGATGCCACCTCGGTTTTCGCCTTCAACGGTCCAGTCACCGGCATCGTGTTCTCGAACGAGCTACTGGACGCTCTGCCGGTACGACGATTGGGCTGGGACGCGCGGGCGCGGGGCTGGTTTGAGTGGGGTATTACGCTCGACGGCGACCGCTATGCCTGGGCCAGGCTTTGTGAAGCCGAAACGTCATCGAAAGCTATCGCGGACTTGATGGCTGAGGTCGGCCTGCATCCGTCGCCGGAACTGCTGGCTGCGCTGCCCGACGAGTTCACAATCGAGGTTTGCCCCACGGCAACGAAATGGTGGCGCGACGCGGCGCGCCTCCTCGGGCATGGGAAGTTGGTGACCTTCGACTACGGATTGGAGACGGATGAGGTCTTCGCACCACACCGCCGCAACGGCACGCTACGCGCCTACCGGCAGCATCGCGTGTCGAACGATGCCCTTGCTTGCGCGGGCGAGCAGGATCTGACGGCCCATGTCAACTTCACTGCGCTTCGGTCCGCTGGAGAAGGTGTTGGCCTGATCACGGAAAGCCTTACTACACAAGGTCAGTTCCTCGTCAATGTTGCGGAGAAAGCTTGGCGCGACCCGGCGAAGTTCGGGGAGTGGACACCGGAACGATTGCGGCAGTTCAAGACACTGACACACCCGGAGCACTTGGGGTGTGCGTTCCGCGTGCTGACGCAATCACGCGCTGGCTAGAGGCGGCGGCGACTGCAACTCGTAGTTCAAAACCGAGAGCGCATATACCGCCGCGGTGTCACTGCGTAACACCAGCGGACCGAGCGTGATCGGCAACGCGCCGCTTTCTTTGATGGCATCCATCTCCACCGGGGTGAAGTCTCCTTCCGGGCCAACAAAAACGCCCACCGACTTCGGGAGTCGCCCACGTTCCAACCGGAAGTCATCAAGAATCTCGCGAAGATGATGGCGGTCGCTCTGGAGGGAAGCTACCAGAGGTAGCTCGAAGCGTTCATGGTGGGCGAGGAACGCCTTGAGCGTTGCCGGGGCTTCAATCTGCGGCAGCCAGGCCGAGCCGCATTGCTTGATCGAATCAATGGCGATCAACCGCCACTTCTCGACCTTGTTTGCCGCGGCGTCCTCGTCGGGTTGGCTCACGACGCGCTCGGAGATGAGTGGCACGATGCGAAACACGCCCAGTTCTGTCGCCTTCTGGATGATGATCTCGAACGCCTTGCCTTTGGTTATGGCCTGCAACAGCGTCAGATGATAGGGCAGGGGAGCGATGGCGGTCTTGTGAAGTACGGCTAGTGACACGTTCTCGCGCGATGCGTCCCGGACTTCGCACAAATGCTCGTGACCCGTACCGTCCAGCACGGATACTCGCTCGCCACGGCGCAGCCGCACCACGTGCAGCGCGTGGTGCGCCTCACGTTCCGTGAGTGTCAGCATTGGACTCTGGCACTCCTCGGGTGGGAGATAAAAGCGGTGCATCGGTTGTTCCTCAAACAGCAGTATGCGCTGCGTACTGGATCATCGGCGGTTATAAACGGCCGCTGAAGCGAATTCTGCGACCGCGACGGGGGTCTGGCAAGTCGGCGTTGTCGCCCGCATCTCGGCTTGTTGAATGCCTTGCCAGGCCATAACGTCCATCCCAACAGACCGCAGACCTAAAGTTTACATGAATATGAAAGCAAAAACGATAATCCTCGGCATCGCGTCCGTCTCCACCCTCGCACTCACCAGTTGCATCTCCACCGACAAGACGGTTTATCGGGAAGAGGAACGGGTGAAGGTGGAGTTCGAGAACGACACCGCCGGGCGGCTCTTCTACGAGACGCTGAGCAAGCTGCGCAGTTCGCACGGGCGCACGGAAAGCAAGACGGAGGTTTCGTTGCCAATTGTGTTCGAGCACAAGCGCCACGTGGTGGAGGGCGAAAGCGCGGGTTTTAATCAAGCCGTGCGTCGCTGCGACACGAACGCCGATGGCCGGATCACCGAGACGGAGGCCCGCATCTTCGCCGAATCTGCAAACAAGTGATCCTATGATCAAAGAAGTTGCCTTCTTCGTTTATCCCGTGTCCGACGTGCCCCGCGCTCGCCGGTTTTACGAGGACACGCTCGGCCTCAAAGTGGGGAGCAACTGGGAGGACAAATGGGTGGAGTACGAGGTCAATGGCGTTGCCTTCGCCACCACCAGCTGGCTGCCAGACAACAAGCCCGGCGTGCCCGGCGGCAACATTGCCTTCGAGGTGGACGACCTGGAGGCGACGATCGCGGCGCTGAAAGCGGGCGGCGTCAAGTTCCTACAGGAGCTCTTTGCCACGCCCGTCTGTCGGATGGCCATCGTCGCCGATCCCGACGGCAACCGGGTGGTCATCCACAAGCGGAACGGCCAGGACAATCGGAACACGACTTGTCCCGAGGCGCAACGCGAGCAGGCGTGAATGAACCTTCGAACAAGCAGTGTCGCCATGCACAACGATTCACGCGCCTATTGAGGCAGAGCACGCTGCCGCAGGAAACGGACGATTGGTCAGCGTTCGTGCCCCCTGTTGCGTGGGTGCGGTAGAGCCCCGTGGTCAAGTGCGTCGACATGCTGGGACTCGTCGATGTGGCGATGCCTCGGCAAACCGTGTTTCCCCCCCTCCGCTCGACTTCCCGGCCGGTTCCAATTAAGCTCCGTTCGGTGTCGCGGGCGATGCGGGTTGACACGTTGTGAGTGGTTCTCGCAGTCAAAACGCTGACCGCGAGAATGAGAATGGACCTGTTGGCTTGCGGAACGCCCCATAGCCGAAGAAATGACCACGATCATTATTGAACTGGTCTACAGCCTCGCGCTGTTGGTTGCGCTGAGTGTTGTGAGCGGCTTCGTGGACGCGCGCTGGCGGGGCAACACGCGTCTGGGAGCGCTGCTCCAGGGCGTGATCTTCGGGGGGGCGGCGGTCGTTGGAATGATGCACCCGTTTGTTGTTGCCCCTGGTTTGAGCTCTGACGGTCGCTCGGTCGTGATCAGCCTGGGGGCGCTTTTCTTCGGGCCGTGGACAGCAGTTGTGGCGTGTTTGATGACGATTCCGTTCTGCTTGATCCAGGGAGACGCCGGCGTAGGAAATGGCGTGTTGGTGATTGTAGCTTCGGCAGCGATCGGGGTGGGATTCCATCTACGATGGCTGCGTCGCCCGCGCGAGGTCTCGGCGATGGCACTCCTTGGGTTTGGTGTCGCAGTGCATTTGGCCGTGTTAGCTGCGGCGTTGACCCTTCCGCGGGACATGATTCTTCCACTGCTGAAGAACACTGGCTGGCTGGTGATGTTGACCTTTCCTCTGGTAACCGTTCTCATCGGCAAGATACTCTCCGACCAGTCCGTCCGAGGCACCTTTGTCGAATCCCTCCAACGTAGCGAGCGGCGCTTTCGCGCGGTCTTCAATTCCAGCTATCAGTCCACGGCTTTGTTGACACCGGACGGTATGCTGACCGAGGCGAACCAGACCGCCTTGGATTTCAGTGGACTCCGGGCGGAGGAGGTCGTTGGCCGCCCCTTCTGGGAGAGCCGGTGGTGGCGGGGGGATGAAGCCCGCGTGCGACAGTTGCGTGAGGCCATCACCCGGGCCGGACGTGGCGAATGCGTCCGGTACGAGGTGCCTGTGCGTGGCAGGGACAAGTCCGCAATCATCGATTTTTCCATCAAGCCAGTCTTCGATTCCGGAGACCATGTGGCGTTGCTCATAGCAGAAGGGCGGGACATCACGACGCGTAAGCACGCAGAGGAGGCGCTACGCCAGAGCGAACAGCGACTCAGGACCATCGTGGACGGTTCTCCCATTCCCCAATTCGGCATTGATCGGGAACATCGCGTCATCTACTGGAACCGGGCCTTGGGCGAAATCACTGGAATCAAAGCCGAGGACGTTATCGGCACTTCGCAGCACTGGCGGGCGTTCTACCCGGCGGCGAAACCCTGCTTGTGCGATCTGTTGGTGGACGGAACCTTCGAGGCGATTCCGGAGCAGAATCGGGCGAAGTACAAGCGGTTCCGGCACGCTGCTGACGCATATGAGGCCACGGAGTTTCTCCCCTCGCTGGGTGAGAGCGGTAAGTGGCTCTATTATGCGGCCGCATTGATTCGAGACACCAGCGGAAACGTGATCGGGGCGATGGAGACTTTGGAAGATATCACCGAGCGCATGCGGGCGGAGACTGAACTGCGGGCCCGGCAGGCCGAGTTGGCCACACTCTTTGAGAATTCGCCCGTGATGATGTGTCTGCTGGACTCCGGTCACGTGCTCCGCCGAGTCAACCACACCCTCGCACGCTATGCCGGCCGGCCGGCGGCGGAGCTGGTCGGTGCGCGTATCGGTGAGTTGCTGGGATGCGCTCACATCGCGGGGTCGCCGGAAGGCTGCGGTTCCACGCCGCACTGTCTCAACTGTACGATGCAGGACATGGTGCAACAGACGCTTCAGACCGGCCAAGAATACCGACAGGTGGAAAGCCGCTGCGTGCTCACGCGCAGCGGGCAGCCCAAAGAACGCGTGCTGACCTGTTCCACCGCGCGGGTTGACGTGGACCGCCAACCCGTCGTGTTGCTGTGCCTGGAAGATGTGACCGAGAAGAAGCAAACCGAGGCCAGGCTCCTGCGGGCGCAGCGTGTGGAGAGCATCGGCAGCCTTGCCAGTGGCGTTGCCCATGATCTGAACAACATTCTCGCGCCGATCGTCATGTGCGCGCCGATGCTGCGGTCGGAGGGAACACCAGATGTCCGACAAGAGCTGGCCCAAACCATCGAATCCAGCGCGCAGCGCGCCGTGGGCATCGTCCGGCAACTGCTCAGTTTCGGACGCGGGAGGGAGGGACGGAGAATGGCGGTGCAGGTGCGCCACCTGGTTCGTGACATGGCCAAGATGGCCCGGGAGACCTTCCCGCGCTACATCCAAGTTCAGGAAGACTGTGCCCCGGATCTCTGGCCCGTCGTGGGAGATGCGACCCAGCTTCACCAAGTCATCATGAACCTCTGCGTCAACGCGCGGGACGCAATGCCCACTGGCGGCAGGCTGATCCTCCGCGCGGACAACGTCACTCTCGACGAGCACTTTGTCAGCATGCACAAGGGGGCGACGCCGGGTCCGCATGTGCGGCTCCGCGTGACGGATACAGGTTCCGGCATTCCTGAAACCGTCCAGGAGCACATCTTTGAGTCGTTCTACACCACCAAGGAAGAAGGGCAGGGAACGGGGCTGGGGCTGACGACCGTTCAGGGAATTGTCCAGGAACACCTGGGTTTCGTTGCGTTCACAACCTCGCCGGAGACAGGGACTACCTTCGAGGTGCATCTTCCGGCAGTGCCCGAGGCCGAGGCGCAGGCGGAGGCCGCACGCGCCCAGGAGGTCGTTCCGCGTGGCCAGGGCGAGCTGGTGCTTGTGGCGGATGATGAAGCGGCTGTCTGCAGTACCATACGCCGGACGCTCGAACAGCACGGATACGCCGTGCTGCAGGCGCATGACGGCATCGAAGCCCTCGCGCAGTTCTCCGCTCACCAGAAGGAGGTCCGGGTTGTGGTGGCCGATTTCATGATGCCGCTGATGGATGGCGTGACCCTTTGCCGCACCTTGCGGGCGCTGTCCCCGCGCACACCGATCATCGTGTCCGCCGGAGGGTTGTTCGGCAATCCGGGACGATCTGCGCTCCGCGCCTTTGAGGAGTTGGGGGTTTTGCACATTCTGCATAAGCCCCACACGGCGGATGTCCTCTTGCGTGCCCTGGGCGAAGTGCTTCAGGAACCCGGAACGCCGTCACAAGAAGGGGGCAGGGCGTGAGCGTCGGCCCCGAACCATTACACGTTTTGTTGGTGGATGATCATCCACTCGTGCGCACGGGCATTCGCGTTGCACTTGGGCAGCATTTCACGCACTTGCAGGTCGATGAGGCGGGTTGTGCGACGGAAGCGCTCGCAGCAATTGCTGACCGGAGACCTCACCTCGTTCTTCTGGATGTGAATCTCCCGGGCACGAACGGGCTCGACCTGGCACGGCAGATCCTCGCGACAGACAAGACGCTCAGGGTGCTGATGGTGGCCTCGGATATGGATCCTTGGACCGTCAACGAGGCCTTGGAGACCGGTGCGTCCGGGTTTGTGGCCAAGACGAGTTCCGGCGACACCCTGCCCAATGCCATGCGCGTCGTGCTGGCGGGGGGGGTGTTTCTCTGCCCGGTGGCGCAAGCGGCGCTGGATCGGGCTGAACGAAGCGGCGACGCTGCTGGCGAGTTGCCCGGTCCGGCGATTCTCTCCTCCCGCGAGCAGGAAGTGCTGCGATATCTGGCTCACGGTGAGAACACCAAGAACATTGCCTCTCTCCTGCAAATCAGTCCCAAGACGGTTGAAACCCATCGCCAGCATATCACGCGGAAGCTGGGTACCAACAGCGTTGCTGCCTTGGTGCATTACGCCATTCGCCACGGTCTTTCGAGGCCCTGAGTAACGGGTTCTCCCGCCATTCTTCGGACTTCGGAAGCGGCGATCCTCCATCCTTCCTGTAACCGCGGCGTTGTGTGTCCCGCGGTGCGCCGGCATCAGGATTTTCCTGATTGAGACGCGCTCTCATCTGCCGATTACGGGGTCAAGAAACGAACGATACACATGACCGCTACCAGTGAAACAACCCAGACAGGTAACTCGTTGGCCAGGCTGGCCGGCAAATACCTCACCTTCATTCTCGGCGGGGAATCCTATGCCATTCCGGTCCTCAAAGTCCGTGAGATCATTCGTCTCACGGCCATCACGGCCGTTCCGCATATGCCCGCTTACATTCGCGGGGTGATCAACTTGCGCGGTAAGATCATTCCTGTGATGGACCTGCGCCTGCGCTTCGGCTTCGTCAACGCGCACGCCAGCGATCAAAACTGCATCGTCGTCGTGCAGGTCAGGACGGGAGCCGGCGGGGCCACGTCCATGGGATTGGTCGTGGACGCCGTCGATGAAGTGGCCCAACTCGGCGTGGCCGACATTGAAGAAACGCCCGAGTTTGGCGCGCAACTGAACACCGATTGCATTCTCGGCATGGCCAAAATCAAAGGGGCGGTAAAGGCCTTGCTCGACATTGACAGTGTGATCGGTGCGGAGACTGTGGACGAAATCAAAACAAACAACCCCCTCTGAGAATCCTCCCCACTAACCATAGAACCTAACCAAGCGATATCATGAAAAACTGGACCATCAAAAAAAGGATCATTTTCGGCTTCAGCACCATCTTGGGGCTCGTCTTCATTCTGGCGGCGACTTCCTTCGTCATGTTGCGTCAGGTGAAATCCGAGGCCCACGCCATTGATACCAAGGAACTGCCGGGATTAGCCGCGGCATCGGAAATCAAGAGCCTCGTCGGTGACATCCAAGTGGGATTGCTCCGATTCCTCCTCTCCAAGAACATGGAGGACAAGAAGAGGTACGAGGAAGAGGTCGCCAGCAAGCGGCAGGAGATTCTCAAGGTCACCGACGATTACGAGAAGACTATTTCCCGGCCGGAGGAACGGGCGCTGTTCGAGGAAATGAAGCAGGCCCGCGACAGTTACGTCGCCGCCCGCACCAAGATGTTCGAACTGGGCCGTGCCGGCAAAGACGAAGAAGCCTTGACCTGTGCCACCACCGTTGTTCGTCCCGCCTACAATACCTACCAAGGGATCGTATCTAAAATGCTCCAGTCCAACATCGCCGCCGCAGATACCGGCGCCAGCCAGGCGGTTCTGGTCTCGAACCGGGCCAGTTGGATCAGCAGCGGTCTTTCGGTGACGGTCATCTTGCTGGGCGCCATTTTCGCCACGATCATCGTAGGTGGTTTGAACCGTGCCTTGAATCGGCTGGCTGGTTCGTTGGGCGAAGGGTCTGATCAGGTCGCCTCGGCCGCCGGCCAGGTTTCCTCCTCCAGCCAGTCGCTTGCCGAAGGCGCGAGTGAACAGGCCGCGTCTCTCGAAGAAACGAGTTCTTCGCTCGAAGAGATGTCCTCCATGACGCAGCGGAATGCCGAGAACGCCAGCAAAGTCAAGGAGCTTGGCTCCGCAGCCCGCGGAGCCGGCGACGCTGCGGTCAACGACATGCAGGCCATGAGCGCCGCCATGGACGACATCAAGAAATCGAGCGACGACATCGCCAAGATCATCAAGACCATTGACGAGATTGCTTTCCAGACCAACATCTTGGCTCTCAACGCCGCCGTCGAAGCCGCACGGGCGGGGGAAGCGGGCGCCGGTTTCGCCGTGGTGGCGGACGAAGTGCGCAGCTTGGCGCAACGTTGCGCCCAGGCGGCCAAGGAGACCGCGGTGAAGATCGAGGATTCCGTCCAGAAGAGTGCCCACGGCGTCGACATCAGTGGCAAGGTGGCGAAATCGCTACAGGAAATCGTGGGCAAGGCGCGTCAAGTGGACGAACTCGCCGGCGAGGTCGCGTCCGCGTCACGGGAGCAGACCCAGGGGATCACGCAAATCAACACGGCAGTGAGCCAGATGGACAAGGTCACGCAAAGCAACGCCGCCAACGCTGAGGAAAGCGCTGCCGCCGCCGAAGAGTTGAACGCCCAAGCCGAATCCATGAAGGATGCCGTCAACGAATTGTTGCTGCTGGTGGATGGAAAGGGACGGCTATCGGGCAAGTCGATCGTGCGGGCTGTCGCGGCGCGGAACAATGGAGCCAACGGTAAGTCTGCCAAGGCGCTCAAACCGGCCGCCGAAAACCATGGCAACGGCCATCAGCCCAATGGTCACCCCAAACCGGCCGGGCGACAGAACCAGCCGGCGCTCGCCATCGCCGACAGCCGCTCCGAGATTCCGATGGAGGGCGACTTCAAGAGCTTCTGAGACTGGCTTGGCCCAACTGCACCTGGCGGCGCCGATGAAATAACTCGGCGCCGCCTTCTTCGTCGGCCGCATGATTGCTGTGGCGGATACAAACGGTAACCGTGTGATTCTCCACAAGGAGAACAAGAGGGGTCGGAGTGTGCCGCCCAATCACCAGAGCTGCTCAACCTTTACTGCCACCACCCTGCGGGCATTTCTGTCGTACGCGACATAACCCCAGAAGTACGGCAAGCCCTCGCCGTTGAAACGGGCCACTAGCAAATTAGTGATCGAGGCAGTCGGAAAGCCTAGTGTCGCCAAGGCCGAATCCACTTGTGGCCCCGGCTCAAGAAACTGGTGACTCGTGCGGATCGTCTTGGTGAGTTCTGCGAATTCGCCGCTTTGACCCTGGAGCGCTTCGATACGCTTCACCTCTCGCACTGTCCGCATGCGCTGCGAGACAATGACGAGGGCGGCCAGAAGTAAGATAGCCGCTACGACTACCGCCAAAGCCTTCATCCCGTGCGGCTAGAACTCCGCGTTCCCTGGCGTGCGGGCGAAGGGGATCACGTCGCGGATGTTCGAGACGCCGGTCAGGAACATCAGCAGGCGCTCAAAACCGAGGCCGAAGCCGGCGTGCGGTACGGTGCCGTATTTTCGCAGGTCCGTGTACCACCAGTAATCCGCCTCGTTCAGCTTGTGGAACTTCATGTTCTCGCGAAGCTGATCCAGCCGTTCCTCGCGTTGCGCGCCGCCGATGACTTCGCCGATGCCTGGCACGAGCACGTCCATCGCCGTCACGGTCTTGGCGTCGTCGTTCAGGCGCATGTAGAACGGTTTGATTTCGCGCGGGTAGTTGAAGACAGTCGCCGGCGACTTGAAATGCTCTTCGGTCAGGAAACGCTCGTGTTCGGATTGCAGGTTCTGGCCATAATCCACCGGATACTCGAACTGCTTGCCAGACTTTTTCAAGATCTCCACGGCCTCGGTGTAAGGCACGCGCACGAACGGGCGCTCGACCACGAACTTGAGCCGCTCCATGAGACCCTTGTCCACGAATTTGGCGAACATGGCAAGGTCCTCGGCGCAATGCTCCAGCGCATATTTCGCCATCGCCTTGATGAACGCCTCGCCTAGCTCCATGTCGCCCTGCAAATCGCAGAAAGCCATCTCGGGCTCAATCATCCAGAACTCCGCGGCGTGACGGGCGGTGTTGGAGTTCTCGGCGCGGAACGTCGGGCCGAACGTGTAGATGCTTGACAGCGCGCAGGCGAACGTCTCGCCTTCAAGCTGTCCGCTCACGGTCAGATAGCTGGGCTTGCCGAAGAAATCCGCCTCCGGCTTGTCGTCCGGTTTGCCCTTGAGTGTGGTGACGCGGAACATCTCGCCCGCGCCCTCGCAATCGCTGGCCGTGATAATCGGCGTGTGGACGTAGACAAAGTCGCGGCTTTGGAAAAACTCGTGGACCGCGAAAGCCAGCCGGCTCCGCGTGCGGAACACGGCGCCGAAGAGATTCGAGCGCGGACGCAAATGGGCGATGGTCCGCAGGAACTCCAGGGTGTGTCCTTTCTTCTGAAGCGGATAAGCGGCGTCCGCGGTGCCTACGAGTTCGATCTTGGTAGCCCGCAGTTCCCACTTCTGACCTTGCGCCGGCGAAGCCACCAGCTTGCCCTCGACCACTGCCGAGGCGCCGGTCAGAAAATGCGCGATCTGATCGTAACCAGGCGTGCCTGCGTCCACGATCACCTGCACGTTGGCGAGGCACGAGCCGTCGTTGAGTTCGAGGAAGGAAAAGCCCTTCGAGTCGCGTCGGGTGCGGACCCAGCCTTTGACGGTGACGGAATCTTTCGCCTCGGTGGCGGCCAGGACGTGCTTGATCAGTGTGCGCATAGTGTGTCGGTATTGCCCAAATACGCCGCGATGGTGGCGAAAGGCGGAGTTGGCAGGCAAGGAGGAACTTGGAATTCGTCCAGCGGAGGCTGCAAAGGCTCGACCGTAGTGCGTAGTCGAAACAAGGGCTTGGCCGCACTGCAATTTGAGTGGTATGCTTCGCCCGTATGTTGACCGAATACCTGAGAGCTGCTATGGCCGAGGCGCACTATGAGTTGCTTGACGGCGGGGAGGGTTACTACGGCGAGATCCCGGGTTTCCAAGGCGTGCTGGCGCAAGCCGATACACTGGAAGCCTGCCGCGATGAACTGGCCAGCACGCTAGAGGACTGGCTGCTCTTTCGCATCTCCCGCCAGCTCCCGATTCCCGAGTTGCATGGTTTGAGCCTCGCGGTCAAGGATTCACCCGCGTTCGCCTGATGCCTCATTTCGGCCCCATCAAGCGGCGCGACTTGGTTTCCTGCCTTCGACGCTTGGGCTTTACTGGGCCGCACGCGGGCGGGCGGCACGAATTCATGCAGCGTGATGTGGTGTCTGTCACCATTCCCAATCCCCATGGCAGCGATATTGGCCCGAATCTGCTGGCCAAAGTGTTGCGGCAGGCCGGGGTCAGACGAGAGGAGTGGGA
>CAZWJC010000125.1:0-19453 GCA_964634255.1 uncultured Verrucomicrobiota bacterium | reverse complement strand
AACAGCGCCTTCGGCGTGACGGTCACGGTGGACGAGGGCGACCGCTACAACATCAATCGCTATGACTACCCCACCGAACTCGATCAGGATTCCACTTCGCATTTGTTCGGTGTCAATACGGGCTCACTGGAGGTCTGGTGGGCCCGACGCAGCCGGCAGACGGATATGCCGGCCGTCTATTATCCTTGCCAGGTCGTGCGCTACGAGAACGTCTGGCCTTCCTCCCCGCCGCAAATTGTCATCGCTAGTGGACTTGGCAGCGGTGGAGATTCGTTCCTGCCTGCCGAAGACGCGCTTTCCTTCGATGGCAGCCCGACCAATTACGTCACCGTGCCGAGCAGTGCGGCTCTGGACGTCGGCAATGAGCTGACGATTGAGGCGTGGGTGAAATTGGACCGGCTGGACCGCACCAACAAGATCGTATCTTGGATCTCCGGTAACACCACCAGCGGAGCCGGCTATGAACTCGGTGTCTATAACGACAAGGTGGATGTGGAGTTCTGGACGGGCCTTGGCAGCGGCGTCGTTACCTCGTATTCCTCCAACGCCCGGGGTTCGGTGGCCACCAACGCTTGGACGCACATTGCCTATACCTTCAAAGCGAATGACTCCAATTCGGTGGTCATTTACGTCAACGGTGAAGCCGTCCATACGAATGCCGCAATCATCACCCAGCCCATCAAGGCCGCCAATTCCGCTCTGTATATTGGCCGCGCTTCCTGGAGCACTTCCTACAACACGCTTGGCACTGTCGGTGAAGTGCGCATCTGGAACGTGGCCCGCACGGCGGGCGACCTGGCCGCGAACTACTTGACCCGCCTGCGGGGCGATGAGTCCGGTTTGGTGGCCTATTACCCCTTTGTCCGCCAAGTGAATTCTGCCGTGCTCGCAGATACAGGTCCGTTTGGCCTACAGGGCACTGTTGCCGGCGCTACATGGATCAGTCCTGGTCGCAAGGTCCGCACCAGCGGACCGCTCGTCATGGGGGCGCCTTCCATCTATTCCCAAAATGACGTCAGCCTGCACGGCTACAATCCCAACGAAGAACACGCCCTGGTCATGGATGGGATTGCATATGCCCTGCGCGACGATCTCAATCTCGAAACCACCTCGAAGCCATACGTACTCGTCGACTACCTCGATCCGACTTCAGCCCAGCCGAAGATGGCGGTTTTCAGCGTGCTGGAAACGAACGAACTCTACACCTTTAACCGCACTCTTCTCGCCGGCAAACCGATCCTGCCGCCCATGCCCTTGGGAGCCATGCCGCTGTGCGCCAATAACTCCAGTTGTACCTCGCCATCGCCGGCTTGGAAGGATCGCAAGAACAGTTGGTGGGCCGTCTCGGCCGGGAATGATGGCGGCACCGCCGAGGCGCGAATGCATTTCTACTACCAAATGCAGCCCACCTTCTATTTCCCCGACGAGCGAGAAAGGGGGCAATACCCCGTGGGTGCTGAAGTGCCGTGGTTGCCGCGCCCCTCGGACCATGGCGGTGATGATGCGCCGATCCCGGTCGTTTACACCATTTCGTGGACAAACGTGCCGACGATGCAATTGGGCCAGACCCTCACTGAGGCCACGGCTGGCTTGCCGGAGATCTGGGGGCAACTGAGCGTCGATGTGATTTACGAACAGTCGGTCGAGCTCGGGCAGGGCCAAAGCGTGGATCTCTTCGACCCCGTTGTCTCGCACGGCGTGGATTTGGACAGCAGTGTGGTCAACGAGATGATTAGCAGCCAACTGGCCCGCCGCGAATCTACCAGCCCCAGAATCCGGTTCCTGAACGTGTCCCCGTCACTAAACAGCCGGCTGTACTATGATCCGAATCGTGGCACCAAGGGGCAGTTGGTGATCTGTGGACAATACGAGGAAACGCTGACCGGCGGAGGTTACCTGCTGCTCAACATGCTTGAGGATTTTGAGCGCGACCAGGTGCATGCTGCGGCGACAGGGATCAGCTCCAAGGCAGCGTGGGACAAAGCGGTGGACCAGCTTCCGCGAGACATCACGCCCATCGAACCCAACGAATCCTACGTGCACGCCGCGCTCGGGGCGCGCCTGTCTGGAGGCGCCGGTTACGTAACCCTGGCCTTCAACAACAGCACCAACAGCGATCAAGTGCCGACTGCGCAGCCCATCAGTGTAACGGTCATCCAAGTGACCAACACACTCTACGCCGGTGATTTGGAGGTAATCCTGCCCGGTGATGTCCTGGCCGAGCAACTCTCGCTGCGCTACAGCGCCGATTTGGCCGGCCACGTGAGCGAGTGTGAATTCCGCTGGCGCTGGGTCGAGCCGGAGGGCGGCCTCATTCCGAACACGGAGTTTGATCAGTGGAGTGTGTATGGACTTGATTCATCCGTCGGCACGAACGAAGTGACGCTCACCGGGGCGAGTCCCTTCACCATGTCGGACCATTACTTCGCCGTGCAGTACCGGCCCAAGGACACCAGCGGCCCCAGCGGCACCAACTGGAGTGCATGGTCCTATAACCTCGCCCAAGGATGGGTGAAGCGTGTCATGAACGGCGTCAATCCCTTCCTCCAGATGCTGCCCGACATGACCGCCAATGGTGTGGACACCCGCCTCACCATGATCAGCCAGGCGGGCGCCCCGTACGAAGGTGATGTCGCCCTGAACATGGATTCGGTCAGCCAGGCAGGCCTGATCCCCGTCTATGAAACCGTCTTCAACCGGGCGAAGGACTTCAGTGTTCGCGCCGGCCTGAATGACCCGTCGATGAACGAAACCTTGCTGTATGCCGCCAGCCGTCTGCGCGACCTATACATGCTTCTGGGCAACGAGGCCTATGCCGACGCGATGGACCCGACGATCGCCTTCCCGCAGGAATTGTCGCTGGACACGCATGGTGGAATGGCCACGTCGATCTTCCCGTTCATGAACCAGGTGCCCACCCTGCTGGACGAGGAACTCGCCCTTCTGCGCGGCCGCGACGACACCCTCAGTCCGCCGATCACAAACTCCTCACCGGTTTACAACCGGCTGATGTGGAATTTTACGGCGGGGATTAACGGAGGCGAGCCGGCCTACGCCTACAACTACAACATCCGCGGGAATCCTTCGAACACCGTTGGCACAATCACTGCCGAAGACGCCAAGCGTCTTTATCCACAAGGGCACGGTGATGCCTGGGGCCACTATCTGAGTGCCATCAGCCACTACTACGATTTGCTCTCGTACGCCAACTTCGGCTGGCAGACGGAGCCCAGCGCTACCTTGGTCGGCAACACCGCCGTCAGCACGGATTTCTTCGACGAGCAGAAGTTCGCCGAAACCGCCGCGGCCCGTGCCCGGGTTGGTGTCGCCATCGTCAAGCAGACCGCCCGAAAACTGTATTCCGAGGATTCTGCTGCAGACTGGAAGAACTACACCGACAGCAATACCGATCGTGCTTGGGGGTTGGGCGAGTGGGCTAGTCGCGCCGGGCAGGCAGTCTATTACGATTGGGTGGTGGCCAACTCCCTCATGTATGATTCGCTCACCAATCTCACCCAGGTTGGCGGCAACGATGCCCCCCCCGAAGGCATCCAGAAGATTGATCGTACCTCCACACCAGAATTGGCGGAGATGACCGCCAGCTTACGCGATATCCAGACTGAGGTGGACAGCGCAGACCACGGCTTGAACCCGCTCGGGTTGGCCCGGAATGTCGTTCCTTTCGATATTGATCCGACCGCCATCGACGCCGGTCAGACGCACTTCGAACAGGTTTATGACCGGGCGCTTCAGGCGGTGTACAATGCCTGCGTCGCTTTTGACCAGGCCCGTAGCGTCAACCTGGAGTTACGCAAACAGTTTGACTCCGTCTATGACCTCCAGGAATCGCTCTCTCAGAACGAGACGGATTATCAAAACCGTCTGATCGAGCTCTATGGCTATCCGTATGCCGACGACATCGGTCCCGACGGCACGTATCCGGAAGGTTATGATGGCCCGGACCTCATCAACTGGCAGATCCTGGATCTGGAGGATTTCATGGTCCATGCGCCGACCGGCCAGGTCATGAAAGTTGATGTCGTTAACTTGGGGTTCGTACCAGGCAATGACTTTGAAGAGTTCGAGTACGAGCCATACCTCGGTTTGACGAACACCGCCGCGTATCCTGAGACGAACGTGTGTGAGATTTCCGTGTGCATGTCCGACAACGGCTTGAAGCTTAAGCAGCCGGGCTGGGTGGGACGCCGGCGCGCGCAGGGTGAATTGCAGTTGGCCTTGTCTGATTATGTCCAGACGTGGTACGCGCTTGAGGCGAAGATGAAGGAGTATGAGCAAACCATGTACGGACTGGAAGTGGAGCTCGAACACCGTCAGGCCGATTACAGCCGCTATCCCTACGAATGGCAGGCGCACGAGAAGAACGCGGCCGATCGGATAGATACGTCCAGCATTGTTGAGGGGCTCAAGATCACCAAGGAGATTACTGAGCTGGTGGCCGAGAGTATCAAGACGACGGGCGAGGCCACAGCGGACATGCTGCCCGATCTGGCCACGGGGGTGGAGGGCTTCTTCCCGACCATGTCATCGCATGTCTATCTGAGCAAACCGTTGATCCTGGGATTCACGATCGCCTATTACGCGTCGAAATTCGCCTCTTCCGGCTTGGAACTCGGGATCATGGGACGCGAAGGCTGGCAGGAGCGTGAGGACATTGACTTGGAGGCGATGCTGAAAGGAAACGAGTACCAATCGTTGTTGAGATGGACCACCGCGGATACTCAGGTCAAACTCAAGGAACAATACGTCAAGCAGGCTGAACTCTTGTCCCAGGTCGAAGCCCTCACCGCGAGCTACGAGCGAGTTCAGAAGTTGGTGGCTGAAGGCGACCGATTGATCATCGAACGCGCTCAAGTCCGTGCCCGTGCCGCCCAGCGCATCCAGACAGCGCGGTACACCGACCTTGGTTTTCGGATCTTCCGTGACGATGCCCTGCGCCGGTACCAACAGGCGTTTAACCTCGCCGCGCGCTACACGTATCTCGCCGCCAAGGCCTACGATTACGAAACCGGCCTGCTCCATTCCGACACGGCCCGGACGCCTGGCAGCAAGTTCCTCGAAGCGGTGGTCCGCGCCCGTGCGCCCGGTCGGTTCTACACCTGGTTGGGCACACCCATGGTTGGCGGCAGTGTCGGAGAGCCGGGATTGGCGGACGTGCTCGCTCGGATGAAGGCCGATTGGGATGTGGTCAAAGGTCGGTTCGGATTCAACAACCCCGATACCGAGACGAGCCGCTTCTCACTGCGCACCGAGCTATATCGCATCGCTCCGGGCTCCGAAGGCGACAGCACGTGGGCGCAAGTGCTCGAGAACTCGAAAGTGGTCAACCTGCATGAAGTGAAGGAGTTCAAGCGCTATTGTCGACCATACACAGCGACCACCAACGTCGAACCCGCCTTGGTGATCCCGTTCTCGACGTTTGTCGTTGCGGGCCAGAACTACTTCGGTTGGCCGCTGGCAGGCGGCGATAACGCCTACGATGCCAGCCACGCGGCGACCAAGGTTCGCTCCGCCGGCGTCTGGTTTGTCAATTACGATACCACGTTCAACACGAATACCGCCGGCTCCGGCCTGGCCAACCAGCCCCACGTTTACTTGGTCCCGGTTGGCGAGGATCTCATGCGCTCACCCACTCGGAACGCCACCCGGCTTCGCCACTGGCAGGTGCTCGATCAGGCGATCCCTCTTCCGTATAACGTTGGCGGCGCCGACATCGACAACCCTGATTGGCTGCCGGTGGTGGATTCGCTGCGCGAGCCGCTCGCGCAAATCCGCCGCTTCGCCGCCTTTCGCGCCTACCACGATGCCGGCGAATTCGATTCCTCCGAGACTTGCACCAACGGCCGACTCGTAGGCCGCTCGGTTTGGAACACCCGCTGGTTGCTGATTATCCCTGGTCGCACCCTGCTGTCGGATCCAGCCGAAGGCCTCGAACGCTTCATCTATGGTCCCAAGGTTGACGGTGTGCGCAACAACGCAAATAGCGTCAAAGACATCAAGATCTTCTTCCAAACCTATTCCATCTCCGGGGATTGAATACTCTGCCCATGAAAGCACCCAGTCTCTTAACCGCTTTGGCTTGGATCGCCGCCGGCTTGGTCCTGTCACCCCAGGCCATGCATGCTGGCCTGCCGCAGCCCATGTGCGTTTACTATGGTCAGGCGCGCGACAGCTACGGTTTGCCATACTCCACCAACGCGGACGTCATTCTGTACCACGGTACAAAAGAGATTGCCCGACATAAGATCGCCGGCTCGCTGAATCCCGGAGTCAATTTCGCGCTCTATGTCCATCTCGACGACGGACGATCGAGCAGCTCCTACTCTTCCCGTGCGTTGCGTTCGGGAGATGTGGTTTCCATCTTGGTGCGGGATGAGAATGGGGTGAAAACCATCATGGAAAGCCAGGTCGTGCCGCCTGTGGGGCAGCCGGGGCAACTGGTCCTGATCAACGCGACTGCCGCAACTGATCTGGACCGCGATGGCTTGCCCGATGAGTGGGAGTGGGAAATGATCTACTGGTCCGGCGGTGCGTTGCACAACTTGACGGATGTGCGGGGCGAAGATGACTTCGATGGCGATGGCATGACCAACCTGCAGGAGTACTGGGCTGGCACGTTCGCATTCCTGGATTACGATAGTCTTTACATCGAGCGGTATTCCCGAACACCGAACGGTCGCTTGCGCTTCACCTTGCTGAGCGTGCGCGGAAAACTCTACAGCGTTGGGTGTGCCGCGGACCCTGCAAAAGGAATGTGGCAACCTTCACCGTTTGCGCTCTCAGACACGGATACTTTCCAGGGTAGCCCGGTGGAAGGTACCGGTGACTGGCTCTCGCTTTACGTGCCCATTGACAGCGCAACGTGGTTTTTCCGTCTTGAAGCGCGGTGACGTGGTCCTGTGCTTTGAAAGGGTGAGATCATCCACGGTTACCTAAATGCGTGCAGCTACGCCTGTGGCGGTGGGAACGCTCATGATACCTGACCCGGACCAGATCAGTTGAAATGACACGCTTGAAGCCAGAAGGCGCGCCAGAACTCTGGCGCGCCTCGTAATGCGCTGCCGTCGGGAACATGACCCGACGTGCTGGCCTACTTGCCGTAAGTCTCTTCGACGAGTTGGCGGAAGTGGTTTTCGCCGACTTTGACGATGCCCATTTCACGTTGGGCGTTCTCAGGCGCATCACTGGCGTGGGCGGCGTTCACCATCACGCTCTGGCCAAACTCACGCCGAATGGATCCAGGCGGGGCCTTGGAAGGATCGGTCGGCCCGAGGACGTCGCGGATCTTTGCCACCGCATTCACGCCTTCGTAGATCAGAGCGATACACTTTTCGGAGCCCGGCTTGGTCAACTCTTCCTTGGGGCATTCCGAGGGAGCGCGCCCGGACATGAACCGGACGATGTTTTCAAACTGGTTGTCCCCGAAGGACGGTGAGAGCAGGTCGCCAAGGGCGTTCTGTTCGCTCTCCGAGATCGCGAAACCGAATTCCTTTTCCAGGACGGCGCGTGCCCGGCTGCCGACCATGCCTTTCAACTTGGTACGCAGGATTTCGCGTACGGGACCGTAGAACTCCATGGCGTCGGCGACGCTCATGCGGTGGAGCTTGATGGCGACGATGTAGAGGCCGGTGCGCGAGAAGAAGTCAATGACGTTGCCAGGGCGACCGGTGGGGAAACGGAAGTTATCCGGCTTAATCAGAACGAGCGTTCGCTCGGTTTTTTCGCCAGGTTGGTAGTTGATGACGTTTTCGAGCACGCCCCCATCACTGTCCGAGTACCGCGCCCAGAGCTTCAGCTTGGCGGCAGCTTCCGTCGCGGTTGGCGCCGCGAGCACCGCTGGTTCGAAGTAACGAACCTGGTCATGCTCGTCGAGAATCAGGTCACCGTACGTATCGCGGATGGACTCACCGGTGCGGCGTTCCTTGCAGAGGTGGCCGACAATGGACCGTACCTTGCGGACGGCATCTTCGCCCTTGAAGAGCAGGACCATGACGCGGCGACGGCGGCCGGTCTTGGGATCGGGCCCAAAATTCTGGAGGATGTAGTCGCGGATGAGCTCCTGGACACGTTGGTCTTGGGGGTCGTCCTTGGAAATGGACGCGGCCGCGTATTCCTTAACAAGCTCGGGACTGGGCGCGAACATGCGGGCGCCCGCGAATTCGACGCCGCTGCGCGCAATCAGCCGGCTCAGGATGCCGCCGGTGCGCGATTTGTGCAGCGAGTAGGGAGTGATGATGACGTATGCGAGTTCTTGGGACATATCAATTGATGGGAGGAACTGGGGTGGCAGGGGCAGGCACGACGGCCTTGCCGCCGAGGATCTTGAACATGACCGTGCCGCAGCTCGGGCATTTGCCCTTGATCGCCTTGCGCCCGTTCTTCATGACTTCCTCAACGCCGTCGGCGATCTCCTTCTTGGCTTTGCATTTGACACAATATCCTTCTGCCATAAAAAAATCTCCGCCCCTAAAGCTTTATGCTCCGGCGGCGTCAGACGTAGCTTAAAGGGCGTGCTTCCCTAGCGTCAATATGGAAAAACCCCGATCGCCGGTGATGCGGTGATCGGAAGCCCTTAATAATCAAGGCTCTAAATTGCCGTGGCGTTGGGGAAGGTGCCCCGCGAACCACAGATTTCAAGTTCTCAGACCGGCCGATGCTCAGCGGTCATTTGGCGCAAGGTGGTCTTGAGAATCTTGCCGGTTGCATTTCGGGGAAGGGCTTCCACAAAGATGATGTGCCGCGGCACCTTGTAATTTGCCAACCGTTGCTTGACGAACGCCAAGAGTTGCTTTTCGTCCAGCGTGACCCCGTCCTCCGGAGCCACGTAGGCCAGCGGGTGTTCGCCCTTGCGAGGATCGGGCACGCCAATCACCGCCGCTTCTTTCACGCCGCCAAACTCGTGTATAACCTCTTCGATCTCGCGCGGATAGACGTTGTTCCCGTTCACGAGCAGCATGTCCTTCTTCCGATCAGTGATGTGGAAGTAGCCTTCGGAGTCCTGGTACCCAATGTCGCCGGTCAGCAGCCAATCGCCCCGCATGGCCTTCGCCGTTGCCTCCGGTTGGTTCCAGTAACCCATCATCACGTTGCCGCCCCGCACGCAGATCTCGCCCACGACGTGATGCGGGAGCAGTTTGCCCTCGTCGTCCTGCACGCTGACCTCGACGTTGGGGATTGGCAGACCGATCGAACCTGGCTTGCGTCGTCCATCCAGCGGATTCTTGGTAACCACCGGACTGGCCTCGCTCAGACCGTAGCCTTCGATCAAAGGCACGCCAAATTTCGCCTCAAAGTCCTTTAGCACCTGCACCGGGAGCGGTGCCGCACCGCTGACGCAAACGCGCAACGGCAACGGCGGCTGGAGCGGCGCGCTGACCATGCTCCGGTAGAACTGCGGGATGGCTGGCAGGATGGTGGCCTGGCGCTGGAGAACCTCCATCAGTGCGTTCCGGGGCGGGTGCAGCGACCGCACCAAAACAATGCTCCCGCCCACGCTCAAAGGCAGCAAGAGTCCAACCGTGAGCATGTAACTGTGGAACATCGGTAACAGCACGGCAAACCGGTCCGCATTCACGGTCCGCAATACCTGCCGGCAGCTCTCGACGTTGTGGAGCAGATTCCCGTGGGAGAGCATCGCCCCCTTGGGTTTTCCGGTTGTGCCGGATGTATAGATGATGACCGCCAGATCAGCTTCCCGGGCCTCCGAAACGGGGAATTCCGACGCGGCGGCCAAGTGGCCGAACCCCTCCACGTAGAGCGGTTGGAGCGATGGTCGGTTGCTGACGATTCTAGCCACCGCCTCGTGCATGGGCTTGTCCGTGACCAACACATCTGCCCCCGAATCGTTCAGGATGAAGCTGACTTCGTCGGGCTTCAGGAAGTTGTTGATGGGTACTACCACCGCGCCGGCGTTCAAGATGCCCAACATGGCGTCCAGAAACTCGGGGCAGTTTCTGAGCCACAAGGCAACGCGGTCGCCGGGTTTGACCCCGAGCTGCTTCCGGAGATGGACTGCGACGGCGCCGGCCCGTTGGTGCAATCTTGCATAGGTGAATTCATCCGGTCCCCAGAAAAGCGCGGTTTTTTCTGGCTGGGTCGCTGCCGAAGCGGCAAATACGGAGGCAAGATTCATGGGCGCGAGACTACGAACCCACCCACGGGTTTGGCAAGTGGGCAATCTTGTCAACTGGCGGTTCAGGAGGATGTCGTTAAGAGGACTTGTTGAAGACTCAGCGTACTACCTCCTGGATGCTGAAGGGAGCAGATTGACCGCAGCCAAGAACCACGCCAGGAAACCGAAGCTGACGTAGGCCAGTCTCCACGTGGAGGGCGACTTGTGGCGGGGCAGCACCGCGGCGAGAAAGCCGAGCCAGTAGAATCCAAACGCCAGGCAGAACATCCTGTCCGTGAATTCTAGAAAGTGCTTTGCGTACAACGCAAGGCACCCGGCCTGTAATGCCAGCGAAACGCAGAGCGCATAGGAGTAGGTTGTGGCGAAGCGCATGCAGTTCTGGCGGCGAGCGCGTGTCGGAGAATGTGACTTGTCAAATCTCAGCACGCGCCTTGCGGCTCGTAACAAATGCCACCACCGCCCAGAGAGCCGCGAAGCTCACCAGCCCAAGCCCAATCCGCGTCAGCCAGTTTCCCGTCCGCGTATTCGCAGCGGAGAAGTGAACCGTCAGCGGCTTGTTGATCTCCGTTTGCAGGACTTGCGCGAAGGAGTACCGCAGACCGCGCAACGGCAGGTTCACGCGGAGCGGCTGGACCTTGGCGGTGGCGACTTCCTGCGCCTGGGCGAGCTTCGTCCACTGCGCCTCGGCGGCGGCGTTGTCGTAATTCAAATCGTTGCGGGCGGCGGATATCTGCTGCTGCGCCGGCTCGGCGGCGGTGCCATTGTTCGCAAAGCTGAAGGCCTGCTGCGCGTTGATCAGGTTGCTGGCCTGCGCGTTGCGGAGTTGCTGTTCGAGTTGCCGCACCTGACCCGCTTCGCTTTGGCTGGCGAAGAGGCTCCCCTTCGCGCGATTGTAGTTCTGCACGGCCTCCCGCACGTTGCCGGAGCTCAGGTTGCTCTGCGCCTTGCTCACGTCCTTTTGCGCCTCCGCGCGGGACGCCGCCTTGCTCTTCCGCTCCATCTGCGCGTATTCGGACAAGCCGAAGCTGAGCAGCGACGGCTTCGCGGCGACCTCACGCGCCATCGTGCCGGCGAAATCGTCGTAGGCGTAATCGGGCGGCAGGTAGAGCTCCCAGTGCGCGTTCTTGAGTGGCGCATCAAACTTTGGCGAGACGAACGCCACCTCGCCGCGCAACCGCGGGAACTGATTTGTCCCCACGTAGGTCAGGTCCACCGTCACGGCTTCGTCGTCCGCGCCCCATTCCTGGAGCGGCAGGAGCAACTTGCCGTCGCGCTTGCTCGGGCGAACCGGCTGGCCCGCGATGAATGCCGACCAGACTTGCGCGCCGGGCGGGAGCTCGATTTCAAGAAACTGCCGGCCGTTGTTTCGCACGCTCAGCGACATCTCGGTCATCGCCTGACCATCTTCGGCGACGACGGTGGTGAACCGCGCCGTGTCGAGCAAGGCCTGCAAAACCTGCGCCTCCTGGAATCGCCGAGCGGCGATGGCCAGCCGGTAGCCGGGTCGCACGTAGCGATACGCCAGCACGGTGGCTTCGTCGGGCTTGCCCGCCCAATCGGGAAACTCCCGCGGATCCACGCGCGCCAAATCCACCGCGCCCGCTTCGTCCACCTGCAACGGCGGCTGGGCCGCGATGGCCAGGAAGCCGGTCTCGCGCTCGACCCCATCGGCCGAAATCCCGACCGGCTCGACGAAGTTCGTCTTCGACGTGCGCGGCTGTTCCCAAGTCACGTTCAGCGTGTAAAGCCCGCGGGTTTTGTTCTGCAACTCCACGCACCAAACCTCGCCTTGCTGATCGCGCCGGCGGATGTTCAGCCCGGAGATGTCCACGTTCTTGAGGGCCGCCGGAATTCGCAGGCAGAGCGATTTCACCGGCGCATTGGCGATGTCGAAGCGCACTTGCGCGCGACCGCTCACGAGAGTTTCGCTGAGCGTGAGGGTGCTCGCGATCTCGGCGCGCACCCAGGCCTCGATGGCGGAAGTCGCCACGGTGAGTTTCCACGCCTCGGTGGACCGTGGCTCGGCGGCGATGAACTTGAACGCCAGCACGCCGCCCGCCGCGCCAAGTGCGGAGCCGTCGGGTAATGACACCGCGGGGATTTCCGTCAAGCCATCGAAGCTCTGTGTCTTCAATGCCACGCCCGGCTCGGCGACGACGGAGACGAAGCCAGTCAGCTTCACGGTGTCGCGCGGTTGCACGCCCGCGATCGCGAGCGATTTGGGCAATACTCCTGTCTGGGAAACGGACCGCGGGCGGTCCCCGCCCGCAGCGGCTTCGAAGTTCGTAACGCCTGAAGCACCGTTCGTCCCGGTTGCATTCGTCGATGCTGCGACCGGGGACCGCTCGCGGTCCGAGAAGTGTCTGATCAGCTCCACCTTCAACGTGCAGTTGCCGCTGGTCCGTTCCTTCAAAGCAACCTCCAGCATACGGACGCCCAAACGTACTGCCGGGCTTCCAGCCGGCAGAACCATATTCTTGATTGCACTCTCCTCGCCTCCCCCGCTCGGAGAGATTGGTCCTTCTGGCAGGATGCCAGAAGCACGTTGTTCGGCGGGTGTTGCCTCACGCTCGGACCACTGCGCCACGTTCGTGCCGGCGACCTGTTCGACGCGGTAACCGGCCGGCAACGCCACGCGCAGGTTGAACACGCCGGCGCGTTTGATGGTGTAATCAATGGTCGCAGACAGGCTGACTTGGTCGGCGGCCACGCGGACGCTGTTACGGACCACGGCTTCGATCTGGGGCTGCACGGTTTCGGCGTGCGCGCGAAGCTCGAAGCCGGGTTTGAGGAAGCGGAAGGCGCTGAAGAGCCCGCCGCCCTTCAACACCCCCGCCCGTTCGAACTCCTCAGCGTCCACCCGTTGCATCTCCCTGGCTGACTCGATGGAAAGCGTAACCTCCTCCGCGCTGCGCAAGCCGATGAGACCCGACTCACGTTTCACGTCCAGCGCATGCGGAGTCTCGATGGCGGCGGTCGTGGGCAGCGTGTCGAGAGCTCGCTCGGTTTCGAGCGTGAGCCGGTAGCTCGGCGAAACGCCCTTGAGCAACTCGACGACGAGAACTTGGCCGAGACTCCCCTCAGCCGGCCTGGCAGCCACCCTCTCCCCATCGGATGGGGAGAGGGACGGGGTGAGGGGTGCTTGCTCGTCCTTCAATTCCCAAGTGCGAATCCCGTCGCCCTCGACGCGGAGCAGACGCTGGCCCGCCGGCAGTTGGACGCGCAACTGCCGCAGTTCGCCCTGCGCGACCTGGTAATCCAACACCGAGCGCACGCTCACCACGCCGCCGCCAACCGTGGCCAGCGCCGTGTTCTGGCAAAAGACCGTGGCGGCAACTTCTGCGGCGCGCTTCACCCGCGGCGTCCACAACAACTCTACGTGTTCGCCCGAGCCGATGATCGCCTCGACCCGCGTCTTGTCGTTTTCACTCGTGCGTTTGCTGGAGATCGCCGTCGGGAATTCAACGTCCGCCTCGGCTTGATCCAGCGTGAACGCGACCTGGGTGGTGAGGGCCGCGGGAATGGCGAAAGCGAGCTGACGCTTGGTCACGTCGCCGCTGATCTTCGCCACGAACTTCACCTGCAACATCGCGTCACTCCGCTTGCCGAGGCGTACGGCGATCATGCTGCCGTTGCGGACAAGCTTCGCGTCGCCGCTCTTCACGGAGAATTCCTGCACCGCCACGTCCTCGCCGAACAGGGGGAGGGTTTGGTCCGGCTTCGTCGCCGCGATGCGCAACGTGGCTTCGATCTGCGCCACGCGGTCGTTGACCGTGCCGGCGTAATTCGCGGAGAGGATCGAAGGGCTCGCAGGTTCACGCGCCGCTCCGACTGGTCCGACTGGTCGGACGGCTTCCGAATCTGCAGCCTGAACGTCCGCCGCGAACAGCCCAAAGACCAGCATGGCGGTCGCAATCGCCGGCGGCAGATCGCCGCCCTGAGGTGCAACGGTCTCGGTCGCGCGTGCCTTGGCGGCCCGACGTTTTGCCGTTGCCCGCCAGATGAGCCACGAAACCGCGGCCAGCACGACCGCCGGGAAACCCACGATGAGCGCGTCGTGCAATGCGCGCCACGCCACCAGCAGGCTGCCGAGCGACCCGAGCATGAGCGCGAGTGCGCAGGTCAGGATGAAGCTATTGCGGCGACCGCGCCATTGCCACCCCCAGGCCGCGAGACCCAGCAGAAACGCGGCGACCTGTTTGGCCATGAGCACGTTCCGGTAGGTTTCGAGCGGCATGAGCTTCGCGGAGATTGAGAGCGACTTGTCGTGAAGGTTGAGGACTTTGGTGAAGGTGAAGGCGTTGCCTTCGCGCGGGAGTTCGATGCGGATGCTGCGGAGACCGCGCGGTCTGGGCGCGGCTTCGGCCTGGGCGGCGGCGGGTTGGTTGGCCGCGGGCTGCTGCAGTTGCGCGGCTTGGACTGCCTGTGCCTGCTGGCGTTGTGCGATTTCCTGACTTGACCGGACCAAACCTCGTTGAGCCAGTTCCGCAAACTTCGAGGCGTTCATCTGCTGAACCGAGCCATCTGCAAAAAGGACCGAGCAGTAGCCATTGACGATGGGAGAATAGGCAAGGACCGCATCCGGCGTGGTTTCCGACACGTGCGCCCCAAGGTAGGTATAGCGCTGACCGGTTTCAGGATCGTACGTCACCTTGTCACTGCCGAGTTCAACCATCATTTCATCCAGTGTAGCTGGGAAGCGGTCCTGGTTGTCACCGGCCCAAATGCGCGCAGCGAGTCCGATCTGCTTCAGGTTGTTGGCGCTGTTGATCCGTTGGGCTTTCTGTTTGGCCTTGCTGAGCGCCGGGAGCATCATCCCGGCGAGTATCGCCATGATGGCGACGACGACGAGAAGCTCGACCACGCCTTTCCCGCCGCGCTTGGCTGCGGACATCACCAGGGCGACCACGAGAAACGCCAGCACGCCGCCCACCGCCAGCGCGGGGCCGGCTTCACGCAACACTGCAACGTAGAAGGCGATGAACTTCTGCCACGCATCTAACGCACCATAGGTCGTGCCTTCCGCCACGCGCATCGTGCCGCCGAAGTCCGAAAGGCGCTTGGACGCCGGCACGTAGAGCTGCCACTCGGCGTAGGTGTTCGGCACGTCGGTCACGGGGGCGGCGAACTGGATTTGCTGCGACCAGCGGGCGTTCAGCGCCGCGTTGGTGCGGGCGTAGGCGATATCCACCGCGAACGCTTGGTCGCGATTTGCCTCGCGTGGCAACGGCACGAGCACCCAGTTGCCATCGCGCTCGGGTTTGACCGCTTCGCCGTTGACATAGCAGCTCCAGAAGTCCGATCCCGCCGGGAGTTGGAAGCGCTGAAACTGTTTGGCGTTGTTCTTCACCATGAACGACGCCTGCGTGAGCATCTCGCCCGCCTCGGTGAGCACAGAGGTGATTTGCGTGCGATCGGCGACGGCGTCGAGCACCTGAAGCTGCTCGTGGCGTTTCACGTCCACCGCCAGGTCGTAATGATCGCCGGCGTATTGATAGGCGAGCACCACAGCGCGGGTGATCAGCGCGCGGTCGGCGGCAGCGAGTTCGCTTTCGTCCACGCGGCGCAGGGGATCGTTCACGACCGGCACATTGAGCTTGAGACTGGCGGCCGTGGTGATCGCCACGGAGCCGGTTTCGTGTTCGACCCCCAGCGTGTGGATGCCGGCCACCGGCAGCGTCGTGCCTTTGGGATCGAACTGGTAGTCGTAAGTGACGACGAGCGTGTAACCGCCCCACGCTTTGTCTTGCAAGCCAATCGTCCAAGTGTCGCCGCTCTGCTCGCGCCGGCGGATGTTCGGTCCGGTGAACTCGACGTTCTTGCAGTGCGCCGGCAGCTTCACCCGAAACTCCTGCACACCCTGGTTCACGATACCGTAGCGAATCGTCGCGCTTCCGCCGACGAGGCCATCGCCAATCGTGACGAGATTGAACACGTCGGCCACGATGCGTGCCGCCAGCCGCTCGCTCGCCAGCGTGAGCGTCCAGTCGGGTTGATCAGCGGTGAAGGCGAGCAGTTCGTCGGAGCGATTGGCAAGCCGGTTTACGGGCACTTCGCGCAGGCCGGCCAGCTCACCGGATTTCAACCGGATGCCGGCGGCTGAAGCGGCGCCAATCTGCGCGGTTTCCTTCGTCGCGCCGACCACGCGCAACGGCCCAACGGTGATGCGTTCGGGAAACGTCTTCAGCGATTGCTCCAATTGCACGTCAAGTTTGCGCGCGCCGAGCAGCCGGGCGGCGAAGTTCACCCGCAGTTTACCGTCGGCGACCTTCCACTCTTCGACGCCTTCGCCGCGAACCTCGGTGACCGCAATGCCCACTTGGGGCAGGAGTTCGACGGCGTAGATGCCGGCCTTCTCGACGGTGAGCGCGAGGCTGTGGGCGATGAGCAGGCGCGTTTCCTCCAGGCGCGTCGTGACACGGTCCTCCGCCGTGAGCTGCGGCTCGATGCGTTTGAGTCGGAGCGCGAGTGTGAAGGGGCGGCCATTGAAACGATAGGCCGCCACCACCCCGCTGGGGGCATTCACCTGGCGCAGCCCGGCCGCGGCATCCGTCTCCGCGACCATGTCCTCCGCGTTGAGCGTCAGCGAGCCCGTTTCGCGTTCGACCTCCAGCGGCTGCGGCGGATCCAGCTTTGCCGTGTTCGCGCTATCGAGCGTTTGCTCGGAGAACAACATCAACTCGGCATGCTTTTCCGCAGGCTTGATGAATTCGACCGTGAGGATTTGCCGGTCGCCGTCCGGTTTGAGCTGCCAGTCGCGTATCTGTTCGCCCACGAGCCGGGTGAGCGCGTGCGTGGTCGGAAGAGCGAGCGTGAGGCGCGGGGCGTTGCCTTGGAGGATGTCGTAGCGGATCTGCGTGGTGTATTTGACGACCGTGGGCGTGATCAGAGCCGTGACGGTGGAATCCGCCGTGAGCAAGGCCTTGCGCGCAACTTCGGTCACCTTGCCCTGCCAGCGCAACGAGACCGTGCGTTCCGAGCCCAGCAAGCCGCGCACGTGCGACACGCCGTTGGTTTGCACCGTCTCGACCACCGTGCCAGTCAGCAATTGCACGTCCATGCCCGCGCCGCTGGCTTGGGCGTTGACAGACGCGATGGCCGCCATCGGCCCGGTGAACGCGATCTGATTCCACGGCTCGGCGTGCTGCACCTTGGCGACGAAATCCAGCTTGCAGCGAATCCGCATGCCATGCTCTGCCACGAGTGAATAGCGGTTGCCCTCGCGCACGATGGAAAGCTGGTCTGGCAGTTTGGCAGGCACGAACGCCACATCGCCCTCAACGACGACGAGCGAACCGCCCGATTTCTCGGCGCACTCGGCATCGAGGTCCACGCTGAACCGGGCGTCGTGTTCCCCGAGCGTGGCGTCGTAGCGCACCTCGCGCATGGTGATGGCTGTCCCCGGTCGGTCAGCTGGATTGGGCTTCGGGTCTTGGGCTGTCGCGGCGGTGAGAGCGGCGGCGAGCAGGGCAAGCGCTGCAATCGTGCGATTCATAATGCCTCCGAGAGGTTGGTTTTCGTGGTCAGGCGAGTTGCATTTCACGCTTCCCGTCTTAGCACGTCTTCCCGGTCGCATGTGCCACGCCTCCGTAAAGGTTTTGTAAAGGATTTGTCAGGCGACGCGGCGAGTGGCGTAAGTGCCGGCTCACATCGAGGAGAGCGACGGAGTGGGGCTTGAGCCCCGCCGGAATATGGCGTTGCGCTGCCCAGGCGTATGTGTTGCGCCGAGGAATCGGCTGGGACGTTTGACGAGGCTAGGATTACACGAGGCTTCCGATCCTGCGCAACCGAATGACCGGTTCTCCCTTCTTTCGCGACAACGCGAGGTCCACCTCAAACTCGGCGACCCAGTCGTTGTCTCCCGCCGGGTCCACGAGCATTTGCTGCACGCACCAGCTCCGCTTTTCCTCAGACGGAATGATGTAAGTGTGGCGGACGTTGCGGGCCTCCGGCGTCAGGAGCAACTGCTCATGCTCGGTTGAATAGTCGTCCATCGTCTGACGCAAGCGATCCGGTGTCCACGGCTGATCATCGGTATCCTGCGGTGAGTCTAGGTGGGCGATGGCCTGCTCGAAGTCACCGATAACCAAGCCACGCAGGAAGGTGAAGATGCGATTCCGGATCGCGGCGGCGAACGCATTGGTGTCGCGCGTGATGTCCGCGGCGGCTTCCTCCGCGCCGGGCGGACGAACCTCCTTCGCGTCCGACCGCTGGTAATTCGGGTCGCGCATCTTCTCCCACTCATCGAGCAGACTGGAATCCACCTGCCGGATCATCGTCGCAAGGTAGAGTTCCATCTCGCGGACCTGCTCGTTTTTGGCCGTGTCGGGGACGGTTTGCGCCAGCACCTTGAACACGCTGTTCAGATGCCGCAGCAGCAAGCCCTCCGAGCGTTGGAGTTCGTAATCGCGGATGTAGTCGGCAAACGAGCGGAAGGTCTCGAACATCTCGCGGACGATGGACTTGGGCCGGATGTTCTCCTGGCCCACCCACGGATGCTTGTCGGCAAAGGCGTTGAAGGTCGAGTAGATGAACTCGCGGTTCGGCTTCGGGTATTCCAGTTCCTCCAGCTTCGCCATGCGCTCGTCGTATTCGATGCCCTCGGCCTTCATCTGCGCGACGGCCTGGCCCTTCACCTTGTCGAGCTGCCGGCGGAGGATGATCTCCGGGTTTTCGAGGATGGATTCCACGAGTGTCAGCAGCACCAGCGCGTAATCCTCCTGCTCCGGGTTCACCAGCGGAATTGTTTCCAGCAGGTAGAGGGACAGCGTCTGGTCCATCGAGAAATCATCCTGCAGCTCGATATTGACGCGGAGCTTTCGCCCTGTCTCATCCGGCGGCTGTATTTCAATGATTCTCCGCTCCACCAGCGAGCGGAACAACTGCCACGCGCGCTTCGTGTGGTCCTTCTTCTGTTTGGGCGTGTCGTGGCAATCGCGGATCAGGCGCTGCATCGCGAGGCAGCCGTCGCCCTCGCGACTGAGTACGTTGAGCAGCATCGCGTGCGACACTTGGAAGCGCGACGTGAGCCGCTCCGGCGGCGCGGCCATCAGGCGCGTGAACGTGTTCTTGTCCCAGTTCACGAAGTTGTGGTCCGGCGGCTTGCGCTTCACGAACTTCTTGCCCTTCTCCGCCGCCTTCCCCTCCAGCTTGAGATTCTCGACGACGTGCTCGGGCGCTTGCGCGACCACCCAGCCCTTGTCGTCAAAGCCCTTCCGGCCCGCGCGTCCGCTGATCTGGTGGAAATCCCGTGCGCTCAGAATGCCGGTCTTCTGCCCGTCGAACTTGCAGAGCCGCGTGAAC
>CAZWJC010000124.1:0-19530 GCA_964634255.1 uncultured Verrucomicrobiota bacterium | reverse complement strand
GTATCAACGCCACCGGTACACAGCAGTTTTGGGTCAACGACAGCACCGGCTCACGCAATGTCGCCGGCAACGTGGTGCTGAACGACGGCCTCTGGCATCACGTCGCTGCGATCTTTGATGGCGGTCGCCAGGAATTGCGCCTTTACGTGGACTATCAGTTGGATGGTTCAGCGGCAGCAGTCTATGCCACGCCGACCAACACCATTGGCAACGCGAAGGACTTGTGGATCGGTGCCTTCCAAAACCTGGACCGTGAGTTCGACGGTGAGTTGGATGCGGTGCGGATCAGTGGCGAAGCCCTGGATCCGAGCTGGTTCATCCCACTGGGCGGCGTTGCGGACGTACCCACGAGTGTGGCTTTGACGGGCGTGCAGGTCGCGAGCGGTTCGATCTCGTTCGGCTTCGCGACACAAACGGGTTTCTCTTACGTCGTGCAGGCTGCTGACATCCTCGGGGGGACGTGGGGCGATGTGGAGACAGTTGCCGGCAATGGCGGCACCAAGACCGTCAGCTACACGATGTCTGGTTTGCGCCGGTTCTTCCGCGTTGAGGTGCGGTAGCCCGGGGAGCAAGCCGCCAAGCGGTATCCTTGATCGAACGAATTACCATGAAGACTTTGGTGAGTAACTCGTCCGCAGTGCGGACCAGTGTCCGGAAGCGCGGTTTCACATTGATCGAACTGCTGGTGGTCATTGCCATCATCGCCATCCTGGCAGGCATGCTTTTGCCGGCACTGAGCAAAGCCAAGGCGAAGGCGCACGGCATCGCGTGTTTGAGCAACGGCAAGCAACTGGGGCTGGCGTGGCTTATGTATGCCCACGACAACACCGACAAACTCGCGCTGAACAAGCAGAACCAGTCCGGCGCCGCGGGTATCGGCAAGACCTGGGTGTCCGGTTACCTGACGCTGGACAACAGCACCGACAACACGAACACGTATCTGCTCCAGCAGAGCCTGCTCTATCCGTATCTTAGTTCCAAGGACCTGAAACTGTGGCGATGTCCGGGAGATCAGTCGGTGTCGGTGCATGGCGGCGCGACGTATCCGCGCGTGCGGTCGGTGGCGTTGAACTGCTGGCTGGCGGAGGGACGTCTGTCGCAATCGCCCGGGTACCGTGTTTTCAAGAAGCTCTCCGACCTCTCGCAACCGGGACCGGCCAAGACATGGGTTTTCATTGACGAACGGGAGGACAGCATTGATGACGGGTATTTCGCCGTCAACATGACCGGGTACCCCGATCAGCCGCGGACGATAATCATGGTGAACTTCCCGGCAAGTTACCACGGCAAGTCCGCGGGCCTGGCGTTTGCCGACGGCCACTCGGAGATTCGCCGTTGGCGCGATTCTCGCACCACGCCCACTTTGGTTTCGGGGCAGGACTTGCGGCTGAACGTGAGTTCTCCCAACAACGCCGACTTGATCTGGCTGCAAGAACGAACGACAGCCAGAGAATGATCACGCGGGTTTTCCAATGCGCACAGGCCACGACCACCCTCCTCGCTGTCCTGATGTTGAGTCGGGCGCCAGGCTTATCGGCGACCACGGTGGCATACTGGCAATTCAACGAACGCGCGGCAGGCACGACGGCGAGCACCGCGACCAACGCCATCCTTGATGCCAGCGGCAATGGTCGTCACCTGACGGTCGCCGGTTCACCACCGCCGCAATATACGGCTGCCTCAACCAACTACGGCAGCTCCTCCGCGCTTAAGTTCACGTCTGGCACGGACCGCTTGTACACGGCGCAGACCGCGGCCTTCAACTTCGGGCTCAGCAATAGTTTTACCCTCGAAGCCGTGGTGCGGACCACTGCGGGCGCGAGTTTCACCGGCAACATCGTCGGACGCGATTGGGGAGCTAACCTGCCTTCATGGTGGTTCCGGCTCGACAGCGGTTATCCACGCTTCCTGGTTGCGCAGAACGGCGGACCGGAGCCAAACGTAACGGCAACCGTGGCCGTAAATGACGGCAACTGGCATCACTTGGCCGCGGTGCGTGACGGAACAAACCGAAAGCTTCTCGTATATGTGGACTACGCGCTTGCCGGTGAAACCACCGACACGACGACCACGCCGCCCACCAACGCGCAGAGCCTCGTCGTCGGCGCGTTCAATGCCGGCGCGCGGCAATTCGAGGGCGAAATGGATTTCGTGCGGATCAGCACGGAGGCACTGTCGCCAGCGGAGTTCGTCTTGCCATTGCTCTCCATTGTGAACCTGGAGGCCACAAACGGAGCGACACTGTTTTCCGCGACGAACGGTCTCCACTTTACGGTGCTCTCCGACTTCGGCGTGGATGCCGCGGCCATTCGCTTGACGCTGAACGGCAGCGACCGCTCCAGTGAACTTGCGATTTCGGGTCGGGCGTATCACTGGGACGTGAGCTTCACCAACCTCAAGGCCGACGTGAGCTACACGGGCGTGGTTTCCGTGGCGGACCTTCATACGAATCGCGTCGAGCAATCGTTCCAGTTCGACACCTACGTAGGCCACACCACGACCGTTTTCGCTCGTGGCGACGAAGGCTATAACACCTACCGCATTCCGGCGTTGCTGGTGACGGCAAAAGGGACCGTCTTGGCTTTTGCCGAAGCCCGCAAGAACAGCGGAAGCGATGCGGGCGACATTGACCTCGTGGTCAAGCGGAGCACCGATAACGGCAGAACATGGTCGGCGATGACGACCGTGTGGGAGGACAGCACGAATACGATTGGCAATCCCTGCCCGGTGGTGGATCAAAGCAATGGCACGATCTGGATGCCGTGTTGCCGAAACAACGATCGCGTTTTCATCACGAAAAGCACTGACGACGGCGTGACGTGGACAACGCCGGTCGAAATTACCAGCGTCACGAAACTGGCGAATTGGACTTGGTATGCCACGGGACCAGGAGTTGGAATTCAGTTGGCCCGCGGGACGAACGCGGGGCGGTTGGTGATTCCCTGTGATCACAACGCCACTGTCGGCACCAGCAGGGTTGCCGAATCCCATGTCATCTACAGCGACGACCACGGCCAGACTTGGCAACTCGGCGGGGCCATCACGCCCAAGGTGAACGAGTGTCAGGTGGTCGAACTCACGGATGGCCGACTGTTGATGAACATGCGGAACTCCGGTTCGGGGCAAACCACGCGCGCCCTGGCGTACAGCCCCGATGGCGGTTTGACGTGGTCGGAGGTCACGTACGATGCCGTCCAAATTGAGCCCGTCTGCCAGGCCAGTTTCCTTCGCTACACGCTCGCGGCGGATTACGGCAAGAGCCGGTTGCTCTTCTCGAACCCCGCCAGCACGTCGGGCCGGACGAACATGACCGCCCGCCTCAGTTACGATGAAGGCAAGACCTGGCCGGTGGCGAAGACGTTGCATGCGGGGCCGGCGGCGTATTCGTGCCTGACGGTGTTGCCGGATCTGAGCCTGGGCTGCCTTTACGAAGCCGGCGTCAGCAGCGCTTACCAGACGATCACCTTCAAGCGGTTCAGTCTCGCGTGGCTCACCGACGGCGTGGATCGGCCCAATCGCCGAACCCTGCAACTGCGCCCCAACGGCGCGCAACTCATGCTGGACTGGCCCGCCGAATATGCGGAGGCCAGCGTCGAGGTCGCCGACGGCCTCAACGTCGCGCCCACTTGGACGACGCTTGCCACTGAACCGACCGTTGTGGAAGATCGCCGCCAGGTTGTCCTGAGCGCCGCTGCCCCGCAGCGCTTCTTTCGCCTCGTCTCGACGAACGAGACCACCGGCAACGACTGAGTCGGCAACGCTTTTATGAAACCTAGACTCACTGGATTGGTCGCCGCACCGTTTACTGCGATGCAGTCGGATGGCGGCCTCAACTTGAACTTGATTGAACAACAGGCGAAAGCGCTGGCCGCCAACGGCGTGCAGGGCGCGTTTATCTGCGGCACGACGGGCGAAGGCTTCTCGTTGACGACCGACGAGCGGATGCAGGTCGCGCAACGCTGGGTGGCGGCAGCTCCCAAGTCGCTGAAAGTGGTCGTGCATGTGGCGCACAACAGCACCGGCGAAAGCCAGAAGCTGGCCGCACATGCCGAGCAGATCGGGGCTCACGCCATCGCGAGCATTGGCTCGACGTTTTTCCGCCCGCCGACGCTGGAACAGTTGGTGGATTTCTGCGCGCCGGTGGCGGCGGCCGCGCCGAAGTTGCCGTTTTACTATTACCACATGCCGGCGATGACCGGCGTGAACCTGCCGATGGTGGAGTTCCTGCGGGTCGCCTCCAAGCGCATCCCGAACCTGGCTGGCATCAAGTTCACGGACGAAAATCTGATGAGCTACACGCAGTGCCTGAATTTCAACGACGGCCAGTTCAACATCCTCTTCGGGCGCGACGAAATCCTGCTCGCGGCGCTGGCGCTGGGCGCGACGGGCGCGGTTGGCAGCACCTACAACTATATGGCGCCGATTTACCACAAGGTCATCAAGGCATTTAACGCAGGCGACCTTGGCGCCGCTCGCCGCTGGCAGCAGCTTTCGGTCGAGATCATTGCCGTGATGGCGCGGTATGGCGGCTTGCCCGCGGGCAAGGCCATGATGAAGATGATCGGCGTGGACTGCGGGCCGGTCCGTTCGCCGTTGCGCAATTTGACGGCGGAGGAATACGCGGCGTTCCAGAAAGAGCTGGAGCGCGTGGGTTTTCCGGCGAAGGTGCCGAAGAAGGTTTAAACGACCAGCAACCGGCCCTGACCGCAGTGGGATGAAAGGAATGACAATGAACGTGTTTTCATGGCGGCTACGACTCGACGGCGACTTGGCAGAGCGCCGCTGCCTGGGACTTCACTGGACGGCGACGGGTGCTGACATGGCGTTGAAGTGGGTCCAAAATACGCTGCTCGCGATGGTCCTGGCTGGCTGCGGATGGAGCGGGGCGAACGCCGCTACGAGCGACGAGCTACAGCAGACGGACGTCTTCGTCGCCGGCCAGGATGGCTACCACACCTATCGCATCCCGGGCATCGTGACGACAAAGGCGGGGACGGTGTTGGCGTTTTGCGAGGGGCGGAAGAACAGCCGCAGCGACTCGGGTGAAATAGATATGCTCGTCAAGCGCTCAGCCGATGGCGGCAAGACGTGGGGGGCGCAGCAGCTCGTGTGGTCGGACAGCACGAACACCTGCGGCAACCCGGCGCCTGTCGTGGACCCGACGACAGGTATCGTCTGGCTGTTGATGACGTGGAACGACGGTGCCGACAAGGAAGACGCCATCGGCTATCGAAAGGCGCGTGACACCCGCCGGATCTTCGTGGTGCAGAGCAAGGACGACGGCGTGACGTGGACCAAGCCGAAGGAAATCACGTCGTCCGTCAAGAAGCCGGACTGGGGCTGGTATGCGACCGGGCCGGTGAACGGCATCCAGCTCACGCGCGGCGCGCATCCGGGGCGGCTGGTGATTCCGGCGAATCATTCCTCGCTGACGACGAGCACGCAGATGGTGTCGCGCTCGCACGTCATCTACTCCGACGACCACGGCCAAACCTGGCAGATCGGTGGTCTGGAGGACGAGAAGACGAACGAGTCCACGGTGGTGGAACTGGCGGACGGTTCGCTGCTCCACAACATGCGCTCGTACTTCGGGAAGAACAAGCGCGCCGTGGCGCGAAGCAAAGACGCCGGCCTGACGTGGTCCAAGGTCACGCTGGATGAGACGCTCATTGAACCCGTTTGTCAGGCGAGCATCCTTCGCTACGCGTGGCCGGAAGCCGGCCAGCCCGGCGTCATCCTGTTCTCCAATCCCGCCAGCACGAAGCGGGAGAAGATGACCGTCCGTCTGAGCCGCGATGACGGCACGACGTGGCCGGTCAGCCGGACCATCAACGCCGGGCCGTCCGCGTATTCGTGTCTCGTGGTCCTGCCCGATCGGACTGTAGGTTGCCTTTACGAGGGTGGAGCGAAGACTCCCTACGAGAGAATCACGCTCGCGCGTTTCCCGCTGGGTTGGCTGGAGGCGTCGCCGCAATGAGTCGTATGCGCCGACTGCCGAAAGCCTGCAAACCGGTGCTCGTGTTAACCTGCTTCGTTGTCTCGATTATGTTCGTCGCGTGCGCTCAACCTGAAAGCCGCATTTTGAATTGGTCGCAACTCCCGCCCCTTCCGGATTCGAACGGCTTCGCCGCGCCGTTCGCCGGAGTGAGCGGCGGCGCGCTGATCGTCGCAGGCGGCGCAAATTTCCCCAAAGCCATGCCGTGGGAAGGCGGCCAGAAGGTTTGGTATGACTCGGTGTTCGTGCTGCCGAACCCGGAAGGGCAATGGCTTAACGGTTTCAAGTTGCCGTGCCCGGTCGGCTACGGCGTTTCGATCACGACGAAGCAGGGCGTGCTGTGCGTTGGCGGCGGTGATGCGAAAGAGCATTTCCGCGACGTGTTCCTGCTCGGTTGGACAAACGGTCAGATTCAAACAAAGCCTCTGCCGCCGTTGCCGCAACCGCTGGCGAACGCCTGTGGGGCGCTGGTTGGCGAAACCGTGTTCATCGCGGGCGGCATCGCCAAACCGGACGCGACCAACTCGCTCAAGAACTTCTGGGCGCTGGATCTCCCAAAAGCGGACGTGGGTTGGCGGGAGTTAGAACCGTGGCCCGGTCCGGCCCGAATGTTGGCGGTCGCCGGTTCGCGTGATGGTGCGTTTTATCTCTTCGGCGGAGCTGAATTGGTGACCGATTCGCAAGGCAAGCCAGTCCGTCGCTGGCTGCAGGATGCGTGGCGGTTCAAACCGGGCGAAGGTTGGAGGCGACTTGCCGATATGCCGCGCCCGGCGGTGGCCGCGCCGTCGCCGGCGATTCCCTTCGACGGGCAATTGCTCATCGTGAGTGGCGACGATGGCGCTCTCGTGAACTTCGAGCCAAAGTCTGCGCATCCCGGTTTCCCGAAGGACGTGCTGGCCTTCGATCCGCAGACTGACAAATGGAGCAGGGCAGGGGAGTCGCCACTGTCGCGCGCTACGGTGCCGGTTGTGGAATGGCAGGGGCGCGCCGTGATTCCCAATGGTGAAGCCCGGCCTGGTCGCCGCACGCCGGAGGTTTGGCAACTGAAGCTTCCTGAATCGAAGCCCTCCAAGGTCGTGCCGTAAACATGTCTTCCGCCCGTTTGACTTCCGCACTGCTCAGCCGCGCCTGGCTGACCGTCGCGCTGCTCTGGGTCGTGGCCCTGCTGAACTACCTGGATCGGCTGATGATCACGACCATGCGGGATCCGATCAAAGCGGACATCACGATGACGGACGCACAGTTCGGCCTGCTGACCTCGGTGTTCCTCTGGGTCTATGGAGTGTTCAGTCCGCTGGGTGGATTTCTGGCGGACCGCTTCAGCCGCACGCGCGTGATCATTGGCAGCCTGCTCATCTGGTCGGCGGTGACGTGGCTGACCGGGCACATGCACAGCTTCAACGGGCTGCTCATCGCCCGAGCGTTGATGGGCCTGAGCGAAGCGTGCTATGTCCCGGCGGCGCTGGCGCTGATCGCGGATTATCATCCGGGCCCAACGCGCTCCCTGGCGACCGGATTGCACATGAGCGGCATCTACGCCGGGGCGGCGCTCGGCGGTGTGGGCGGCTACATTGCGGAGCATTTTGGCTGGTGGGCGGGGTTCAATTTGTTTGGCGGGTTCGGTGTTTTGTATGCGGTGCTCACGTTATTTGTGTTGCGCGACGTGGTGGCAACGCCGGTTGCGGTTTCCGCAAGCAAGAGCCGTTCACCGGTGATCAAGGTGGGCGTGCTGGACGCGCTCGCCGCCTTGTTCAGCCAACCCGCCTTCCTGCTGCTGTTGGCGATCAATGCGCTCGTGGGCGTTGCCAACTGGGGCATCTACGGCTGGCTGCCGACGTATCTGAAAGAACATTTCCAGCTCGGTTTGGGCGCCGCCGGCATGACGGCGACGGGCTACATCCAGGTCGCGTCGTTTATCGGCGTGCTGGTAGGCGGCGTTTGGGCGGATCGCTGGAGTCGGACGCAGCCGCGGGCGCGCGCCCTCGTCCCGGCGATTGGTTATTGCCTCGTTGCGCCATGCCTCTTCCTGAGCGCCAGTACCACCGTCCTGCCGTTGGCCATTGGCGGGCTGTTGGTCTTTGGTTTGGGCCGCGGATTCTTCGACGCCAACCACATGCCGATCATGCGCTACATCGCCGACCAGCGCTACAGCGCCACGGGCTATGGCTTTCTGAACTTCATCAGTTGCATCACCGGTGGCGTGATGATCTACGTGGGTGGCTGGCTCAAAGACGCGCAGGTCGATCTTTCGCGTGTCTTCCAAGTTTCCGCGGGCGGATTGCTGATCGTCGGCCTGCTGCTCTTCGCCATGAGGCGGCGATCCGTGGCGACGGAAGACTCGATGATATTGTCGCCGCCAGTGCAACGCTCGTCTTAACCCAACCCAGCCCAAGCAAGAGATGCGGCCCCGGATTTCCCAGATGTATCTCAAGTTAATCCGAAGGACGGCCTTGCTTTCGTGCTTTGCGTTTTGGGCTGGTCGCGTTTTTGCACTGGCAAAACTGGTCGAGGCGGATGTCTGCGTTTACGGCGGCACGTCCGGCGGTGTGATCGCAGCAGTGCAGGCGGCGCGCATGGGAAAGAGCGCGGTGATTTTGGAGACGGGCAGACATCTCGGAGGAATGACGGCCAGCGGGCTGAGTTGGACGGATGTCGGGTCGAGCGAGCGTGTCTGGGTTCTGGGGGGAATGGCGCGGGAGTTTTATCAGCGGGTGGGAAAGTATTACGGCCAGAGTCCGGAATCCGTATTCAACCAACGTGCCTCCAACGATCCCAGCCGCACCGGTTATGATTTTCCCAAACCGCCGTCGTTGTCGTTTGAACCCAAGGTGGCCGAAGCCGTGTTTGGCGAGATGGTCAGCGAGGCCAAAGTCGCCGTCCATTTCGAGTCGCCGCTGAAGGCTGCCCGTCGCCGTGAAGGCCGCCTCACGGAGGTCATCACGCGCGACGGATTGCGGGTTCGCGCGAAGATGTTTATTGATGCCACCTACGAGGGCGACTTGATGGCGTTGGCGAAAGTCTCGTTCACCTTGGGGCGAGAGGCCAACGCGCAATACGGCGAAACCTGCAATGGCGTGCAGACGCCGGCCACCAACCCGCGTGCGGGCAAGTTCGATGTTCCGGTTGCCCCCTACGTCCAACCAGGGAAGCCCGGTAGCGGCATTCTGCCGTATCTGGTTCAGCCCGGTGTGTTGGGGCAGCCGGGAACGGCGGATAATCTCATCCAAAGCTACAACTACCGCGTTTGCCTGACCGACGTGGCGACGAACCGCCTGCCGATCCTGCCGCCGTCAGGGTATGACCCGCGCCGATACGAATTGCTTGCGCGATGGATTGAAGCCCGGCTTGCGGCCGGGATGAAACTCACGCTGCGGGACTTCCTCAAATACGATCCGCTGCAGAATGGCAAATACGACTTCAACAACCGCTGGGCCATTTCCACGGATTTCCTCGGCGGCGCGCATCGGTATCCGACTGCGGGCTGGAGCGCACGAAGACAAATCGCGCGCGGACACGAGGATTACTTGCGCGGCTTCTTTCACTTTTTGGCCACGAGCGAACGCGTGCCGCTGGCGGTGCGACAGGAGATGAGCCGTTTTGGCCTCTGCCGGGACGAGTTCACCGACAATGGCGGCTGGCCGCACCAGCTCTACGTGCGCGAGGCGCGCCGGATGGTTTCGGACTTCGTGATGACGGAGCAACATTGCACTGGCGAGAAGGTCGCGCCCCATTCCATCGGCATGGGGGCGTATGGCATGGACATCCACGCCGTGCGGCGGATCGTGCATCAGGGGCAAGCGGTGAATGAAGGCACGCAGGCTCGGTCCGTGCCCGCGCCGTATTCCATCAGCTACGGCGCGATCGTGCCCAAAGCCGGCGAATGTGAAAACCTGTTCGTCACCTTTGCGGTGTCCGCCAGCCACGTCGCCTTCGGCTCGATTCGCATGGAGCCGACCTGCATGATCCTCAGCCAGTCCGCCGCCACGGCTGCGTGTGTGGCGATTGATACCGGCGTGCCGGTGCAACGGGTGAATTACAGCCGACTCACGGAACGACTTCGGGCCGATGGACAAATGCTGGAGCGATGATTTGGGGACGGCGAGTGAATTGGCGTTCGCCTGAAGCGAAGGTCCTATTGGCGGAGTTTTGAGGGGAAGGGGTAAGCTGAGATGGTTTCCGCCCCTCAAAAAGCAGAAGGACCGGATTTGCATCCGGTCCTGCTACAGAGAACAAGCACTTAAATTGTCTCGCATCCGATGCCGCGCGGCAGACTTACGCTTTGCACACACACCTGCGGTTCTGCATCGTAATGACGGAGCTAGCTTACCTCAGATTGTGTTCCCAACCAGCCACCAGTTCTGGGGACAGGGGAATAACGGACGAGTTTTCCCAGTCGGATGAGCCGCGGGAGCGCTACCGGCGGAGGAACTTGGCCACCGCCTCGGTGCGGGTGCGGACCTGGAGTTTCTCGTAGATGCGCCGGATGTAGGTATGAACGGTTTCGTAGCTGATCCCGAGCTTCTCGGCGATTTCCTTGTAGAGAAAACCCTGCGCCAGACAGTCGAGGACTTCCTTCTCGCGTGGCGAAAGGTCTTCCGTGGGTTGCGAGGCTGCCGCCGGGCGCTGGAAAGATTGCACAACCTTGCGGGCGATGTGGGTGGTCATGGGCGAGCCGCCCTTTAGGACGTCGCGAATGGCATCCAGCAACTCCGCGCGCGGCGTGCGCTTGAGCATGTAGCCGGTCGCGCCGGCGGCCAAGGCGTTAAAGATGTTCTCCGTGTCCTCGTAAACCGTCAGCATGATGAACTGCGTGCCGGGGCAAAGCGGCTTGAGCTGCCGCACGCACTCGACGCCGTTCATGCCGGGCAGGTTGATGTCCATGAGGACCACATTGGGCTTCTCCTGGGGGAGCGCCTTGATCGCGTCCTCGGCGTTGCCGAACTGGCTGAGGCACTGAAAACCCTCGGCGCGGTTGAGTACCCGGGCGAGCGTGCCGCGCAACTGGTCGTTATCCTCGACGATGGCAATGGTGATGGGCATGGTTAGGAGGGAGTCCGTAGTGCGAAATCCGAAGTGCGAAGCGGGACAATCAAGCGAACGATGGTGCCGCGTTCGGGCGCGGGTTCGATGGTGAAACTGCCGCCGATATCTTCGAGGCGTTTGCGCATGTTATTCAATCCGTTTCGCGTGGATGACTTGGCTGACTCCGGCAAGCCGCGCCCGTCATCTTCGATCTCCAAAGTGAACTGGGCGGCGTCCAGGTGCAAGCGAACCCATGCCGCACTGGCCTGGGAATGTTTGACGACGTTGTTGACGGCCTCTTTCGCGGCGAGGAAGACGTTGTGCCGGACTTCCGGCAGCAACGGCGTGGCCGGAAGCTGGCTGGGCACGTCCAGCCGGTACCGCAGGCCGGCCAGGGCCAGATACTCCTGCGCGTATTTGCAGACGTAGTTGATCAGGCCTTCCAAGGTGTCGTTGGCCGGGTTCGTGGCCCACACGATTTCATCCAAGGCCCGCGTGGTCTCGCGCGAAGTCTGGGTGATTTGCCGCGCATAGGATTCCACTTCCTCGGGCAGGTCTTTGTCCGTCTCGACGAGCTCGCCGAGCAGCGAAACCTGGGTGAGATTCGCGCCGACTTGATCGTGCAGGTCGCGAGCGATGCGGGATCGCTCCTTTTCCAACGTGGCCTGCTGTCGCAACTGACGTTTCAGTTTTTGCGTGGAGACGAGATGCACTGTCCCGATGACGGTGCCGAGCAACGCCAGCGTGCTGGCGGTGAGAAACCACCACGTTCGCCAAAACGGGGGCTCGACCGTGATGGCCAGCGTGGCCGGGGTCGTGCTCCAGACTCCGTCTTCGTTGCAGGCCTCCACCTCGAAGGTGAAGTCGCCGGGATCCAACTTCTGATACGGCGCGACCCGACGGTCGCCCGCATCGGTCCATCCGCTATCATAACCGAGCATGCGATAGCGGAAGCGGGTCCGATCCGGGGCTGCGAGGTTGAGGCTCGTGTAACGGACTTCGAGGCGACCCTGGCGCGGCGGGATGACGATGGCCCGTGGTTGCCGCGCGCGCAAACCGCTGCTGGTTTCTTGGCGCCCCTCGATTGAAACCGACTCAATCACGACCGGCGGTGGCACCGTATTCGGCTTCAGGTCATCGGGTTTGAGGCTCACCAAACCGAGCGTCGTGGGGAACCAGAGTGTGCCGTCCGGCGTTCGACAGGCGGCAGGTTGCGAACCGAACGTGCATTCGCGCGTGGGCAAGCCGTCGGCCTCTTGGTAAGCGCGGCAACGAATGGCCGCGAGCTTGCCCGCGGCAAAATCGTTCAAGGCTTGTTTGTTCACGCGCATCAATCCGGCGTTCGACCCCAGCCAAAGATCGCCCTTCCCGTCGTCAATCAGGTAACCGACGCTGTTGCTGACCAATCCCTCGGCGGTCGTGAAGCGAGTCCATCGTTCTCCGTCGAATCGGGCCAACCCGCCGGACGTGCCCACCCACAGCACGCCAGCCTCATCGACCAACAAGGCCGTAATTCGATCACTGGGCAGCCCGCTCGCGTGCTGGCGGTAGGCCGTGAGTTGACCGTCACGCAGCCGGTTTAGGCCGCCACCCTCCGTGCCGATCCACAGGTTGCCTTCGGCATCGTCTGCGAGTGCGCGAACGGCATCGGATGTTAGCCCGCGCGCCCGGCTGACAGGATTCCACCCTTGGGCGTCGCGCCGCGCCAGGCCGTACGGCGTGCCGATCCAGAGATTACCGTGGCGGTCTTCATGAATGGCTGACACGACCGGTGGTGCGGGGGGGAGGACTTCACCAAAGCGTTCCCCGCTTCGTTGCAGCAGGCCGCGGCCCCAGGTCCCAAGCCACACCTCTTGCGCCGAATCCACAAACACGGAACGAAGTGAGGGCCGATCCGTGCCCGTGGAGAACACGTGCAAAGCAGAGCCGTCCCACCGCCCCACCTGGCCGCCGTTGGCCGCAATCCACAAACCGCCGTTTGTGTCCGTGCAGGCGGATTGGACGACCCACTCCCGCGTGGAAGGCAAGAGGTGGAAGCGACGCCGGCGCACCCGGCTCACGCCGCCGCCATCCGTGCCCACCCACAAATCGCCTTCGCGATCCAGACAGAGCGACAGCACGCCGTACAAGACGCCATTGCGGGAGAGTCCGGCTTCTCGGGAGATGGGCGTTGCCTGGCCTGTGGCGTCAAACCAGAACACACCTTCGCCGCCAGTCGAGGAGAGCGTGCCCACGATCAGGTTGCCCTCGGCATCCTCACAGCCGGTGAGGCGGACAACGTTCGTGCTCCACGGGTACGGCCCGAGATCGCGTTCCAACGTGTTGCCGCGACACTTCTGAATGCGACCGTTGGCGAGCCGCCAGTAGCCGCCCCGGGCACTTTGCAGGAGCAAGTCCAACGCTGCGACCGGCAGTCGCAGAGCCGCGGACAGGTCGGGAGGATTCGAGTTGGTCAACGGGCCGATGGCCGAGAGCCACCAGTCTCCGTTCATCCAGGTCGGGCCCATCCAGACGTGATCCCGTTCTGCAATCACGCTCCGACTGGGACTTGGTGGTCCTGCCCCAAGACGCCATTCCGACACCTGGCCCTTCGCATGGCGATACAACTGCCCGTTTGCGGCGAACAACCACACGGCGCCCGTGGCATCTTCGCAGGCGGAGACGAGGCGTCCTTCCGGCGAGCCCGTGCCGATCTTCTCCAAACTCTGCGCCTTGCCATCCCAGGCCAGGACCACGCCCGCGGCTTCAGTGCCGATCCACAGGTTGGTCTGGCTATCCTCGAAGAGGTGGACAATGCGGCTGCTGCCCAGTCCGGGCGTGTTGTTCTCGTCGAAAACCGTGAACCGCACGCCGTCAAAGCGTACCAACCCCTCCAGCGTCCCGAGCCACAGATAGCCGTCCCGTGCTTGAATGAGAGAAATCACCGAGCTTTGCGGCAAACCGTCCTTGGTGGTCCAAGTCTCCACGATGAACGGGGATTCGGGGGCGGAGGAAGTCGCCGGTGCTGCGACGGAAAGCAGGTCTGTGCCACCCCAGAGCGCCAGCCCTGTCAGCAAGAGACGCAATCCTGAATTCCACATGCGCCGATTCTCAGGAAGTCGAAGCGCGGAAGTAAAGCTGTTACTCAACGATCTTCGGCACGACAAACAGGCCGTTCGCCTGCGCGGAGGCGTTGCGCAGTGCGTCGGCGTGGGGCAGGGACGGGCGAGTGGCGTCGGCCCGGACGACATTCACGCGCGGCATGGCGTGGGCCGTGGGTTCGATGCCAGTGACATCGAGTTCCTTGAGCTTCTCCACGTAGCCGAGGATATGGCCGAGCTGCTCGCCAAACTTCTTCTCCTCTTCCGGCGTCAATTCGAGCCGCGCCAGGTGGGCGACATATTTGACATCAATCCCTTCTACGGCCATGGCTTATTCCTCGTCGAACTTGCGTTTGACCAGCTCCTCGATTTCGGAAACGGCCTGCGAGGCATCGTTGCCTTGGGCGTGAAGTGTCAGTTTGCTGCCCGGGCCCGCGGCTAACATCATCAAGCCCATGATGCTCTTGCCGTTGATAGTTTCGCCATCTTTTTCGACGAAGACATCACAGGAGAAACGATTGGCCGTCTTCACGAACATGGCGGCGGGACGTGCGTGAATGCCGAGCTTGTTGGTGATCAGGATGTCCTTCTTCACCAACGGCCCTTTGTCTTCCGGTTTTCTGGCGCTCATCAGTCTGCGAGACTAGTAAACCAAAGGCGAAGCTTTGGCCAACTGAAACTACAGTTTGGGGTTGGCCATTTGTGCAAGAATCCGGTCGTTCAGCTCTTTGGCTGGATTTCGCCCCGTCGCTTTGAGCTTGGTATGGTAGGCCGCCACTTCCACCAAACGGGCCAGGTCGCGCCCCGGTCGTACGGGGATGGTGATGTGCGGAACGTCCACGCCCAGAATCTTCACCATCTCCTGTTCCATGCCCACGCGGTCCACGTCCGGCACGTCTTCCCACTGCTTAAGGCTGACGACGAGATCGAGCCGCTTTTCCATCCGGACACTGCGCACGCCGAACATCGCGGCCACGTTGATAATGCCAATACCGCGCACCTCCATGTGTTCGCGCGTCAACTCGGAACTCGTGCCGATGACGTCTCGCCCGTCCACAAGAGTGGTCTTGGTGACATCGTCGGAAACCAGGCTGTAGCCGCGTTCGATGAGCGCCAGTACGCATTCGCTCTTCCCGATGCCGCTGTCGCCGCGGATCAACACCCCTACGCCGAGGATGTCCACCATGCTGCCCATCTCGGTGCCGCGCGGCGCGAACATCGTCTCCAGCGCCAGCGTGGCGAGGTTGATGAACTTCATCGTGATGAGCGGGCACTGGAACACCGGCACGTTTCGCTCTTCGGCCAGGCGGAGAAGCATTTTGTCGGGGCGCAAGCCGCGGCTGTACACCACACACGGAATGCGATGGCGGAGAAACTCCTGGTAGCGCTGCAGCCGTTGCGCTTCGTCCAGCGACTTCAAATAGAAGGCCTCGGCATTGCCGATGACCTGAATGCGTTTGTGGGCGAAGTAGCGCGTGAAGCCGGTCAATGCCAGACCGGGACGATTGATGGTGGGCTCGCGGATGACCCGCTTCAGGCCGCCGGCGCCGGCAATCAGCTTCAAGCCGAGATCTCCGGACTTGTCGGTGTAGAACCGCTCGACGGTAACGGCATCCAGTTTCATGGCGATTACATGTTGAATTCTGGCCCGAGGTAGATCTCCCGTGCTTTCGGATCCTCGACCATCTTGGCCGCTTCGCCTTCGTAGATCACCTCACCTTTGTGGATGAGGTAGGCGCGGTCCACGAGTTTCAAAGTCTCCCGCACGTTGTGATCGGTGACGAGGATACCCAACCCGCGCTCCCTCAGTCGGCGGATGATCTTCTGGACTTCATAGACGGCGATGGGGTCAATCCCGCTGAACGGCTCGTCCAGCATCAACAACTTGGGGCTGGTCACCAGCGCGCGGGTGATTTCCAGCCGCCGCTTCTCACCGCCGCTCAACTGGTAGGCCTTGCTTTTCGCCAGTCGGGCGAGGTCCAACTCGTCGAGCAGATACTTCAACCGCAGGCGGCGCTCATCGCGTCCGATGGCGCAAGTTTCAAGGATGGCGAGAATGTTCTCCTCAACCGTCAGCTTGCGGAACACCGAAGGTTCCTGTGTCAGGTAACCCATGCCACGCCGGGCGCGTTGATGCATGGCCAACCGCGTGACCTCGCTGCCTTGGAAATGCACGGCGCCACCATCTGGGCGCACCAAACCGACGACCATGTTGAACGTGGTGGTTTTGCCCGCGCCGTTCGGGCCGAGCAAACCAACGATTTCGCCCGCTGCGACGTGGATGGAGACGCCGTTTACGACGCGCCGTTGGCGGTATTCCTTCACCAACTTCTCGGTGGCGAGGAGGGCGCTAGCGTTGCAGGGCGCGGCGGGCTCTTCATGGGCCTGCGGCGTTCTTGAATTGGAGGCGGGTTCGCTCACGGTTTCTTGGGGCGTTTTTTGCGCAGGTCGAAATCCAGGCTGGTCGGCAGCGCAGGAGTGTTTGTGGCGGTGCCGGGTGGACTCTTGAGTGTCCCGCTGTAACTCCCGCGGACCTCGACGTCGCCGGTGGCGCGATTCAGGGACACTCGTTCTGTGGTGAACGAGCTGCCGTCTGGGCGATTGACCGTTGGCTGCCCGGTTAGGTCAAGAATTTCAGTTGCTGCGGTATAAACCGCCTGCGTGCAGGTGGTGGTCGTCACGCCGTTGGTTTCTACAAGGGACATTACGACATTCTGGTTGGCGGTGACGCTGACAACGTTCGTTCCGCCGGGCGATAGTCTTATGGTCAATGTATCGCTGGCCAGCTGCATCTGGGGGTCGGTGACCTGCACGTGTCCGCGGAAAGCTGCCGTTTCCGGAGTGAGCTCGTACTCGTCCGCGGTGACGTGTGTTGGTGTGTTCGTCCGGCCACTCCTGGCTGGCGCGTTGGTGCGGGGTATGCCGGAGGGGGTGGCAAAGGAGCCCAGCAAGTCATCGGACTGACCGTGGGGCAAAGTGAGACTCGCGTTGCTACGCACGATGAACTGGTTTCGCTGCAGATTCGCCAGCAACACCTCGCCCCGGCCGGAGCGGTCGCCGTCGCGCCATTCTGGGTTGCCGGTCAACTGCGCCTGGCCGCTGGGCGCGTCGAACTCGGCCCGCTGACCGCTCAGCCGCCGCTCGCCTTGTTCAATGACCACGCCCTGTTCCGCTACGAGTTTCTGCAACTGATTGGTCGAGGCGAAGGTCGCCAGCAGAGATTCGCAAACCAGAGTGGCCTGAAGCTCGTCATCCGTCCGTTCGCTCACGAGAACGCCACCGGTGAAGCTTGCCCGGTTGGTTTGGATTTCGTAGCGCCCGGCTGCGATGGTGACAAACCGGTTTGTGGCCGCAGTTGCGGAGACGTTCCGAGTTTGCTGCGGCAGGAAAGATGAGCCGGTGACTGGGGTTTTGAGAATCGCGTTGCCGTTGGCCCGCAAGGTCGTCGAAGCGCTATCGAGGAGCAGGTCATCCGCTCCACCTTCGCGTCCCTGCGCTTGCCATGTGGCTTTGCCGGCAAAGCGCACGAGGTTGTCGCTGGCCGAGAACACCGCCCGGTCGCTGCGGGCATGCAGATCGGTGTAGTCGAGGCGCACGTCTTCCTCGGCGAACAACTGATCCACCGTGCCGCCGCCCTTCGGAACCTGGAAGTGCAGCGTCCCGCAAGCGAGGCTCAGGTTGGTGCCGGTGACGCGGACGTTGCCGCGATAGACCGCCTGCGTGGCCTGCCCGTCGAAGGTAAAACGATCCGCCCGGATCAGCACATCGCCCAAACCGGCTAAACCGGCTGGGGAGGGCGACTTTGGCGCGGCAGCCAGCAAGTCGCCGCGGATCGAGGTCTCCACGCGGTTCGAGATCACGAGTGACGAGTTGGTCTGCTGCCACCGGAATCCCTTGCCTTCAAGCGTGAAGCGCCCTTCTAGAACCTGCACTCGGAGCGGGCCGTCCGAATAGGCGTCATGCGAAGTGTAGCTGAAGCGGCATTCCGGTGTGGTGATCAAGATTTCGCGCGCGCCGGTCTGCTGATACGATTCCAACACGGCGTCTCGGACCTGAATCTCATCGTTGTCTTGGGGCGTCGCTTCTGCGCCCTTGAGCCGCCAGCGCAGTTGTTTGTGATGTGGCGGTTCATAGTACTCCGGGAAAGTGAAGTTGGTGGTCTTAAACCCCTTCAGCTTCTCCGTCACAGAGGAATCTTGGGCAAAAGCGATCGCGGCGGTTAGCAGTCCCAGCCCAAGACACGGCCAGACGCAGCCACACCACCACGACATTCTAGGCGTCTGGCCCGGGCGGGGAGGATTCGCCTGCAACACTCGCTGGTTACTGTGGTGGCGGGGGCACATCATCGGACCGCGTTGAAAACCCTGAGCAGTTGCTTAAGTAAGGCGGACATCTCCCCGAGCGGGATCATGTTGGGGCCGTCACTCAAGGCCTTGCTAGGCTCTGGATGAGTCTCAATGAACAAACCGTTCGCGCCTGCGGCAAGCGCTGCTCTCGCCAGCACCGGCGCAAACTCCCGTTGCCCACTGGACGCGGTGCCGCTGCCGCCTGGCAACTGCACCGAATGCGTGGCGTCGAACACAACCGGACAACCGAAGTCGCGCAGGATCGGAATCGAACGCATATCGGTCACGAGATTGTTGTAGCCGAATGTCGTGCCACGTTCGGTTACAAGCAAATGCTTGCCTCCCGCTGTCCGCGCCTTTTCGATGACCTGCCCCATTTCTGCCGGCGAGAGAAACTGGCCCTTCTTCAGGTTGACGATGTTCCCGGTGACCACGGCCGCCTCGATCAAATCCGTTTGGCGGCAGAGGAACGCGGGAATTTGAAGAATGTCCACGACGTCGGCGGCGACCGACGCTTGGGTCTCGGAATGCACGTCCGTCAGCACTGGTACGCCGATGCGTGCGCGCACCTTGCCGAGGATGTTTAGGCCCTCCTCCAAGCCCGGTCCCCGAAATGATCTCCCGCTCGTGCGGTTCGCTTTGTCGAAGCTCGCCTTGAAGATGTAGGTGATGCCCAGCCGGGCGCAGGTTCGTTTGAGCTGCGTGGCGACTTCAAGGCAGAGTTTCTCACCCTCGATGACACACGGACCGGCGATGAGGAAGAGCCGGCGCGAGTCGGTCAGGGATTTCCAGATGGCGGTTGTTGCGTCACGCACGCCGATGGTGTAGCAGGCTCGCGGCGCGGTGTAAATGCCGGGTCGAAGCCCAAGGCGCTTCTAGCCCGGAGGCAGGCGGTCGTTTCAAACCGGCACATACCGGCGCGTTTTCTCCTCGTCCGTCCCAGTGTGGCGGAACGAACGGGAGACGACCGCATTCCAAAGAGAAATGGCTTTGACATTCGGCACGGGCTTCTTACATTGAAGCCGCGTTGGCTGGGGTCGTAGCTCAGTTGGTAGAGCGCCTGAATGGCATTCAGGAGGTCAGGGGT
>CAZWJC010000123.1:0-19617 GCA_964634255.1 uncultured Verrucomicrobiota bacterium | reverse complement strand
ATGCCAACACGTAACGACGACCGGGCAGCAAGACGCCTTCTCCGGGACCTCAAAGTTGAAGAAGAATCCTGTCCCGACGTGCATGGTGCCGTCGCGTTTCATGGTTTCAATGCGGACGGTGTTGCGGAGCAGCGCTCGGGACATCAGGGGCTGCGGATCGTCCGAATGTGCAGCGAGCGCCAGCATCATCGCTAGCATGCTTACAAAGCGTGTCTTCATGCCTTAGTTGGACGGGGTTTTCCCTGAAATGCTCCGCTCAGCCTGCAATTCTTGCTGGTTGCGAACACGATCGCTTCGTGCGCTCCTCTGTCGTCCCAGCTTCACGTCCCCGACTGTGTTCCTTGCCCTCCTGCCTGTCCAGCCCATTTCATTCCCACTCGACTTTCTCGGCGAGGCCGTGCGGCTCGCTACCGCTTCTTCCTCTCGCTTGCGACCCATCCTCCGGTTCCACGTGAAACCCAATCCGGCGCCGGGATGGCTCGGGCGGCGGTGGAGGCGGATCGAGGATTTGCATCACGCGCTGCAATACCTCCACGATCGCGCCTTCGTGAACATCCAGCCGTGCAGTCAACTTCCGCTCCAACGCGGCAAGTTGGCGGGCGGGTTCCCGCGTGCCGCCCAGCAGGTCGCGGCAAACCCTGCCAATCCGCGCGTGACCTGCACCCCATCGGGTGGCTACTCCGCGCTGCGGACAGGGACTGTCCGCGGTCCGATGCCTCAGCTGTGCGTGGATTTTGTTCGCCGTGACCGCCATTTCCTTTCGCACCCTGCCCGCACTCCCCGCTCGACTTTTCCCGCATGACTCGTTTTCCTTGCCGCTGATGAAAGTCAATTTCTTCGGCGCCACGCGCACCACGACCGGCTCGCTTTACCTTCTGGAAGTCAATGGCAGCCGAGTATTGCTCGAATGTGGCCTCTACCAGGGCCGTCGCGCCGAAACGATGGAACGCAACCGGAAGTTCCCGTTCGATCCGCGCAAGGTGGACGCCGTGGTGCTCAGCCACGCCCACATTGATCACTGCGGCAACCTGCCGAACCTCTGCAACCAAGGCTTCGAGGGCAGCATCTTCTGCACGTTCGCCACACGCGACCTCGCCAGCATCATGCTCCAGGATTCGGCCGCGGTGCAGGCGGCGGACGCGGCCTTCGTCTCCAAAAAGCGCGCCAAGCAAGGCCTGCCGCCGGTCGAACCGCTTTACTCGGTCACCGAAGCCGAGAAGGCCGTGCGCCAGTTTGTGGCGCTCAACTACGACCGCCCCATGCTCGTCGCGGACGGCGTCACAGCGACCTTCCGCGACGCCGGCCACATCCTTGGCTCCGCGCAGGTGGTGCTCGACATCCGCGAGAACGGACGCAAGTTCCGCTACCTCTTCAGCGGCGACGTGGGCCGCGGCAAAGACGACATCCTGCGCGATCCCGCCACGGTGGACAGCGTGGACTTCTTGCAGATCGAATCCACCTACGGCGCGCGCGAACACTCGGAACGGACGCACGCGGAAGAGAGCGTTTGCCAGATGGTGTGCGACACGTTGAAGGCGAACGGCAAGGTGATCATCCCGGCGTTCTCGGTCGGACGCACGCAGCAAATCGTTTACACGCTGCACCAATTCACGCTTGCGGGCCGGCTGCCCCGCGTGCCGATCTTCGTGGACAGCCCGCTCAGCGTGAATGCCACCGAGGTCTTCCGCCTGCACCCCGAATGTTTCAACGACGACATCTATCGCTTCCTGCGCGAGAAGGAAAACCCGTTCGGCATGGAGAACCTCACCTACATCCGCGAGCTCGCGCATTCGATGAAGTTGAACGACATGCGCGAACCGATGATCATCATCAGCGCCTCGGGCATGGCCGAAGCGGGGCGCATCCGGCATCACCTCAAGAACAACATCGGCGATCCAAAGAACCTGGTGCTGTTCGTGGGCTACTGCGCCGAACACACGTTGGGCTACCAAATCATGTCGGGGCGGAATCCGGTAAACATCTTTGGCGAACCCGTTCAAGTGAAGGCGAAGATCGCCTCGATTGACGCCTTCTCTGGCCACGCGGACAAACACGAGTTGCGCCGTTACGTCGAGAGCCTGACGGGCGACATCAAGAAGGTCTCCGTCATCCACGGCGAAGAAGAGCAGAGCCTGGCCTTCGCGGAGACGTTGAGAACGTTGAAGCCGAAAGCGGATGTCTTTGTGCCGAAACTGGGCGAGGCGATGGAGGTGTAGCGAGAGGCATCCTCTCCAACCAATCGCAAGGCCAGAGGCGGTGGTCCGCAGCGCGCAGGTGTTCTCCTCACCCCCTGTTCAGCGCCGCTGAGCCGTGTCGGTTAAGACCTGTAGAATCTTCTGCGCCATCACCTCCGCGCTGAGCAGTCCGAAGGCCGCCCGTTGGCCGCGCGCGCCGCACTTACCAGCGTTTTCGAGAGACGGCAGCAGTTCTTTAATAGCCGCCGCCAGCGCCGTTGCATCGTCCAGTTCACACGACGCGTTGCTGCCAGTCGCTTCGAGGATATCCGGGAACACGCCGCGCCTCGGTCGCACAACGCGCCCAAGAAGGCAATCTCCTCCGCACGGTTCAAGTTTTGCACAGGCTCACCTCCTTCGACACCACTTCCGGTGCATGGACGAGCCACCTTGGCGGTCGCCTGACTTTGACTGGTTGCCTAACCAGAGAGGTGCTCCGGTGTATGGCCGCCCCATCACGTGACAGTGTCGCGATTGCAGCTACGACGACCCTTGAGCGCCCGGAGTAGAAAACCGCCGAACGCGCAGAGCAGCCCGGCGCTGGGCTCGGGAATGACAGAGGCCGAAATACTCGCCGAGCCAAGTTTGAAGAAGGCGCTTTCTCCCACGGAAAGCACGGGGATACCGTTGTCCCATCCGCCACCGCGGAAGGTCGTTGTGGACCATACCTGCGCTGATGGATTCATCATCGTTACCCATTCCCCCTCTTGTGGATCGCGCCCGATCACATGCTCAAACCTTGCACTCCCGAGCGGCACGACACACGACAACTGAAACACACCCTCGCCGGTCACAAGCGGTGGTATGAACGGCCTTTCTGGCTCGAAGCCGCTCCACACCTCGCCGACGAAAGTGTTGGTGAAGGTGATCGGCGCGTGAAGCAATCCTCCCTCACCAAGGCTCAAGCTGTAATTGATGCTCCAGCCTGTCTGCCGATGGAACACCGAAGGAGAGCGAAACTCCAGCGCCACCGGATCCCACTGCGCAAAAGTGGTACCATCAGGGATGTCGGATTTGAACAGACCGATCAGTGTGTTGTTCGTTGAATTGAGTTGGTTGGCGACCAAGTTGTCGCCTGCGGAGAGGGGCTTGTTGTAGTAACCAACGATGTTAAGCGAGTACTGCGCCTGAGCAGACCCACAGAGGCAGATGATGAGTCCCAGAGTAAAGATGCCAGATCCTTTTGTGTCCATATATGTCAATACGTGTTCCTTGGTCCAAGTGCGCAGGTTTCATAATCCGCCAATCACCCGCCGTCAAGGGTTATCGCAATCGCATAATCTGAATGTCGTCGCTATGATCCAGATGGAGTTCGCCCAGCCATCCTGCTAGCCTCCGCGCCATGAGTGAAGCCATCACGAAGCTGTCCGCCGCCGAGATCGCGCGGTTCATTGACCACACGCTCCTCAAGCCCGACGCCACGGCCCCGCAGATCGAAAAGCTTTGCTCCGAGGCGCGCGAGCATGGCTTCTTCTCCGTCTGCGTGAATGGTTCGCGCGTCGCACTGGCCCGCCATTGCCTGGAGGACTCGCCGGTGAAGGTCGCCACGGTCGTGGGTTTCCCACTCGGCGCCATGAGTAGCGACGGCAAGCGCTTTGAAACCGAGGCGGCGATTGACGACGGCGCGCAGGAAATTGACATGGTGATCAATATCGGCCGGCTCAAGGACGGCGACGACAAATACGTCCTGCGCGAACTGCGCGACGTGGTGGAAGCCGCGGAAGAGCACACCGTCAAAGTGATTCTCGAAACCTGCCTGCTAACCAACGAGGAGAAGGTTCGCGCCTGTCAGTTGGTCGTCGAAGCCGGCGGGCACTTCGTGAAGACCTCAACCGGTTTCAGCACCGGCGGTGCGACGCTTGACGACGTAAAGCTCATGCGGACGACTGTGGGGCCGAATTTCGGTGTAAAGGCTTCCGGTGGCATCCGTGACACTAAGGCCGCCTTGGCAATGATCGAGGCCGGCGCCACGCGCCTCGGCACCTCTGCCGGTGTGGCCATTGTGAAAGGCCTGGCTTCTGGCTCCGCCGGCTACTGACCACGCGTAACCTCACGGGCGGAGGGGCGTCTGGCTGGGGAGACGCCGCAAATGTCATGAAAACCAAACTCCATATCAGCCTCGTTCTATTGCTCGCCGTATTGGCCGCCCACTCCGCCTCTGCGCAGCAACAACGCGCGACCACCCGCCAGGCCCGCGCCAGCTCCGGCGGGGCGGCCACGTTGCCCGAGGGCACAAGAGAGTTGCGTGACATTGCCTACGTCCCGAACGGGCACGAGCGGCAGAAGCTGGACCTGTTCATTCCGCCCGGCGCGACGAATGCCCTGCCGTTGATCATCTGGATTCACGGCGGCGCGTGGAAAGGCGGGAGCAAGGACCAATGCCCCGCGCTCCGCTACCTGCCACGCGGCTACGCCGTAGCCAGCATCAACTATCGTCTGAGCCAGCACGCGATCTTTCCGGCGCAGATCGAGGACTGCAAGGCCGCCGTCCGGTGGCTGCGGGCGCATGCGAAGGAACGCGGTCTTGACCCGCAGCGTTTCGCCGCGTGGGGTTCGTCCGCGGGCGGGCATCTCGTGGCGTTGCTGGGAACTAGCGGCGACGTGAAGGAATTCGAGACAGGTGAAAACCTCGGCGTCTCCAGCCGCGTGCAGGCCGTGGTGGATTTCTTTGGCCCGACGGACTTCACGCAGATGAGCAAGTTCTCGCTGACGAACGCACCATTCGACCATGACGCCGCGAACTCGCCGGAGTCGGAGCTTATCGGCGGGGCGGTGCAGCAGAACAAGGACAAGGCGGCGAAGGCGAGCCCGCTGAGCTACGTCAGCCAGGAGGATCCGCCGTTCCTGATCATGCACGGCAATCGCGACAATCTTGTGCCGTATCAGCAAAGCGAGCTACTCCGTGATGCGCTTCAGAAAGCTGGCGTGGAAGTGACGCTGAATATTGTCGAAGGCGCGGGCCATGGCTTTGGAGGGCCGGAGATTGATCAGCAAGTGTCGGAGTTCTTCGAGAAGCACCTCAAATCGACCGCGGCGAAGTGAAAGTGCTGGTCCGCGGCGTGAGGCCCAGCGTGGGCAGGTATTAGTCCCTCGACGTAGTTACGGTCTGGGTGCTCACCATGACGCTGAAATTGCCAAGCATGTTCTTGGCTCTGACCGGTCGCAAATCCATCCGGCTTTTGAGCCGGGCCTGCGCTTCCTGAGTCCTCAAGGCGTCTGAAGCCGTCGGGGCAATCGTTGACTGCCCTGGAAGCCCGGACTTCAACGCGGTCGGTTGAAGCCGTGCAGGGCCGCGACGGTGGCATGCCAACCAACATCCCCCAAGCATCACAGCTAACAGCAAAGCCGTGTAAGCAAGTGTCCTGCGCCCGTCCGCCATCCGACGCGAGATCTTCATTCTCACCTGAATTGTCTCACGTTCATTGGTCACGCAAGAGTCACCCGCCGTTCAAAGATAAGTCAAAGCGGACGCGTTTCGACAATCTCATCACGCGCGCAACGCCAGACTTGCAGGGGATCGCAGTCGCCTTTCCGCAGGCGTTTGAATTCGTCCGGGAACGCCCGCTTCGTCAGCCGGCGTTCGCTCACGCCGGATTCGTCGCAGCCCAGCAGGAGCGCGTGCGGCTTGTAAACCCGCGGATGCCCGATAACTCGCGCCGCGCCCGTCGGCAACGCGGACACCGGTCGCCGGTCCAGCACCAGAAAGCTCAGCGGCAGATCGCGCAAGTCCACACCCAGGACCTTGGCAAACCGCGCCCAGTTGCCATCTTGAAAGACCTCCGGCGGTGGCGCGGCGAAGTGGTGGCACCAGTGCCGCTCGTTCTCCGGCGCCAAGATGCCGCAGCGCGCCGGATGCGTGCAGGGCGCGACGACTTGCAGGCGATCGCGCAATCGTTCGCGGATGGCGATGAGCGTGAGGCTGGTTTCGTAAGTGCCCGGCTCAACCCAGATCACGGAGGTGGCCTGCGCGGCACAGTCGGCGAGGGCCTGGCGCTGTTCGGCTGCGAGTTCGGTCAGGACGTGGCTGATCAGCAGCGTGGCCGGCTGTTCGATGAGCCCCGTATGCACTGCAAGATGCGGATACTTTTGCCGGGCACGATTTGTGGCGAACGACATCGCCAGCGCCGAGCGATCCCACAGCCGCAGCGCCGAAACCGAGTCCGCGCCGAAGAAATCCAGAAAGGCACGGCCCGCAATGCCGCTGCCGCACCCCCAATCGAGCAATTCGCCCTGCGGCGGCGTCCAGCCGCGCCGCTGCAGTTCCGCCAGCACGTAATCCCATTTCCAACCGATACGCTGGGCGAAGGTGAGGTCATAGCTCGCGAGATCAGACTCGCTCTGCCAGTAATCGCCTGCGCCGGCCGTGCCGGCGAGAAACGCCGCGCGCAGCCGATCGAGCCCCTGCCAGTCAATGATGTTCCAGTCCATCGTTACGGACGCATCCATCGGAGTTCGGCGAATCAACCTTCATCTCGGGCTGGTTCGGAGCAACCTCCCGTCAGCAGGCAATCCAGCGCATGGTGTTGGATGCCGAACCACCCTTTCAGATCCACAATGCGCTTGCGGGCGGCGGCATCCGTGAACGGCTCGCGCTCGCGGATGGCGGCGAGCATGAGATTCTTGGGCGTGTGCTCCGAGGCGACAAATTCCATCAGCTTCGTGCGGTAGCCAGCCCATTCCAGGAACAAGGCGCGCAAGCCATCGGTGAGCCACTCGGCCAAACGCTCTTCCATGACGCCGTGCTGTAACACGGGCGCGAGCGGTTCGGGCCGACCGAGCTGCGGACGCAGTTCCTTGTGGCAGCACGGCGCGACGACGATGAGTTTCGCGCCGAGTTCGATGCCGCGGCGGATGGCGTCGTCGGTAGCCGTGTTGCAGGCGTGTAGGGCGATGAGGGCGTCCACCTTGGGCAGATTTGTTGAGGCGATGTCCCCGGCAAGGAACTCCAGCCCGTCGGCTCGAATCTGGCCGGCCAGTCGGTTTGTCGTCGCGACCAGTTCCGGGCGCGCCTCGACACCGATAACCCGAACGGGCTGCTTCCAGACGCGACGGAACAGATGCCATGCCCCGAACGTGAGATAGCCTTTACCGCAACCCATGTCGGCAAATGTGAACGTGCTGCCGGCGTCTCGCCGGCAGAGCCTGCTTCCATCTTGAACAGGAGCTGAAGCACCTGCGGCCAATGGTTCTTCCGGCAAGATGCCGGAAGCACGTTCTTGGGAAGCTCCCTGAATCCACCCGCACTCCTTCGCCAAATGCGTGAGCAGTTCGAGATAACGGTTGATCTGTCGGTGCTTGTCCGCCATCGAGGCGCGCAACTTGCCGTCGCGATCCAGCACACCGAGGCCGATCAACCAGTCGTCGGCCGGGCGGTTTAGGGCGCCGGCGTGTTTGTGGTCGTGCTCACGCGGAGGCACTTGCTTGCGCGTCGGTTTGTGGCTGATGAGCCGCGGCGGACCGGATTCGGCAGCGATGAGCTGCCAGTCCGCCTTGGTCGTGCCCAGCAACGCGCTGCGGAAGCCGTGGCGTAATTGCTCGCGCAACCATGTTGCGCTGTCGGCGAGCGAGAGGTTCTTGGTGGTATCACGCGTATCGTGCCGGAACGTTAGCGAGAGATGCGGCACACTCCGGAGCATCACACACCGCCCAAGGATCTTTCGCGGCGCGTCTTCGGGGGAATTCGGGAGCGACAGGACGAGGCGGACGAAAGTGCCGTCCGTCAGGCTGGCTGCGGCTTCAGCGGTGAAACGATCGTGGGCATCGGGTTGCGTCATGTCTTACCAGAGTATGGGTTCTGCCCGAGTCCGGCGCGAGTCAAACGTTCAGCGTCCGCCCCACCGATCCCCCTGCCCCTCGGACGCCGGTTTGGGATTGTCTCGCCCAGAGGTCTTTGGGACGCTCCGCGCCCATGAATGGCTGTCATCGCCACCTCGACACCCTCCGCACGCGCGTGAGAAACCAGTGCGACGCGAAACGGACGAGGTATCCCTAATGCACCCAGAACGAGCCAAGCGATGGCTGCGTCTGCTGGCGTGGCTGTGTCTCCTGCAGTTTGCGCTGTTGGTCGTGCTGACCGTTGTATGGCGTACCAACTCCGAGCCTTTGCCCCGGCGCGGAGCGAAGCGCTACGATCAAACCCGACCGGAACCATTCTTCCTCGGAAACCCCGGCCCCTGGGGCGAACTCGAATACGCGCGCATCAATGTCGAACCACCGGATGATTTCGTGCCCACTGGCGCGGAGTCTTTCGACCAGACCACGTGGTTTTTCCCCGGCTTTTCCCGCGGCTCATTGACGGCGTTCCTCAACGCGACGGACCTCACCCCTCAGCAACGGACCGAGTTGGCGAACCCCGCCGCCTGGAGCGAAACCGCAGATGGCATCGTCGTGACGCCCTCGCCGAACTTGGTTCTCGGGCTAACGCCGCAAGCGCGCCGCCAGATTTACGCCGTGCTGGCGCGGAGCGAATCGAACCCCCGCCAGTTCCAGCCCTACGCCTACCGACAGGGAGGCTTCGAGGACTGGTTTGGAAACAGCGGCCTCTCGAGCAACACACTGGCCTGGCTAAGCCGGCTGGTGTATCCGCGCGGCTCGGCGATTTGTTTTTCGGACCTGCCGGAGTTGCTCCCTCACCTCGCAACATCAACCGAGCGACAACGACTGCTAAAAGCCCTGTGGCGCAATCCCACCATCCTGATGCGACTACGTGTTCGGCCCGACGCTGACGTGGTGGCGCTGGCCGGCTATTGGGGACGCGGCTGGCATGTGAAAGATATCCGCGCCCTGCTCGCCTCGCTGGCCGAGGTGCCGGGCGGACTCAGGATAGACGTCGCCCACCTGTTGCCGCCATTTGCACGCCGCCGGCTTTACAGCTATCCGAACCCGGCCACTTACTCGCCGGAACAATCGCCGGACTGTTACTGGACAGCGTTCAATTTCTTCAAGGAGACTCCCGACGATCGTTTCCACGAACGGGCCATGTGGCAACAGGAGCTGGAATCCAACTACACTGCGGCGGCAACGCCCACATTCGGGGATATCCTTATCCTCCGGACCGCGACGGGCGAGCCCATCCATGCGGCAGCGTACATTGCCGATGGCGTCGTCTTCACCAAGAACGGCGACGATTTTCGCCAGCCGTGGATGTTGATGAAGATGGAAGACCTGCTGGCGTACTATCATCTCAAGGATGATGAGTCCATCCAAGCGGTCTTCTTCCGAGCCAAGCAATACGCGGACTAAGCTGTAGCCCTTTCCCGGCGGCGGGCCCTCAGTTGTTGCGCTTGGCAACGTTCGCCCCTTCGCCAACAGACCAGACGATTTCGTTCACCTTGCCCTCGGCATCGGGTTTGAACTCAACCTGCACATCGGTGGACTTGGCGAAGAACTTCGTCGGAGATTCGGCGAAGAGCACGAGTTTCCGGCCGCCGACGTTCGCGACCAATTGACTGCCTTCCCTTGCGATCTTCACGCCGCCGTAACTGCCGGTGTAGCTGTCGAGCACCTTCTCGGCGAGCATGAACTCCGGCTTGCCCGGCTTGCCCAACTCCCGCACCCAAATGTTGCGAAACCGAACCGGATTGCCATGGTCTTGGAGCGACAGCGGCTGCTTCTCCGGATGCGGTGAGTAGGGCACGCGGTCAATCCAGCCGGTCGGGCCGGTCAGTTCGACGTTGTTTTGAATGAGCACGCCGTTGTGGAAAACGGTGAGGCGCACGGGCGACAACAACTTGCCCGCGGCGTCGAAACGCGGGGCGGTGTAAAGGATGTCGTAGGTCTGCCATTCGCCGGGCGGGCGGCAGGCATTCACCAGCGGCGGGTACTGCCCATAAACCGAACCGGCCGAGCCGTCCGCGTAGGTCTTGCTCTCGAAGGAGTCGAGCACCTGCACTTCGTAGCGGTCGAGCCCGAAGAACACGCCGCTGTTGCCACGGCCCTGGCCGGCGCCTTCCGCCTTCGCCGGCGATGCCCATTCAATGTGATACTGGCAATCACCGAAGCTCTGCAGCGTGCGGACGTAGCCACTGCCCTTCACGCACTCCATGTAACCGTCTTTTACGATCCACTTGGTCGGGCTGCCGTCCATACTGACCCACTGGGAGAGGTCCTTGCCGTCGAACAGCACCACGGCGTCGGACGGGGCTTTGCCGGCCTGCTCCGGCGTGCTTGGCGTCGCCGGCGTGACGACCGGCGGCATGGGCCGGTTGCGATCATGATCAATCCAGTTTGGATCGGGCTCCGCGAGACAGAGCCACGAACTGGCGGCAAACCAAGCGGCGACGGCAGGAGTGAGTCGAGAGGTGGGCTTCGTGTTCATAAACAGTTTGGCATCGTGCGTTCAAGTAACAGCGGCGGCAGGCTAACGAGATTCCCAGTCGCAAACAAGCGGCGACATCGCCGGACCGGAGCCGACGGAAGGCTCAAGGTGTTTGCGCGGTCAAATCTGGGTTTGACTCCGGAGGCGAACCTGTCTCGACTGTCCTCGGCAATGAAAACCGACACTCATGACCGTTTCGTGATCATCATGGCCGGAGGGCGGGGCGAGCGTTTCTGGCCGGTCAGCCGGGAGAAGACGCCCAAGCAGTTGCTCAAACTGCTCGGCGAGCGTTCGTTCCTGCAAGAGACCGTAAACCGCGTGCTGCCGCTGGCACCACTCAAGAACATCTTCGTCATCACGACGGCCCCGCAGGTCGCCGAGGTGCGGAAACAGTTGCCCAAGCTGCCCAAGGACAACGTGGTGGCGGAGCCCGTGGGGCGCGACACCTGCGCCGCAGTCACGCTCGGTGCGGCACTCGTGGGCGCGCGCTCCACGACTGGCGTCATGGCCGTCCTGCCAGCGGATCACGTCATCCCCGAGGAGAAGAAGTTCCAACAAGTGCTGGCCGACGCGTTTGATCTGGCAGGGCGCGGTCAGGCCATCGTCACCATCGGCATCAAACCCTCCGAGCCGGCCACGGGCTACGGTTACATTCGTGTGGGCGAAGCACTGCCTCCGCCCCCCGGGGTGAAGCGCTACAAGTCAGCGTTCCACCGCGCTGAGCAGTTCGTGGAGAAACCCAACTACGATACGGCGCTCGGTTACCTGCAGAGCGGACAATACCGCTGGAATGCCGGCATGTTCATTTGGAGTTTCGTCACCCTCACGAACGGACTGGAGAAACATCAGCCGGAGATGTTCGCCGCGTGCCAACGCTGGTTTGCCGTCGCGAACCAACCGGCCAAACTCGCCAAGGTCCTGGCCAAGGAGTATCCGGAGGTCAAACGCATCTCCATTGACTACGCGTTAATGGAGCACGCCCACAACGTGGTGGTGGCGGACGGTGACTTTGAGTGGGACGACCTGGGTTCGTGGACCGCCCTAGGCCGCCACCTCAAGCACGATGCTGAAGGAAACGCCATCCAAGCGGAGTTCCTCCATGTGGACGGCGCCCGGAACATCATCTTCGACGCGCGGACCAAGGATCGCCGGACGCCCATCGCCGTGGTGGGGCTGCGCGATTCCATTCTCGTGCAAACGGATGATGCGGTGCTCTTGGCGCACAAGAGCCAGGCCCAAAAGGTCAAGGAACTCGTGAAGAAGCTCGCGACCGACCCGAAATACGCCCGGTGGATTTAGGTCCGAAATCCTCTCCTGAGCACAGGCTTGCCGAACCCACACGCGGTGCGGTCGGGACTCCAGACTCGCCGCGGCCAGCCGCCCGCTCACGGCCAAAGAGATTGTTCTCGACAGAGAGACGTTACGTCCTAGTCTCACGTCACGAGCCATGATGGATTCGCAGAAACAACGTCTGACGTATCTGGTGCTGGCGGGCGTCTTCGGCATCGCCGGCGTGGTTTGGATCATCTCCGGCTTCCTCAGCCCCAGGTTTATCCTCTATCCCTGCATTGGCGTGGTGAATCTCGGGATTGCTTATGTCTGCAAGAAGACTGCTGCCTGAGCCCGTAACGGCGCGCCTCTGGCCCCTCGTCGCCAGTGCTGCCCGCCGGGCGTTTACGCTGATCGAATTGCTGGTCGTCATTGCGATAATCTCCATTCTGGCCTCAATGCTCCTGCCCTCACTGGCCCGGGGCAAGGAGGCCGCCAAACGGATCAAGTGCGTCAGCAATCAGCGGCAAATCGGCTTTGGGTTGCGAATGTGGGCGGACGACAACGCTTCGAAATACCCTTGGGCGCTTGGGACCGGCAGCGGCGGCAGTCGGGGCTCCTGCGCAACCTGGCAACATCTCATCGTCGTCCAGCAGGAAATTGTCACCCCGAAAGTGTTGGTTTGCCCGAGTGATGACCGCGAGGCGGCCCTGAATTTCGGCAACGAGCGCGAAGTCGGCCTCGGCTGGCATGGCAATTACGCCGTGAGCTATTTCGTGGGTCTGGATGCCACTGAAAACCGGCCCATGATGCACATTCTCGGCGACCGCAACATCACGGGCCTCGAGAAGCAGGATTGCGATCCCACGAGCGTCCAGGGCGTGGTGACTTGGCTAAATCCCACCAACGATCCGAGTTGGAGCATGGCGATTCATCGCTGGGCTGGCAACGTGGCGCGCGTGGACGGAAGCGTGACGCGGCTCGGGCGCAGCGGGATCAAAGCCCAATGCCAGGCTGCGCTTACCGACACTCATGCCAACTGCGTCTTGAAGCCCGAGTTCACCGCGGGCTGACGCCCCGTCAACTAGACGCCCATGGCGGGCGTCAAACCAACAGGAGACGGAAGGGCTGTCGGCGTGTTAAGGAGTGGGTTCTTTGTTCTGTTCCTGCTGGACGAGATGGTGGCAGTGCGACAATGGCCCGTTGGCGCCGCAGCCAGTCTGCCGCCTCCTCTGGTGCGGAGCGGCCTGCAGGAGAAGGGTAAACCCGTTTTCCACCGCGAGGCACTCGCATGGACTTGGTTCCGATGGCGCCGGTTCCTAATGCGTTGCGTAAACGGAAGTGCTTAAACAGGGTTGCGGAGTTGAACAAATCCTGCGACTGTGCCGTCAATCTAGCCAGAAGACTTGCGGTCGGGGCACCGTGGTGTCCGCGAGTCGGCAGAGTTTTGAAAAAACGCGTCAGTCGGCGAGCCCGGCGAGCTATTGGAATAGCCGCCGTTCACGGGTTGGCGCGGCAAACGAGAAAGTAACGATGAAACGAACCATTCTGTTGACCGTGTTGACGATCGGCGCAGCCGCCAGCCTCTCGGCGGCGGACGTCAAAGAGAACTGGGACAAGCATTGTGCGAAATGCCATGCCGCAGACGGCACGGGCAAGACCAAGATGGGGGAGAAGGCCGGCGTCAAGGACTACACCAGTGCCGACGTGCAGGCGAAGCTGAAGGACGACGCGATGTTCAAAGCCACCAAGGAGGGCGTCAAGGAAGGCGACAAGACGAAGATGAAAGCCTTTGGCGACGTGTTGAGCGATGACGAGATCAAGGCTTTGGTAAAGCACATCCGGTCTTTCAAGAAGTAAACGCTAACCCCAACACCTATTTCGCGACCCCCGGTGTGACACGCACCCGGGGGTCTTTGTTGCAGCGGTCTGAAACGAGGTCAGATTTCACGCGGACCTGTCAGGTCTCGGCCAACGCAAATCCCTCAAGCCAAACCACTGTGCCGTGTTGCCTGGTCCACGGCTACGGACAGATCCGTGCCCGTCACACTGCACGCATTGTTGGGGAGACGCTGGAGGATGGAGCTGAGACGCATGCGCTTGCCAATAGACGTTCAACAATTCGCAATTTCCGCGGAGTCACGCCGCTGGCACGACCGCTAGGGTGAGGTGCGACGGAATGTGAGCTGTAATGGCAGCGCCCAGGCCGATGAGCCGGGGGCGCGCTCGGGATGGAATTATGATTGCGACTCTCGGCAGCAAGAAGCGGAAGAAGTTGGACGAGGTGTTGGCGCACGCCAGCGGGGACAAACGCTTCAAAATCCTCGAAGTCCACATGAAGAAGCACCAGCACCGCCACGACGCGCTCATCGAGGTGCTGCACAAGGCGCAGGAACTGTTCGGCTATCTGGAGGACGACCTGCTGTTGTTCATCTCTTCCAAGCTGGCGCTGCCACCAAGCCGGGTATACGGGGTCGCCACGTTCTACCATTTCTTCACCCTCAAACCCAAGGGCGCTCACACCTGCGTCGTATGCATGGGCACCGCCTGTTACGTGAAAGGCGCGGATAAAGTCATCGCCGCGATTCAGGATATTGTGAAGATCAAGCCCGGCGAAACCACGTCGGATAACAAGGTCTCGCTCCTCACGGCACGATGCATTGGTGCCTGCGGCATTGCGCCGGCGGTGGTTTACGATGGCACGGTCACGCCGCGTCAGACGCCGGAAGCGGCCGTGGAACACGTTAAGAAATGGATGTAACATGGATCGCAACGACCTCCTCGAGATCAAGGAAAAGGAACTGGCCTCGCGCAAGAAGTTCACGCTGCGTTGCTGCATGGCGGCCGGATGCGTCTCCTCCAACGCCGAAGCTGTCAAGACGCAGCTTGAGAAGACCGTCGCCGACCTCGGTCTGGCCAACGACGTTGAGGTGCGCGGCGTCGGTTGCATGAAGCTGTGCTGCCAGGGGCCGCTCGTACAGGCGGATCCGAGTGGCGCCCTCTACGAGAAAGTCACCCCAGAGACCGCGCCGTCCATTGTTGGCACGCTCAAGGGTGGCAAGACCGACCTCGAGCGGACCGATCCGAACCATCCCTTCTTCAAGAAACAGATGTCCATCGTGCTCGCCAACAGCGGCGTGGTGGATCCGGAGCGCATCGAGTCCTACATCGCTGCGGACGGTTACGTCGCCTTGCACGATGCGCTGACCGAGATGACGCCCAAGGACGTAGTCGAAGCCGTGGTCAAGAGCGGCCTGCGGGGACGCGGGGGCGCGGGCTTCCCGACCGGCCTCAAGTGGGGCACGGTGGCCAAATCAGCCGGCGCCAAGAAATACGTCATCTGTAACGCGGACGAGGGTGACCCCGGCGCGTTCATGGATCGCAGCGTGTTGGAGAGCGACCCGCACAGTGTGCTCGAAGGCATGGCGGTCGCGGCCTACGCGGTGGGGGCGGACCAGGGCTTCATCTACGTCCGCGCCGAATACCCGCTGGCCATCAGCCGGCTGCAGATCGCGATCAAGCAAGCCAAGCAGATGGGCGTGCTGGGCAGCGGTATCTTTGCATCACCGTTCAATTTCAATGTGGACATCCGCATTGGCGCCGGCGCGTTTGTGTGCGGCGAGGAAACGGCGCTGATGATGTCCGTCGAGGGCCGTCGCGGCACGCCGCGGCCGCGTCCACCCTTCCCGGCAGAGAGCGGGTTGTGGGGCTGTCCCACGTTGATCAACAACGTGGAAACCTATGCGAACGTGGCCGCCATCATCCGCAACGGGGCGGACTGGTTCGCGGGCATCGGCACGGAAAAGAGCAAAGGCACGAAAGTTTTCGCCCTTGCCGGTAAGATCACCAACACGGGCCTCATCGAAGTTCCGATGGGCACACCGTTACGCACCATCGTTGAAGAAATGGGAGGTGGAGCGCCGGATGGCGGGACGATCAAGGCGGTGCAAACGGGCGGCCCCTCCGGCGGGTGCATTCCCGCCGACGCACTCGACACGCCGGTGGATTACGAATCGCTCGGCAAGCTCGGCTCAATCATGGGATCGGGCGGCATGATCGTAATGGATCAGGCAACCAACATGGTCGAGATCGCGCGGTTCTTCATGGAATTCTGCATGGACGAATCGTGCGGCAAGTGCGTTCCGTGTCGTGCCGGCACCGCCCAGATGCACGGGTTGCTCACCAAGATCGCGGAGAAGCGCGCCACCTTGCGCGACCTGCAGCAGCTCGAGGAGCTGTGCGAGATGGTGCGCAGCACGAGCCTTTGCGGCCTCGGCCAGACCGCGCCCAACCCGACGCTCAGCACGTTGCGCTTCTTCCGCAAGGAATACGAAGCCCTGCTGCAGCCCGAGCCGGCCAACGGCGCGCATAAGGCTGCCCAACCCGCGCAAACCTGACTGGATTTCTATGGCTGCAAAGACACTGACGATTGACGGCAAGGAAATCAGCGCCGAGGAAGGCGCCACCATCCTGCAGGCCGCCGACGAGAACGGGATCAAGATTCCCACACTCTGCCATCTCGACGGCATCTACGACGTCGGCGCGTGCCGCCTCTGCCTCGTGGAATTGGAGGGCACGCCCAAACTCCTGCCAGCGTGCACCACGAAGGTTGCCGAAGGCATGAAGGTCAAGACTGACACCGAGCGTCTGCGGAAGTATCGCCGCATGACGCTGGAGTTGCTCATGGCCGAGCGCAACCACGTCTGCGCGGTGTGCGTCGCCAACGGCCATTGTGAGTTGCAGACCCTGGCTTACAGCCTGGGGGTGGACCACGTGCGCTACGAATACCGCTTCCCGCGCTGGGGCGTGGACAACACCCATCCCCTGTTTGGCATGGACCACAACCGCTGCATTCTCTGCACGCGGTGCGTGCGCGCCTGCTGGCACATCGAGGGCGCGGGCACGAAGAACGTTTCCGGTCGCGGCGCCGCGTCCCAAATCATCACCGACCTCAAACAGCCTTGGGGCGAGTCCGACAGTTGCACGCGCTGCGGCAAGTGCGTCATGTCTTGCCCGACCGGCGCGTTGTTCTACAAGGGTGCGACCGTGTCCGAAATGGAGCGCGACCGCAGCAAGCTCGAATTCATCGTCACTGCACGGGAGAAGAAACAATGGATCGCCTAAAAGTTGCCACGGTCTGGTTCGGCGGTTGCGCCGGCTGTCACATGTCGTTTCTCGACCTCGACGAGTTCCTCATCGACCTCGCGGACCAGATCGAGATCGTTTACAGCCCCGTCGTGGACATGAAGGAGTATCCCGAGAATGTGGACGTGTGCCTGATGGAAGGGGCGATCTGCAACGAGGACAACCTGGAGTTGGTGCGCAAGATTCGCGCGCGGACCAAAATCCTGGTCTCCTTCGGCGATTGCGCGGTCACGGCCAACGTGCCGGCCATCCGCAACCAATTGGGGCCCGACAACACGGAGAGTGTGCTGCAGCGCGCCTACATCGAAAACGCCCAGCACAATCCCTGCATTCCCAAGTCGCCGGGGATCGTGCCGGAGTTGCTCAAGCGCGTCATGCCCGTGCACGAAGCCGTGGCCGTGGACTTTTTCCTGCCCGGCTGTCCACCACCCGCGGATCGCATCAAAGCCTTCATGGCTCAGGTCCTCGCCGGCGAAACGCCGAAGCTGGAGGGCGCGCAACTGAAATTTGGCTGAACGAGTTTATATGGCAAAGCGCATCGTCATTGATCCCGTGACCCGCATCGAGGGCCACGCCAAGATCAGCATTTTCCTGGACGACGAGGGCAACGTCTCCGACGCCGAGTTTCACGTCGTCGAGTTCCGCGGCTTCGAGAAATTCTGCGAGGGCCGGCCCTACACGGAAATGCCCGGCATCACGCCGCGCATCTGCGGCATTTGCCCGGTGAGCCACCTGCTCGCGTCCGCCAAAGCCGGCGACGCCATCATGGCCATCAACATCCCGCCCGCCGCCGACAAGCTCCGCCGTCTGATGAACCTCGGCCAGTTCATCCAGAGCCACGCCTTGAGCTTCTTCCACCTCAGCGCACCGGATTTTCTGCTGGGCTGGGACACACCGCAGGCAAAGCGGAACGTCTTCGGCATCATTGCGGCGAACAAGGAACTCGCCCGTGCCGGCATCCGGCTCCGCCAGTTCGGCCAGGAAATCATCGAAGTCCTCGGCGGCAAGAAGATCCATCCTGCCTGGGCCGTTCCGGGTGGCGTGCGCACCCCCTTGACCGAGGAAGGCCGCGCCAAGATCCGCGCTTGGCTGCCCGAAGCCTACGCCACCACGCAAACCGCTTTCGACCTGTGGAAGAAGACGCTCAAGAGCCACACCCGCGAGGTGCAGGTCTTCGGCAATTTCCCGTCGCTCTTCATGGGCCTCGTCGAGCCGGACGGCACTTGGGAACATCACGGCGGCAAACTCCGTTTCACCGACGCCAGCGGCAGCATCATCGCCGACCAGCTCGATCCGCAGAAGTATTTCGAGTTCATCGGCGAAGCCGTGCAGCCCAATTCGTATCTCAAGTCGCCCTATTACCAGCCGCTCGGTTTGCCGGACGGCATGTATCGCGTCGGCCCGCTCGCGCGCCTCAATGTCGCCGAGCAAATGGGCACTCCCAAGGCCGATGCCGAATTGAAGCTTTTCAAGAAGCTCGGGCGCGGCGCGGTCACGTCCTCGTTCCTCTACCACTACGCGCGGCTCATCGAAATCCTCGCTTCGCTCGAGCGCGTCGAGCGTTACATGGACGACGCCGATCTGCTGAGCGAAGAAGACCTGCGCGCCGACGCCGGCATCAACAGCCTGCGCGGCGTGGGCGTGAGCGAAGCCCCGCGCGGCACGCTCTTCCACGACTACACGGTGGATCGGAACGGACTGTTGAGGAAGGTCAACCTCATCGTCGCCACCGGCCAGAACAACCTGGCGATGAACCAAACCGTGGCGCAGCTCGCGCGGCATTACATCAAGACGGGCCAAAAGGAAATTCCCGAGCCGCTGCTCAATCGCATCGAGCACGGCATCCGCTGCTACGACCCGTGCTTGAGCTGTTCTACCCACGCGGTTGGCCAAATGCCGCTGCATGTGCGGTTGCTCGCGCCCGGCGGGGCGGTCTTGGCCGAGGCCGCGCGTGGCTGAGCGATTGCCAGCCGCATTGGGCGAAGCACGGCGATCATCCTTCTGTCTTTGCGAGATTGGTGCGCGGGCTGGCGACTGGAAGTTCTTACCGCCACGCCTCGGTTGACTCGCCCCGCGAATTCCCTACGCTACGCCCATGTCCACGGGCTCAAGTTTCCCGCAATTCGAGAAGGAACTGAACCGGCTGGTTGAAACCTTCGGCAGGAACCTCGCCGCCTACAAGAGCGCAGGCTATGGCGAGTACAACTTGCGCCGGGAATTCCTCGATCCGTTTCTCGATGCGCTGGGGTGGGATGTTGGAAACCGCGCAGGACGCATCCCTTCGCACCGCGAAGTGATTGCCGAGTGGCGGACCAGCGAGGGACGCGCGGACTACCTGCTCCAAATCGAACGCCAGCCACGATTTGTTTGCGAAGCCAAGCGTCCCGCCGAAGATCTACCGCCTCACGCCCACCAAGCCAAGGGCTACGCCTGGACCATCGGCGTCCCGCTGGCGGTGTTGAGCGACTTCGAGGAACTCAACCTCTACCTGCTGCGTGGCGAGCCGGATGAGGACGCTCCGGCGGAGGGATTGTTGGCCAGCTACCACTTCCGCGATTACCTCGCCAAAGCCCGCGAAATCTGGGAGCTGCTTGGCCGGGACAATGTCGCGGGCGGCAGTATTGATCGTTTGGCTGGGGTGAAGCTCAAGCG
>CAZWJC010000122.1:0-19663 GCA_964634255.1 uncultured Verrucomicrobiota bacterium | reverse complement strand
CCGCCATCGTCACGTAATGGCGCAGGTCTACCAAGTCCCAGCGGGGAACGGGCGTCTGTTCGATGCTCGGCCAACCGGCGGCTCTGTAAGTGTGCTGCACACGGTCTTGGCGCAGGTCTTCAATGAGCTGAGGCATGAGTTCCTCGGCTTCGCCCAGGATGAAGTGCTGAATCTCCGGAAACGCTTCATGACCGGTGGTGAACAACGGCCCGCCGGCGATGACCTGTTTGCCAAACGCCGCGCAACGCGTCACAATTTCTCGCACCGACTCCTGATGCACGATCATGGCGCTGATCATCACACAATCCGCCCAGCGCAAATCCTCATCCTGCAATCGCTCGACGTTCAGGTCCACCACGCGCAACGGCCAGTCGCGCGGAAGCATGGCCGCCACCGTGAGCAGGCCCAGCGGCGGAAACGCCGCCCGTTTGGAGACAAACTTCAGCACGTGCTTGAAGCTCCAAAACGTGTCGGGCGTCTGCGGGCTGACCAACAGGATTTTCATGTTCAATCGAAGGTCTTCAACCGGTAGGCAAACTTACACGCCGTCGAGATACGAAACGAGGAAAAGTTGTACCCCCCAGACGCCCGCAGCGGGAATGGGGTTGGTCAGCACGGCGGTGATGTGCCGGCTGAGCGCGTCAGGCTGCGGGATTCAGCGGCCTGATTGCAGCCGACGGCGGTCATGATCAAATGCCGCCGCCGCCGCGAGGTCCGGAACCGCTTACTTGTTGAACCGGAAGTTCACCACGTCGTAATCCTGCATGACGTAGGTCTTGCCTTCGAGCCGCTGCTTGCCGGCGCGCTTGGCGCCGGTCTCGCCGCCGTTTTCAACCAGGTCCGCGTAGCTGATAATCTCGGCGCGGATGAAACCCTTTTGGATGTCCGAGTGGATCGCCCCCGCCGCGTCCCAAGCCGTCGTGCCCGAGCGGATCATCCAAGCACGGTTTTCCTTGCCGCCCAAGGTCAGAAAGCTGAGATGCCCACTGACCGCATACGCGCGCAGGATGAGCTTCTCCGGCTGCGCCAGTTCCTCTGCCGTGGCGACAACGATGGGTTTGCTGGTGAGAAAGCACGTATGCACCGCCAGCGCCTGCTTCTCCTCCGGCGTCAACACCGCGTCCGCCACGAAACCGTCCTGTTCCAGCTTGTCCTTCAGCTTGAGCAACGCGGCGCGCTCGGGCTCGGCCGGATTCCGGCCCAGCCTCGTTTCCACGAAATCCAGGTCCTGCAGCACCAAATCCGGCCGGCTGTCCGGCGAGGCGGCGATGACATCCGCGACGGCCAGTTCTTTCTCGTCTGCCACGTCCACCTGGACGGGCACTTTTTTCTTTGCTTCCACCAAGCGGTCCGCCTCGTCAAGCCTCGGGTCCTTGACGTTATGCTTGCCAAGGGCGACGCCGGTGATGCCAAACAAACAAATCTTCATGCGCTGCGAGTACGCCCGGCGGCGCAGGACAAGTCAAGCTTGGGCTGCGGATTGGCCAAGGTCGCCGCGCTTTTTTCTGTCGCCATTGGCCGGGCTTTGCCATGTTCGCGGCCCATGAAAGTGCTGCTAGCGCTGCTGTTTTCCGCCGCGACCTCTGCCGTCGCGGGTGAGGGTTTGGAGCAGGCCTATGCCGGTTACGGCCGGCTTGTCGTGACGCAATTCGTGACCGCGCCGTATCCGCATCCCAGCCGCGCCGCCGGCCATAAGTACAAGGACAAAGTTTTTCCCGCGGACAAACACTACAGCGACAGCACGGTCGCCCTCTTCATTCCGAAAGGCTTTCGCGAAACGCCGCGCGTGGACGTGGTGGTGCATTTTCACGGTTGGGGCAACAGCGTCGAGGGCACGCTGCGGCAGTTCAAACTGATTGAGCAGTTCGTCGAGAGCGGCCGGAATGCGATCCTGGTCGTGCCGGAGGGGCCGAAGAACGCGTCGGACTCCGGCGGCGGCAAGCTGGAAGACCCGGATGGTTTCAAACGGTTTGCGGATGAGTTGACGGCAGCATTGCGCGAGAAAGCCGGCTTCGCCCAGAAGGAGTTCACGCTCGGCCAAATCATCCTGTCCGGCCACAGCGGCGGTTACAAGGTTATCTCCGCCATCCTCGACCGTGGCGGACTGCCGGAGAAGGTCAGCGAGGTGTGGCTGTTCGACGCGCTCTATGCCGAAACGGACAAATTCCTCGCGTGGTGGGACCGTCAGCACGGGCGGTTGCTCAACATCTATACCGAGAATGGCGGCACAAAGGACGACACGGAAGCGATGATGGAGTCGCTCCGGAAACGCGGGACGCCGTTCCTGTCAAAGAAAGACGCAGAAGTCACACAGGAGGAATTGAAGTCCGGCAGGCTGGTGTTCCTTTACACCGCTCTGGGTCACAACGACGTGCTGGAGAAGCGGAAAACGTTCGCCGAATTCCTCAAAACAAGTTGCCTGGCGGTTCCGTAAAGGCGGCGTGGCCGCGCGCCGTGTTCCCGGAGCAATCCGGGAAAGCGACGACCAACCTACGGTTGGCTGGTGATGCGCGCCCACTCCACGTCCTGTGCAGCCGCGTAGATGGCGAACGCCTTCTCGTTCTGGATCAGCACCGCCCGCACAACTGACGAGTCGTCCGCGCGACCCAGGTTGAGGAACGTGTCCGGGATGATCCCCACTTTCTTGTGCGAGTAGATAAGCGCGAAAACCGCTTGGGCGAAGGCTTGGTACGGCAGGTCCTTGTAAGCGCCCTCGGCGAAATCCTCCACCGCGTTGGCCAGAAACTCGAGCTGGTCGGCCAGATGCGGGAACAGGGGTTCGCGAATCTGTGTGAACTCCAGCTTCCACTGAGGCAGATGCCGGAGGACTTTCTCCACGACCGCCGGTGTAATGGTGGTCGCGCCGCGGTTGACGAAGGATGCAATCTCAGGCATGGCGGCACGATAACGAAACCGCCGGTCGCGACAAGGCGAAATGTTGGCCAAGTGAAATTGAAACCAGCCAGCGTGGCGGAGGATTGAAGCGGGCTTGCGCTCGGCGCGCGTCGGCGCACACTCGCGAACGCAGTTTTCTTGAACCCTCCCCGCTTGCGCGGGGATTCAAACTCAGGTGACAGATCCGCAGTTCGGCGAGGCAGAGTCAGGGGAACTCCTCCAGCGTGCGCGCGAAGGGGATGCCGACGCGTTTTGCATTTTGGCGCAGGCTCATGAGCAGCGCCTGTTTCAACAGGCCCTCGCCCTCTGTCGCAATTCCACTACCGCCGAAGATCTCGCTGCCGAAACCCTGATCGAGGCCTGGAAAAGCATCGCGCGCTACAACGGTTCGTGCCGGTTCTCCACCTGGCTCTACGCGATCTTGCTGCACCGATACCAGAAACTCGTTCGCAGGTCGCGTTCACGCCCCGTGCCACTGAGCGCGCTTTCTGCCGCGGAGGCCGGGGAAGGCGAGCGCCTGCTGGAACGCGTGCCTGACGGCCAACCGCTGTCCGCAGACGCGGTGACGCGGGCGGAGGCCGATGCCCGACTGCGGGAAGTCGTCGCGGCGTTGCCAGAGAAACATCGGCAGGTCGTGCTGCTGCGGTTCTTCCAGGATGCGTCGTTGCCGGAAATTGCCTCCGCACTGCGGTTGTCGGTTGGCACGGTCAAGTCCCGGCTTCACCACGCGCTGGAGAAAATGCGGCGAATGAAAGCCGTCGAGCATCTGCTCCCGCCGGAATGAATCGCCCAGGACGGCTGGGAGAGCATCCGCTGCCCGCGATGCTTGCTGCGTTGCTTCCCGCAGTTTAGGCTGCCGCCGCCAATGGCACGACGACTCAGAGTGCTCATGTCCGCCTACGCCTGCGAGCCCGGCCGGGGTTCTGAACCCGAAGTGGGCTGGCAATGGGCGTTGCAGATGGCGCGCTTTCATGACGTGACGGTGGTCACGCGCGCCAACAACCGCCCCGTTATCGAAGCGGCGCTGGCTGGCCGCGCCGGCGCGCTACCAAGGTTCACATACTACGATTTGCCGCGCTGGCTGATTTGGCTGAAGCGACGTGGCCTGCCTGTCTCCGTTTACTACTTTCTCTGGCAGCTTGGCGTACGCCGCCATCTTGGCGGGCAATTGGGCGAGTTTGATCTGATTCACCACATCACGTTCAATTCCTTTCGCCAACCGGGCGTCTGGTGGTTCTGCGGCCGGCCGGTGGTGCTCGGGCCGCTCGGTGGCGGTCAAGTTTGCCCGTGGCGCTTTCTGCCGTCCTTTGGCTGGGAGATGATCCCGGAGACCTTTCGTTCCTTAAGCGTCATTGGGAGCTGGCTGTTGCCGACGTTGCATCTCTGCTTCCATTACGCGACGCGGATTCTCGTCGCCAACCAGGATACCCTCCGCCGCACTCCGAAGCGGTATCATCCCAAGATCCTGCCGCTGCTCGAAACGGGCATCCCGGCAGACCAAGTCCAGCCACTGCATCCGCAGAAAGCCAATGGCCCGGTGCGGTTCATCTGGGTCAGCCGGCTGGAGAAGATCAAGGCCTGCAGCCTCGCCATCGAAGCCTTTAGCCATGCGGTAAGAGCGGAGCCGACGGTGCGGTTGACTATCGTTGGGGACGGACCGGACGCCGCGTTTGTGAAGGACACCGCACGGCGGTTGGGCGTGTTTGACCACATCCAATGGTGTGGGCGCGTGGCCAAGGCCGACATCGCGCGGCTGTTGCGCGAGCACGATGTGTTCATGTTCACGAGCGTTCGCGACACCTCGGGCAATGTGCTGCTGGAAGGCATGGCCGCGGGGTTGCCCGCCATCACGCTGCGGCATCATGGCGCGGCGGAGATCGCCACCGACGACACGGCGCTCCGAATCATGCCCACCGGGTTTCACGAGACTGCGGCCGCGTTGGGCGAGGCCATGGTGAAACTGGCGCGCTCGCCCGAGTTGCGCTCCCGGCTTGGGAATGCCGGCCGCGCCCGCATTCTCGACGTCTATGCGTGGGACCGCAAGGGCGAGCAAATGGACGCGATCTACCAGGCCGCTGTCCGTCAAGGCTGACCGGGCCGCGTCCGGGGCGCTTCTGAGTTCGACATCTTGGTTCCGTTCAGGCACACTGCGGCCATGGCATTCTCCAAATTAGGCCTCTCGTCTGCGATGCTCCAGGGTGTTCAAGCGATGGGGTATGTGGATCCAACGCCCATCCAGTTGCGCGCCATCCCGCTGCTCCTGGAAGGCCGGGACGTGATTGGCAGCGCCCAAACCGGCACTGGTAAGACGGCCGCCTTTGCGTTGCCCGTCCTGCAGAAACTGGAACACAACGCGCCCGGCCCGCGTTTCTTGGTCCTCGAACCGACGCGCGAGCTGGCCGCGCAGGTGGAAACCGCCATCCGCGATTTCGCGCGGTTTACGGACCTGCGCGTGGCAGTGGTGTTCGGCGGCGTGGGCTACGGGCGGCAGTTGGAGGACTTGAAGCGCGGTGTGGACGTGCTCGTCGCCACGCCCGGCCGTCTGCTGGACCATCTCCAACGGGGCACGTGCAAGCTCAACCTCGTCCAACATCTTGTGCTCGACGAAGCCGACCGCATGCTCGACATGGGTTTCCTGCCAGACGTGCGCCGCATCCTGGACCGTTGTCCGAAAGAGCGGCAGACCATGCTCTTCTCCGCCACCATCCCGCCCGAGATCGAGACGCTCATTCGCTGGGCGATGAAGAATCCCCAGACCATCGAGATCGGTGCCCGCCGGACTCCCGCGGCGACGGTTAAACACGTCATTTACCCCGTCGCCGACACGCAAAAGACCGATCTGTTGCTGGCGTTGCTCGAACAGGTGAATTACGAGTCGGTGATCGTCTTCTGCCGCACGAAACACGGTGCGGACCGGGTCGCTGGTCACTTGAAGAAGAAGAACCATGCCGTGGCCGTGCTGCATTCCAACCGCACCCAGCGTGAGCGCGAGCAGGCGTTGCGCGGCTTTCGCGAGGGCCGCTACGAAATCCTCGTGGCCACGGACATCGCGTCGCGCGGATTGGATATCGCGGACGTGAGCCATGTGGTGAATTACGATGTGCCGCAGCACGCAGAGGACTACGTCCACCGCATCGGACGCACGGGGCGGGCGGAAGCCTCGGGCGACGCCTTCACGCTGATGATCGCCGAGGATGTCAAACACGTCATGGCCATCGAGCGGTTCATCAGCCAGAAAATCCCGCGGGTGAAACTGGAAGGCTTTGACTACCGCTACACGGCGTTGTTCGAGCAGGAGAAGACCGGCCAGCCCAGCGGGTACACGGGCGGTGCGCGCGGCGTGCGCGTCCATGGCGGCTATCACTTCGCCCCCGGGCGCAAGCGTCGACGTTAGGCGGTCGGGGCGGCATCGCCTGCGAGGGTGAACCGCCACCGGCAGTAGCAATCCTTCGGATGTGGATCGGGCGGGGCGAACAGACATTCCACGCGAATGCGCTCATCAACTGCCTGCGCGATGCTCTCAAACTCCTCCCGGTGCATCGCCTTGCAGACGTATTCGCCGAGTCCCCGCTTGAGCCGCGCCTCCTGGCTCGGGCAGGAGGGGACGGTGATGATCACTTCGTCCTCGTGTTCCTCAATTTGGTAGCCGATCAACAGCGTCCGCGGATAGAGCCGCAGCACCGTCACAAAGCCCTTCAATCCCTTTTCCTGAACGCCGAACCGGTTGAGCAGGTCCTTCGCCGCAATGCCGCCGACACGCCCCCAAACCTGCGCATTTAACTCCTCGGCCGCCGGTTGGCCGAAGCGCTCCGTCGCGTAGATGAACCAGAACGCGTCCATGACCTTGTAATGCCAGAGGAGAAACTCGACGTAGCGCCGGAGACCGGCCTCGTCCATCGGTTGAAGCGTTGTGGTATTCATGAAAATGGTGGCTGAGACTATCCCCGATTTGGGATGAAAACCGAAGTGGAAAGAACGCCGTGCGACGCAGGGACGGCGCGGGGAGTTGCCCACGCCCGCATGCGATGGGTGTATGCACCCTGGTGCGCGGACGGTTCACCGTCCGCAGCACTGGGCAACCACAGAGGCGGTTGCGTTGTCCGAGGCTGTTTTTGGGGTGATCCGCTGCGCCCGGGGGGCGGTCGTACTCCCATTTGACCGTCCCGCCGGTCACACTCGCAAGCAGGCCGAGGCTTGACCTTTTACGGGGCGGCCCGTAGCCTGCCCACGCTTAGAGTGGTGGCCGTAGCTCAGCCCGGTTAGAGCCCCAGATTGTGGATCTGGCTGTCGCGGGTTCAAATCCCGTCGGCCACCCCATCCCTCCAGTTGCGCAATCCACGCAGAAACCAAGCAGCCACGGCTTCAAAGAACATCTTGGTGGACACGATGTCCTTGTCGCCGCGTCTCTGATCTTCGGGTTGAAATTGGGTCTGCGAGAGCGAACGCTCAGAGCAGTTGCGGCGCGCCGTGGCTTGCAGGGACTGTGATCCCTACCTGTTCAAATGGACTCTCGCATTGGGCTAACCCGCGGCGGAACCCAGCACTGCCGGCTTGGTGCGACGCGACCGTTTCCACCGGAGGTATGCCTGAGCCAGCCTACCACACAGCCAGACGCCCAAGCCGCCGGCCAGCAGGTCGAGCAGGTCGAACGTGCGCGCACGAAAGAACAACTGGGTGAACTCCTCAACGGCGGAGAGCGAGAAGACGATCGCGCTCCCTTTCAACAGCGTGAGGCTGTTCCACCGCCACTCGGCGGCACGGAGAATGAGGTTGACCAGGAAAGACAAAATCCCAAACAGGATGAAATGCCCCAGCTTGTCTCCGGCGGGCAGCCGGTCGGCTAGCGCGAACAGCGACCGTCCGTGCCCGCTGTCCGCAAGGACGATAATCGTCCCCAAGAAGGCGACAAACCCGATCAATGCGACTTTGGCGCGGCGGATTTTCATGCAGTTCCGCATCCATAGACCGTCCCGGCGGCGACGCGTTCGTTCTCTCCTGCCAAAGTGATCACCGGCGCGGCTGCCACTCGTTCAACGGCTTTTCGTCGCCACCCGGCGCGGCAGCCACGTGAAGCAGCTCCATCGCTTCACCGATGAGGTAGAGCGAGCCGGCCACCACCGTGAAGGACTCCGCTTGGGTGCGGGCCAGTGCGTCGGCGAGGGAGGCGCAGGTCTCGACCTCCACGTTCGGATTCGTGCGGTGACAAGCCTCGCGGAGTTGATCCGGTTGGGCGCTGCGCTCGCTGTGAACCGGCACGCACAGAATCCGCCCCGCCAGCGGCGCGAGGATTTCGCACATGAGGTCCCAGTCCTTGTCCTGCATGATGCCAAGGACGAATGTCGGTCTGGCGTCGGGGAAATGCTCCTCCAGTGCGGCGCGTAGGGTGGTGATGCCAGCGGAATTGTGTGCGCCGTCGAGCAGCACCCAGCAACCGGCCGTGCGCTCGACAAGCTGCAGCCGTCCGGGCCAGCGAACGGCAGCCAAGCCTTCGCGGACGTGCTGGTCGCTTAGCGGAAAGTGCGGCTGCAAGGTCCGCACCGTGGCCAGCGCAACCGCCGCGTTCATGCGTTGGTGCCAGCCCAGCAACGGCAGCTTCAGCGTGTCGAGCGGCGGATGCTGGGTGTGGGCGGGGGTGACGAGCGTGAGCGGACTGTGTTGCTGCAGGGCCGTCTCCTGAATGACGGCCAGGGCCTGTGGGTCTTCCGCGCCCGTAATGACCGGCACGCCGGACTTGATGATCCCCGCCTTCTCGGTCGCGATGCGGTCGAGCGTCTCGCCCAACCAACGCTGGTGATCGTATTGGATGTTCGTGATGACGCTGGCCAGCGGGGTAACGATGTTCGTCGCGTCGAGCCGTCCGCCCAGCCCGGTTTCCCAGATCACCAAGTCGCAGTTGTGTTCTGCGAACCAGCGCAACGCCATCATCGTGACGACCTCGAAGAACGTGGGATGATGATCCGCAGGGAATTCCTTGAGCCACGGCTGCAACGCCTCGACCAGCCGCACCACGTCAGCCTCACCAACCGGTTTGCGGTTGACCTGGATGCGCTCACCGAACGCGACGAGGTGCGGCGAGGTGTATAGCCCCACGCGCAATCCCGATGCGCGATAGATGCTCTCCAGCATGGCGCAGGTCGAGCCCTTGCCATTGGTGCCCGCGACGTGGATAAAGCGGAGCCGGTTTTTCGGATTGCCTGCCAGCGCGGCAAGCTTGAACGAGTTCTCCAAGCCGAACTTCGCGCCGAAGAGGCGGAGGCCGTATAGGAACTGGATGGCGGAGGCGTAGGTCAAGCGGGTCGGGTATTAGGGCTTGAAAGCACTGACGCCGTCACCCGCGGGCTGGTTTGCCGCCTTCGCCCGTTCCACGCCCGCAGTCACCGTTTGTGCCGTCAAGCTCACGGCGGGATACCTATCCTGAACGCAAGCCGATGGCAAGCGGCAGGTATGCAACCGGGACTGAACAGGAGTGCGGTCGAGAGGAGCGCGCCCGGTCCCCGGGCGCAGCGGCAGAACCTGCCAACCCCAGCGGGACCTGCACCCCATAAGGTGGCTACTCCGCGCTGCGGACAGGGGACTGTCCGCGGTCCGATTCCTCAGGTGTGTGGGGATTCCGTTCGGAGTGCCTGCCACTTTCCATTCTCAGTCGCAAGCAACCCGGTCTTGTTCCACGGGATGAGCGGTGATCCCTCGCGCTGTCACTTCGGCGCGGGCGTGCCTTTTCCGGATTCGCCGCCGCCCATCCCCTTGACCCCGCCGGGGCTGATGCTAGTTTGCGTGTGATTACAGCACTGAACACAGAGTCTATGAAACGATACACAAACGGCCTCTTGGCCACGGGTTTGATCATGGCATTGCCGGCCCTCGCCGGCGACATCACGGGCAAAGTCACCCTCAAAGGCTCGCCACCCGCCAATCCCGAGGTCAAAGACCTCGCCGCCGATGTGAACTGCGGCAAGCTCGTCACCGAGAAAGTTCTCATGCCGTTTTACGTTGTGGGGTCCGCTGGCGAACTGGCGGATGTCTTTGTGACCCTCACGGGAATTACCGGCAAGTCCACCGGTGCGAGTGCCCAGCCAGCCGTCATTGACCAGAAGGGCTGCCAGTATCATCCGTACGTTTCCGCGATCCAAACCAAACAGACGTTGTTGGTGAAAAACTCGGACCCGCTGCTGCACAACGTCAATATCACCCCTGGCGCTGGCAGCGGGAACAAACCCGCCAACATGGCCCAGTTGCAGGGTGGTCCGGACCTCAAGTTCACCTTTGACGCTCCGGAGAAGTTCTTGCGCTTCAAGTGCGACGTTCACGGCTGGATGTTCGCCTACGTGTGCGTGTCGGATCATCCCTACTTCGCTGTGAGTGACAAGGACGGCACGTTCAAGATCAAGGACGTTCCACCCGGCAAATACACCGTCGAGGCCACCCATCGGAAGGGCGGCACCGTGACGAAGGAAATCGAGGTCAAGGATGGGGCGGTGACGGCGGACTTTGAGATCGAGGCCAAGTAACGGACGTTGACTTGCCAACGGGTAGCCGCCACCGCTGGAATGCAGTGGCGGCTTTTGTTTTCGCGTCGCATGAGCATGTTGCCAAATCCTGAGAACCGTGGCCTGCATCGTTTCGCTGTGCTGACGGCGGTGGCGACGCTCTTCCTCATCAGCGTGGGCGGCATGGTCACGAGTCACGGTGCCGGCATGGCTGTGCCGGATTGGCCGAATACCTATGGCTACAACATGTTTTTCTTCCCGATCTCGTCGTGGGTCGGCGGCATCTTCTACGAACACTCGCACCGACTTGTGGCTTCGGGAGTCGGTCTGCTCACGCTGATCCTGGCGGCGTGGCTTTACGGCACGCGCTCGCGACCAATCCTCCGGTGGGGAGGCGCGCTCTTGCTACTCGGAGGAGTCGCGGTTGGGATTGCCGCGCCAAGTCGTTGGCAGGATTCGGTCGTGCTCGCCGCATCGGGCGGGGCCGCCTTGGGAGCGGGTTTCGTCTGGCCAAAAGGTGAGCCACAACCCCGCTGGCTGCGCCGGCTTGGTTTGCTCGCGCTCGGGTTGGTCATCCTGCAAGGTGTCCTTGGCGGCCTGCGCGTCACTCTCTACAAGGACGAGCTCGGCATCTTCCACGCCACGCTCGCCCAGCTTTTCTTCGTGCTGACCGGCGCGATTGCCCTGTTCACGTCCCGCTGGTGGCGAGCGTTGGGCGAGAACGGCAGCCGCCGCTACGATCACTTGGGTTGGCTTTACGGGGCGGTGACGCTGCTGGTGCTCGTTCAACTCATCCTCGGCGCGACAATGCGGCATCAGCACGCCGGTCTGGCTGTGCCGGACTTCCCCCAGGCCTACGGCAGACTCTGGCCCGCGACCGACGCCGACTCCGTCGCCCGCTACAATCGCGTGCGACTCGAAACCAAGGCCTTCAACGACATCACGGCGAACCAAATCCTTGTCCACATGGCGCATCGCCTGACAGCGGTCGCGATCTTTCTGGCGATCGGCGGAACGTGGTGGCTGACCCGTCGGAAGCTGCCCCCCGGGCATCCGGTGAGGCGGCTTGCGGGCGTCTGGTTTGCTCTGGTCATGGTGCAGTTTGGCTTGGGCGCGTGGACGGTCTGGTCCAACAAGGCGGCGGACATTACCACGCTGCATGTCATGACCGGCGCGGTAACCTTGTTAACCGGTGCATTGCTAACGTTGGTCGCTATCCGTTGCGTTCAGCCGGTTTCCGGGCAAAAAATCGAGATGGCTCCTGCTGGCGTCGTCGTTGAACGTTCCCTCACGTGATCCACGGGGGGAGGGAACGCAGAGGGGGGATTTGCTTTTCTTAGAAACTGCATAACTTCCCCTTTGTGAAAGTCACCGGCCAAACCCTGCCAGCCGGCATTATTGCCGAACGCTCGCGAGTTGGCGTTTTTGCTGATCTCATCAAAGCCCGCCTAACCACGTTGGTGTTACTCACCACGCTGGCTGGCTTCTACCTCGGGGCACGTAGCACGCTGGACCTGGCGCTGATGTTACGAGCGTTGCTGGGCACGGCTCTGCTGGCCAGCGGAGCGGCGGCTTTGAACCAGTTGCTCGAACGCCGTCAGGACGCCCTGATGAAACGAACGAGCAGCCGTCCCTTGCCGGCCGGCCATTTGCAGCCCGAAACCGTGCTCGCCTTCGGCGCCGCCTGTTCGGTTGCGGGGCTTTTGTGGCTCGCGCTGGCGGTTAACCCGCTCACTGCGTTGGTTGGTCTCATCACGCTGTGCGCCTACCTGTTCGTTTACACGCCGCTCAAACGCGTGACATGGATGAACACCTTGGCCGGCGCGATTCCGGGCGCCCTGCCGCCGGTCATGGGCTGGACGGCGGCTCGTGGCGCATTGGACGCGGGCGCGTGGGCGATCTTCGGCATCGTCGCATTCTGGCAACTGCCGCATTTCCTTGCCATCGCGTGGATGTATCGCGAGGACTACGCCCGCGCCGGGTTCAAGATGCTGCCTTCGGTGGATTCGGACGGACGGCGGACGGCGCAACAATCCGTGGCTTACACGCTGGCCTTGCTGGCGGTGAGCGTCTTCCCGTTCGCATTGCGACTCGCCGGCCCGGTTTATCTGGCCAGCGCGCTTCTATTTGGCAGCGCGTTCCTGACTTTCGCAATGCGCTTCGCGCGAACGCTCTCAGACGCCAGTGCCCGGCAACTATTCTTCGCGTCCATCCTGTATCTGCCCCTCCTGTTGGCCGTGCTGACGCTCGACAAGCTTCAATGACGCACGACTTCCGCATCGCCGGCTGACCGCATGACCGCAACGACGCATTCGCATTCTCACACCGCGGCGCACGGCGCGCACCACGAAGACCTGGGCTTCTGGCGCAGCTACATCTTCTCGATTGACCACAAGGTCATCGGCATCCAGTACGGCCTCACGGCGCTGTGCTTTCTACTTTTGGGGTTCTTTCTGATGCTCATGATGCGTTGGCAAATCGCGCATCCCGGTGAGGCGATTCCGATCTTCGGGCCGCTGCTCGAAACGGTGCTCGGCAATCCCGCCGCCAAGGGCATCATGTCACCGGACCTCTACAATTCTTTCGGTGCGATGCACGGGACGATCATGGTGTTCCTCGCGATCGTGCCGCTCGCGGTGGGCGCGTTTGGCAATTACCTCGTGCCGCTGCAAATCGGTGCGAACGACATGGCGTTCCCGCGGCTGAACATGGCGAGCTACCAGGTTTATTTCCTCGGCGGCATCGTCATGTTCACAAGCTTCTTCATCCCTGGAGGCGCGGCGCAGGCGGGCTGGACTTCTTATTCGCCGCTCGCCACTTCGATTCCGACCGACGGCCAAACCTTCTGGCTCATCGGCATGGTGTTTCTCATCACCTCGTCGTTGCTCGGCTCTGTAAACATCATCGCCACGATCATTCAACTCCGCGCGCCGGGGCTGACCTGGATGCGGCTGCCGTTCTTCGTTTGGGCGCAATTCGTCGCGTCGTTCCTGCTCCTGCTGGCGTTTCCGCCGCTGGAAACCGCCGGGATCATGCAGTTGATGGACCGGGTCGCAGGCACCAGTTTGTTCCTCCCCACGGGTCTCGCCGTCGGCGGCAAGATGGCTGAGGTGAGCGGCGGCGGCAGTCCGTTGCTATGGCAACACCTCTTCTGGTTCCTCGCGCATCCTGAAGTTTACGTCCTGATCCTGCCGGCGCTGGGGATCATTTCCGAAATCATCGCCAACAACACCCGCAAGCCGCTGTGGGGATACAAGTCGCTCGTGTACTCAGCGCTGATGCTCGGCTTCATCTCGTTCATCGTCTGGGCGCATCACATGTATCTCACCGGCATGGGCACGCGCATCGCCACGTTTTTCCAGACGACCACGATGATCATCTCCATCCCGTCGGTGATCATCCTGACGTGCCTGCTGATTTCGCTTTGGGGCGGCAGCATCCGCTTCAACACGCCGATGCTCTTCGCGCTCGGATTCCTGCCGATGTTTGGCATCGGCGGGCTGACCGGCCTGCCGCTCGGCTTCAGCATCAGCGACATTCACCTGCACGACACCTACTACGTCATCGGGCATTTCCATTACGTCGTCGCGCCGGGAACGATCTTCGCGCTGTTCGCTGGAATCTACTTCTGGTTTCCGAAGCTGACGGGCCGGCTCATGAACGAGTTTTGGGGACGCGTTCATTTCTGCTGTTCGTTTATCTTCATGAACGTTGTTTTTATGCCCATGTTCGCGCAGGGCCTGGCGGGGATGCTGCGCCGCATGTCGGACGGCGGGATCAATTACTCCCAGCTCCATTCGCCCGAGGTCGAGGGCACGCTGAGCGCCACGATCATCGGCTTGAACAAGTTCATCCTCTGGGGCGCGGTGGGCTTGGCGCTGGCCCAAGTGCCGTTCATCATCAATCTGTTTTGGAGCATCTGGCGCGGCGAGAAGGTGACGAGTGACAATCCCTGGAATGCGACTACGCTCGACTGGCAGACGCCCACCCCGCCGGGGCATGGGAATTTCGTTCGTCCGCCGGAGGTCTTCCGCGGGCCTTACGAATACAGCGTGCCGGGAGCGGCACAGGATTTCATCCCACAAGACGTCCCACCTGCCAAAGCCTGACCCCAGATGGAAATCCCATACACCGTCCAACCCCGTCCCGACACCGGCGTATACAACGCCAAGGTCGGCATGTGGCTGTTCCTCGCGTCGGAGGTGATGCTCTTTGGCGGTCTGTTCTCCGCGTACATTCTGCTGCGCGTCGGTGCGCCACCGGATACCTGGCCGCGCGGTTGGCTCAGCGTTCCGCTCGGGACGGTCAACACGCTGATCCTCGCTTTCTCAGCCATCACCACGCTCATGGCCTGGGCGGCGTGCAAGGCCCGCATGTTCGACCGCTTCAAGCTGTTCCAGGCCACGACCATCTTGCTGGCGATCGTGTTCCTCTGCATCAAAGGGTACGAATACCGCGACAAGTTCCTGCATTACCAGGTCACTCTGAAGGACGGACGCCTGGCCGACGGGCATCTCGTGGCGGACAAGACGACGACCAACCAGGTGGTGCTTAACGGGCGGTTCGTGGAAGACCGCAAGGAGTTGCTTGATCTTCGTGCCCATCACGCGCCGCATGCCCACGAGGAAATTGTGCTACCGCGAGCCGACATCGCCAAGCTCCGCAACTACGGCCCGGCGTTGAACACCTTCACAGCGATTTACTTCACGATGAGCGGCCTCCACGCGTTGCACATCCTCGGTGGCATCGTGGTCATGGGCTACCTCTGGGGGCCGGGCAGCCGGATGTGGAGAACCGATCCCGAACGCTTCACCAACCGTGTCGAAGTGTCTGGCCTGTTCTGGCATTTCGTGGACCTCGTCTGGATTTTCCTGTTTCCGGTGTTTTATTTGACCTGACCTATGAGCGAACCGCAGACCGACGTCTTCAAGAGCACCGCCTGCCGGTGCAAGGTGATCTTCTTTGCGGTGGCGTGCGGCACGCTGGCCATGGTGGCCGCCTCCTACGCGCCGTTGGGTAGCCGCAGCCTGAACATCGCGACCATCCTTGCGGTGGCCTGTGTAAACGCCTTCCTCGTTTCCGGCTTTCTCATGCATTTGCTCGACGAGCGGAAAACAATTCTGACCGTGCTCGCTTTCACGGTAGTGTTCTTCGTGGGCCTGATGGGACTGACCCTCTGGGCGCACGGGGATGTGCCGGGGCCGGCGAACCACTGACCATGTCACTCAAAGCCGTTCATCTTGTCTTTGTCACGCTGCTCACCGCGCTTGCGCTCGGCTGCGGCGTTTGGAAACTGCGCCGCTACTTCTCCGAGGGTGGCAGCGCGCCCGACCTGGTGTGGGGACTGGTTTCACTGCTGGCCGCCATCGCCGTGGTGGTTTATGGCCGCTATTTCCTGAAGAAACTCAAAACCATCAGCTTCGTGTGAAACCCCGCTTTACCCTCCCTGGAACAATGCTGCTGGCGATGCTGTTCGCGGCGCTCGACCCTTCGGCGACCTTCGCCTGCGCCATCTGTTACGGCGACCCCGACTCGCCATTGACCGATGGCCTGACGTGGGCCATTCTCGCCCTGGCGCTCGTCGTCGGCTGCGTGCTCACCGGAGTTGTGGCGTTCTTCGTCCACGCAAACCGCACCGCGGCGACTCAAACCGCGACCGCAGCCGCGTCCGGCTCAACGACCAAACCGATTTGATATGGAAAAGCTGCTCGGACTTCCGGTGTTGGCCTCGGAACACGGACAGGGCGTCAACAACCTCCTGGTTTACGTCCACTGCCTGATGATCGCGCTCTTCGTGGGCTGGCTCTGCTATTTCCTTTTTGCGCTCTGGCGATTTAACCAGCGACGCAACCCCAAAGGCGACTACGTTGGAGTCAAGAACCACGCCTCTAGCTACCTCGAAGTCGGCGTGGCGGGCATCGAGGCCGCGCTCTTGCTGTTCGTCGCCGTGCCGCTCTGGGCGCGGGCCGCGGAGGCATTCCCGAAGGCCAGCGAGTCCACCGTGGTGCAAGTGGTCGCGCAGCAGTTCAACTGGAACTTCCGTTACGCCGGTCGTGACGGCGCGTTGGGCCAGCAAGACATGCGCTTCGTCAGCGAGACGAACATCTTTGGCGTCAACCCGACCGATCCGGCGGGCAAGGACGACGCCCAGGTGCTCAATGAGATGCACGTCCCAATCAACAAGCCGGTGATCGCTTACATCAGTTCCAAGGACGTCATCCACTCGTTCAAAATTCCAGCGATGCGAGTGACCCAGGACGCCGTGCCAGGCATGCGTATCCCGATTCACTTCAAGCCGACCAAGGAAGGCAGCTACCGGATCTACTGCGCGCAACTCTGCGGCAATGGCCACGCCGCGATGGCCCAGGGACTCCTCGTCGTGGACAGCCCGGAAGCTTACGACAAGTGGCTGGCGTCGAAAACCGTTGGCACGACGAGCTACGAATAGCCGGAGTTCGGCGCTTCCGTTGCCGACTCGGTTTCGCTAGGTTTCACCCCAGTGCGCCGGCGAGAGCTGGCGGCGAGCCTTTCAGCCATGGACAATAGTTCGCCCAAATCATCAAGGTCAGTCTGGATCGGCCTCGCGTTGGTCGTCGCCACGTTGGGAATTATCTTCGCCCTCGCCAAGATCGAATCTACCGCCAAACACGCCCAACCCCTGCCGGTGCTGGGCCAAGTCCCTGATTTCACGCTCACGAACCAGGCAGAGCAAGCAGTCACGCTGGCCGACCTGCGGGGCAGGGTTTGGGTGGCCGACATCATCTTCACTCGCTGCGCCGGTCCGTGCCCGCACATGACGCGCCGGCTGAAGCTTCTGCAGGATGCGCTCCCCGCTACAAGTGCCGCGAAACTTGTCACGCTCACGACCGATCCCGATTTCGACACACCGCCGGTGATGACAGCCTACGGCGGGAAGTTCGGGGCGGACTTCGCGCGCTGGCTGTTTCTCACCGGCAGCAAGCCCGAGATTGCCAGGCTGGCGATTGATGGCTTGAAACTGACGACCGTGGAGAAGAAGCCCGAGGAACGCGCCGATCCAAACGACCTGTTCATCCACAGCACGATCTTCGTGGTCGTGGACAAGCAGGCACGGCTGCGCGGCGTGTTCGAGACCGTGGGCCAGGACATGATCTTCGAGCAGATCAGGCCGAAGCTGCTTGCGGCCATCGCTGAACTGGAACGCGAGCCATGACCTTTGCCGACCTGCCCGCCGTCAACGCCTGCTTCAACACGCTGAGCACGGTGTTGCTCACCGCGGGCTACGTCTGCATCCGCCGGAAGAACCAGGCAGCCCACCGCGGCTGCATGATCGGGGCACTGGTTTCGTCTGCGCTGTTCCTGTGCGGTTATCTGACCTACCACTTCACCGTGCGCACCGTCACGCGTTTCCAGGACCCCGCCTGGTTTCGCCCGATCTACCTCGCGATCCTGCTCACGCACACCGTGCTGGCCGTCGTCATTGTCCCGATGGTACTGATCACGGTCGTCCGCGCCTGGCGGGAGCGATTCGACGCGCATCGCCGGATCGCCCGTTGGACGTGGCCGCTCTGGATGTATGTCTCGGCGACGGGCGTGGTGATTTACCTACTGCTCTACCAAGTTTTCCCGCAAAGGTAGGCCGGGTGCGCCCGCCGAAGGCTGACGATTTCGGGTGTGACCCGAAGGGGTGGTCCGGAGGAGCACGCCCGGTCCCCGGGCGCAGCGGCAGAACCTGCCAATCCCAGCGGGACCTGCACCCCATCGGGTGGCTTCCCCGCGCTGCGGACAGGGACTGTCCGCGGTCCGATGCCTCAGTTGCGTGGAGATTTCGTTCGCCGTGACCGCCACTTCCAGCCGCATCGTCCGCGTTCGGGTGCGAAAGGAGGTGTCCGTCGTCTCCCGTTGGGAGCGCGGCTGTCCCAGCCGCAGCAGCATCTCAGGGGATCAGGGGATAGCATTGCCCTTGCGCATCTCGCTGGCCAAGTTGCTGCGGGTGAGACACCCGCACGCCACCCCAAACGTGGCCGCCACTTCTAGGCGCATCCACGCGTTCGCGTTCCTTGACACCTGCCGCCCGTTCCAGAACACTCCCCCGCCTATGGCTGAGCCAAAAACCGAAGCTTTGATGGAAAAGATTGTGTCCCTGTGCAAACGCAAGGGCTTCATTTACCAGTCGTCGGAAATCTACGGCGGCATCAACGGCTTTTGGGATTACGGCCCGCTGGGCGCGGAACTCAAGCGCAACATCAAGGAGCATTGGTGGACCACCATGACCCGCCTGCGCGAGGACGTCGCCGGGCTCGAAGCCACGATCATCATGTCGCCCAAGATTTGGGAGGCCAGCGGCCATGTCACAACGTTCAGCGACCCGATGTGTGATTGCTTGCTGACGAAAAAACGGTTTCGGGCAGACCAGGTCGAGCCACAATCGGGCAATGCGTATCACTTCCTTGGTGCGGTCTGCCGAGACGACCTACTTCAATTGCTTGCGGGTGGACTTTCGCAAACGGCAGAGCCAAACACCAAAGACAAGTCCATTGCAGAACTCATTGAGGTCAAAGACGAATCCCAGTCGAGTTTTCGTTTGGAGCTTAAGCAAGGCATTGATGGAGTCGCGTTAGCTTCCGCTTTGGAGAAGCTTCGCCGAGCCTCAAAGCTGTCAGTTTGTTCTGACGCATTTTCAGCATTGGCACATACTGGTAAGCCCATCGAGTCTGCTTTGAAGACGGCAAAGCTTTTCTATGAACAGCGTGGAGTAACAAATCCGCTTTCAATTCTCGCTAGCAAAGAGAAGGTTGAAAACTCTCAACGGTTTAATCCTGAGAACGGCGCTCTCCTGACCGAGCCTCGTCCTTTCAACTTGATGTTCAAAACCTACGTCGGTCCAGTTGCCGACGAGAACAACGTCGCCTACCTCCGCCCTGAAACGGCGCAAGCGATTTTCGCCCAGTTCAAGAACGTGCTGGAGTCGTCCCGCCAGAAAGTCCCCTTCGGCATCGCGCAAATGGGCAAGGCGTTCCGGAACGAGGTCACGCCGCGCAATTACACCTTCCGCTCGCGCGAGTTTGAGCAGATGGAGCTGGAGTTTTTCATCAAGCCGGACGAAGCCATCGAGGCCATCCACGGCAGCGTGGCCAAACCCGCCGGGCCCGGCCATCCGGGCGAGCCGCAGCCGAATTGGGGCTGGCAGATGTGGCATCAATACTGGGTCGAGGAGCGCATCCGGTTTTACGAGAGCATCGGCCTGCCGCGCACCACGCTGGAGGAGTATTGGCAGAAGCCCGAGGAGCTGGCGCACTACG
>CAZWJC010000121.1:0-19805 GCA_964634255.1 uncultured Verrucomicrobiota bacterium | reverse complement strand
CGCAAGTGCGGCGGGACCCTGCGCGCCCGGGAAGTCGCGAGCGGCGTTATGGATGTGCAACGGTCTGATGCCATGTGCCGTTTGGACAACTCACCCGAACAATCGTCTGCTATTTACAAACCAAGGGCCGGCAAGGCCGGCCCTCGGCGTCTCCTCCGATCCCTGCTGCCTGCACTTGCGTCTTCAAATTCTACGGGTAAACCAGCCGGTAGTAGGCGTTCGAGATGGCGGGTGGGTTGTTCGTGGGAATCGTGATGATGATCTGGTTGGTCCGAAACGAATTGGCAATGGTCACCCAGTTGGTGCTCAGCCCGACCTCCAGAGTGTTGGTGGTTTGCCCTTCCAACCGCCAGCCGGTGTATTCCTCCGGCCAGGACAGGGTGTAGGTGTAGTTTGTGCCGTTGAACGCGACGGCGGAGCCGAGCTGGGTTGGGGTGGTAGTGATGTTGGTCACTCGCAGGATGCCATAGGTTACCAGGTCCGCATGATGCCACTTCAATCCAAACTCCGGCGCTAGCGGCACAAACTGGTAGTAAATGTTGTTGGTCTGGTTGTCGGGGACGTTGTAGCCATAGAGCGGGTTGATCAAGGTAAACGCCTGCCCGGAGGCATAGCTGCCGGCCCCGGTCTTCGAGAGAAGAATGGTCCCATTCCGATAGTTCATTTCACTCACGGAGACTACGTCGTTCACCGCTGCAATCGGATCCACGCGGAAGATGTTTGTGGAACCCGTCATGAAATCAAGGCGGGTCTGAATAGCCATGCTTCCCATGGGTGAGCCGCCCAGTTTCAACTGCCCGCCTTCGTTGATGCTGACTCGTCCGTCCTTGAGGGCTACGCCTGAGGCATTTTGGATCAAGCCACTTCCGGTGAGCAGTCCGCCGAAGTTGATGTTCAGACTGTTGTTCCCGCCCGCCGGGCCACCTTGGTATATCTTGCCAAAGTTGGCCAGAACACCGTTGGACGCAATGTTCCAGGAGCTGGAAAAGAACATCTCGCCGCCCGCGTTGTTGGTAATGAAAACCCCCGGGCTTACGGAGATGGGACCAAGGAAGGTAGTCCCATTTACGAGCGACGAATCGTTGACGAACCCATTGTTCACGAAATAGCCGCCCTTCAGGCTTATAGGACCGGTGATCTTGCCGGCACTGCTGACCGCGCCCGCCGAGGTCAAGCCGCCGTTGATATTGCCGGAGAGAGAGGCCGTGACCCCTGCCTTGATGACCGTGGAACCGATCTCGCCGGTCCCGAACAGGCTGCCCCCTTCGACCTCCACCGCGCTTTGCAGCCGAGCGTTGAGGGTGAGCGCCCCCGGCCCCTGTTTCAGCAACCGCGAGCCCTGGACAGTCCCGGCGCCGGTGAACGTGTAACTCAACACGGCGTTGCTGACGGTCATGCCGGGTGCTGTCGGTGACTGGCCGGGTTGCACGTCCTCATTCACGCTGACCGTCACGCCGCTCGCCGAATCGTCAAATACGACGAAATCGCCGTCGTGAAAGTTGGTGGCGATGCCCTCGGATGTCACCCAGTTCTTGGTCGAATGATCCCACGCGCTGCCGGCATTCCCCCGCCAAACGAGAGTTTGGGGTGAGTTGGTGTTGACGGTTAGTTCGATGGTGTTGCCCTTGTTGACTATGCTGCCGACCACCAAGCCGGACGGCATGCTGCCCGCCGTAAAGTTGCCGGCCCCGGATTCAAATGAGATGAGTGTCACCTGTGCCGGATAGGAGGCAAAGGTGGGCAGTGAGGCAATGTTAATGACGTTGCCCGCCCCACCCGTCACCAGACTCCTGACGAAAACCTTGGGCTGTTCGCTGGTGACATGCAGCGTCAGAAACCCGTCGCTCATGCTCAACTGATTCAGTTTCGCGCCAGAACTGTCTTCACCGATGCCGTTGGTGACAACCAGCTTGCCGCCTGAATTGATTGTGATGTTGTTGTTGACCGACACTCTGCTGACACCGCCAACTAGAATCCGGTTTGCTCGCACGGTGCCGTTGCTGCTGATAGTGATCTGGCCGAAGCCGGTCTCGGCGCTACCGGCATCGCCTACGTCAGCTGTAGTGTAGCCGAGATGGAGGAAATCGTTGGCCACAAACACGGCGGTGTTGGTTACGCGAAGAGTTCCCTGGCAATACATGGTATTCGTGTGATTCCCGGTTTCCTGAAAACCAAGGATGACTTGGTTGGCATCAATCGTCCCTTGCCCAAATGCGAGCGTCCCTTGGCAGTTGAACCCCCGTGAGTTCGTGCGGTCGCGGCTGATGTAGAGACGGTCAGCGAGAATGTCCACCGTGCCGGCACCGAAATCAGCGGTCATCTTCAGGTTGCCATTGGCGTCGCCGCCTGCGAGTCCGGGGGACGCGGCATCGCTGAGCGCGAGCAGCGCCATGCGACCGCCGTTGGTGTTGCGGAACATCGCCACCGAATTGCTGGCGGCGAACGCGGTGTTGAAGTTCACAAAGCTTTGGGCGCCCATGTGTGAGAAGCACATGCTGTCCAAGAAGAACGCGTTGGAAATGCCGAGGTTGAAGTTCAGCGCAGTGCTGGTGCCTTCACGCTCGTTGTGGCCAATGGTCAGGGCGTAATTGCGGTTTAACCCGTCAGCATAGCCACTGGGATCGGCGTAGGAAGCCCGGATGATATTGGTGCGAGCGAGCCGCCAGGTGCCGACGAAGCGACGGGGCAGGAGATAGGGGCTGCCACCGGCGTAGCCGTTCGCTTTCAAACTGGCGTAATTGGGGTAGAGACTGAAGTCACCGAACCCGACGCGGTTGACGTCTGCGAGGAAAAACCCAAGATCTGACATGTCTAGGACCTGGGCTTGCTGGTTGTCCACGAGCAAGCCGATATTCGCGCTGGCGTTGCTCACCACCAGCCTCCCCTCCGTTCCACCAAAGGTGGTTTGCAGTTGTCCGGCGAGCGCTGTGTAGTCGCGTAGCAGCAGCAGACCGCCTGGTCCCGAGATGGTCAGCGTGCGATTGGGTTGGATGAAGAGATTGTGGTAGCGGCCGTTGCCGTTGGTTTGGGAGAAGCGGAGCGACGCGATCTCTGCGTCAACATCCACCACGCAGTTGGAGAACGCAGCATTGGTCTGCGCCCCGCCTTGAGTAAACACCACCCCGTCGGAAACCTTGGGGACGGTGGCTCCGGACCAACTGCTCGGAGACGACCAAGTCGTTGTCAGATTCGTTTCCCCCAGCCAGAGTCTCGCGGATTCGAGGGCTATCGTCAGCGTATTGGTCGCTCCGCCAGTGGCATTGATCGCCACGGCATAGTCGCCCGGTGGCACGTCAGTCGCCGTCACGTTAAGGTTTGCCCCTCCATCGGCGCTGAAGGATGACACGTCGAATGTGGCAGTGGCCCCCGGCGGCAATCCGGACACGTTCAGCAGCACAGGCGAAACCGTGTCTGCCAAGTCCACCCAGTTGGAGATGACTGTGGACGAGACGCCCGAGCTTGGTACGGTGAATCGCGCCTGCTGGGAACGGATATTCACCGTCTGTGCCGAGCAGAGTGTGCCGCCCACAAGCAACGCGGCCGCAAATGTCAGCGGGCGCGTGACAATACCCAGCTTCGCATTGGAAGGCAGGCTCGGGGCGGGCGAGCGGTGGGCTAACTGAATAGCGTTGTCGTTGGGGGCTTGAGTGTCTGACGTGGTTTTCATTGGGTCTTGGAGTTCAGATTTGAGCAGGTGGTAGCACGGGGATACACGCTAGGATGAGAGAATATTGAATGAGGAGCAGTGCATACTATAGGTGAACAGCCCTCACTTCGCAGTCGCACTTCCGCGCTCGAACGACCGCTCCGCGACATCCGCCAAATCAATCGTAGGGAAGGCGGTCATTCAGCCAGGGGTAGTCCTTCAGACTTGGTGTGACCTTCAAGTTGCCCTGCTTGACGAATTTCACCGGCAGGGTTTTGACCACGGTGTCGCTCCACCGGTGGATTTCGGAGTGTCCATCCACGAATGAGAAATTGCACCCGCCCCCGTAGTGATAGTTGGCTGGGATGTTACGAAACTCCTCCGATCCAGGGAAACCGCCACCGATGGAGTGAAAGACCGCATCGTCAATGCTGTCCGGGTGCTCATCAATGGTGACAAAAGTCATGGCAGGTCCGGGTTTAAGCAGTTGCGTGACTTTCTTGTAGCCTTTGTCGGGATATTTGCGCCCCATCGTCCGGTTTGGTGATGGGCTCAGGCTGTTCATGCCAAGCGAAGCACTCGCCGCAATGCTCAGCACCCTGGGACCACGGTTCAACGGCGATTGGTACTTGTCCGCCGGGCATTTGTACACACCAGGCGATCTGACGTAACTGCCCAGTGCTGACACTTCGGGATCAATCAGGCCCATGAAATTCGTGTTGCCTTCGCTTGCTCCCCAGTCAATGAATATAGGATATTTGCAATCCACGATTTTCGACGGCATCATGTCTGCGTTGTCACTGCAAAACAACATCCAGCCCAGCATGATCTGCTTGGTATTGCTCATGCAGGAAACCGCCTGGGCCTTGCCTTTGGCCTTGCCCAGGGCTGGCAGAAGCATGCCGGCCAGGATGGCGATGATCGCGATGACGACCAGAAGCTCGATGAGGGTGAAGCCCGCGGGGGAATCGCCCGCCATAGGCCGGGCGGTGAAACCGAGCCTGCTCCGTTTCGAACGACCCAAGTGACTGTCCACGCTATTCATCTGTCCACGTTGCTGCGTTAACCTCCAGGAAGTCCAAAGTGCCGGGTAAGCGAAGTCTCCGCCGCCCGGTCAGCCGTTGCCGCGTCAGCGTACGGTCGTCAGGACTTGGGCTGGGTTACGCATGTGCTAATCATTGCCTGACTACTATCACGGCTTACCTTGGATCGTAATCAAAGAAATGGCAAATCACTTGTGAGAATTGCCAGCGACCGGAGTTCCGCAGTTCAGGGCGCGACGCACGAATCAGGCTGGCAGATGCCGTCGGTGTTCGGTCGGGCTCATGCCGGTGTGATGCCGGAAAAAGTGACTGAAGTAAAACTCGCTGGAGAAATTGAGCTGCGCCGCCACGTCTTTCACTGAAAGCCGCTGATCGGCCAGCAACAGACGCGCCTGATCCACCCGCGCCCTCTGGATGTGCTGGTGAATGGTCCCTTGTCCCACTTTCTGAAACAACGCGCGCAACCCCGAGTAGCTGACTTTCCCCACGCAGGCCAGTTCGTTTGCCTTCCAATCGCGCGATGGATTGGCAGCAATGGCGTTCAGGACCCGCAGCACTGGCGGCGGCAATTCCGCCTGTGGCGACACCAGCAGCCGCCGCGACATGAGCAATGTCCCCAACAGGTTGGTGATGACCACGTGAATCTGCCATTCCCAACCGGTTGGCTTGCGGCGCACGAGTCGCAACAATTCGGCATGGCTCGCCCGCACGAATCCGAAATCCTCCAGCACGAATTCGGAGTTCTCGATGCTCCGAATCTCCTCCAGCCAGAACTCCAATCCCGGCCCGCCAAAGCGAAACCCGGTAATCGTCAAGTGCCGTCCCGGCGCCGGGGCGTACGTGCGCGGTTTGCTCATGTCCAGCAGCCAGAGCTTCCTCCCGCGAGTGAGGGCGAACTGCCCGGTTGCCTGCTCCAACCGGCCCTCGCCGGATTGCACCCAGAACAGATGTGCGCCCGGCTTCTCAAAAGAATCGTGCCGATCCGGGCTGTCCACGCGCCGCGAGCCGAGGGAGAAAAGATGCCAGAGCAGCCGGCGCGCAATGGGGGAAGGCTCGATGTAAACGAGGTTATCAGGCTGGTCGCGGCGCAGCGGCATGGCCATTTCTTTAGCACAGTCTAACGCTCGCTGTCCAATGCACATACGAATCTTCAGCCGCCAAGTAAAATGCCAGACGGCCAGATGTAGCTGCCTGGTTTCACGGTGAAACAGAGCTGCATAGCCGGAACCACTTCCATCGTCGCGACCCCGGGGCATAGCTCTCGTGTTACGCGTAAACGCGTCCAACCCATGCGTCGCGCCAGTTCCACCGCCGTGGCGCCGCCCTCGGCGAAGACGTGCCCCACCACCGTCCGCCGCAGCACCGCTGCTGCAATCGTCACGAGGTGAGAAGTCAGCTTCTGCGCCCGCGCCGGTTCTGCCAGGAACGGCAACCCCACAGCCAACAGCGCCCGGCCGGTTTTCTTCAATGCCTCTCCAGCCTCGCAGGCGATGGTCTGCAAGTCTTCCGGGCTGCTGATCTCGCCATGGGCCAGGCTATCCGGCAGTCCAAACACCGGCACGCGCAACACCGTCGCCCGCTCAACGAACCGCCGACAGGCCTCGCTCGTGCTGCCGCAAACGAACAGGGTGCGCGGTCCCAATTGGGGGTGCATCATGACCTTCGAGCTGGCGCTGGCCAACGGTGGAATTACATGTGCCGCTGCGCCGCGTGACCATGCGTCGGTTGCGTCGGTTGGCCGGGTAACAGAACCGGAAGCTGCCAGCACCGCTCCAAAAAACTCCGCGCCGCCGGCGAGCAACATACTGTGCCGGCGTTGTGCCGCCCACGCGTCCAGATCGGACTTGCTGCCCACGTCGCCCACGACGATGCCGCGCGTGGGCAGCGGTTCGCCAGCCCGACAGCTTCGGATCTGCCCCGGCGACTTTGGCTCCAGCAACTCCAGCACGCTCGACGAACGCCGCGGATGGCCGGGGTCGCGTGCAAATTCGGTTTCGTGAAGTGGCTGGCCGTGAACGAAGTAATAGCCACCACGAATCACGCGTCCGAGTGAGGGATTCGCCGGCACGAGCAAGGCCACCGGGGCGTCGGTCTCGCGCATCATCGCCGTCACCTCCGGTGCCACATTGCCGCGCAAGACCGAATCCACCTTTTTGAAGACCCATTCCGCCCCAGCCGCCAGTAACGCCTTGGTCGCCGTCGCTGCGCGTTCCTCCGCCTCCGCTGCCGGGCACGAGCGCGAATCGGTGTCCACGCAAACCAGATTCGCGGGCCCGGCTTCAGCCGGCGTTCCCTCGCCAATTGCCTTAAGGTGGAGATCCGAATTCCCCAACACCACCTCCGCCCTCAGCCCGTGCCGCCAGCCCACTGCTGCGAGTTCTGCTGCGCCCGTCAAATCATCCGCGATGACCGCAATCATGGCTGGGCAGGCGCTCGCTCCGAACCTTGCGCCAATTCGAGGGCGACCCGGATCGCAGCAACAAGGCTTGTCGGGTTGGCCACTCCTTTCCATGCAATATCGAACGCTGTGCCATGGTCCACGGACGTTCGAATGATCGGTAGGCCAAGCGTAACGTTCACGCCGGTGTCGAACGCCAGCATCTTAAACGGGATGTGTCCCTGGTCGTGATAGAGCGTGACGATGGCGTCGAACTTGTTCCGCACGGCGACTGTGAAAGCGGCATCCGGTGGGAGCGGGCCTTCGATGGCGATGCCCTTCTGGCGGGCCTGTGCCACCGCAGGCTCGACGAAGCGTTCTTCTTCGTACTGGCCAAACAATCCATGCTCACCCGCGTGCGGGTTCAAGCCACAGATGCCCAGCCGGGCGGGTCGGCAAATCATCCGTTGGATGGCATTGGCCGTGAGTTCAATCACGTCCAGCACACGCTCGACTGTAAGCCGGCTCGGCACTTCGCCGTAGCCGACGTGTGTCGTGACCATGCTCACGGTGAGCACGTCCGAACGCAACATCATGCAACTGCGCTTGGCCCCCGTGATCACGCTGAAAATCTCCGTGTGGCCTGGATGCGGAATCTCGGCGAGCTGGAGCGCCTTTTTGTTGATCGGCGCCGTAACGACGCCTGCGATCTTGCCCGCGAGCGCCGCCCGAATCGCGTTTTCGATGTAGCTGTAAGCGGCCCTGCCACAGGCGGCGGAAACCACGCCGGGCTGAATGGACGCCGCGTCCACCACCCTACAATCCACAAGGGTCGGTTCCCTGACATCCTCCAGCTTGGGCCAATCCGCCAGGGCTACAACTCGGAACTTTGGTTGGGGCAGGCCCAAATCAGCCAACCTCTGCAGTACTTCCGCATCACCAAACAAGACAGGCACACAGGCGCTCAGAACCGAGGACTCGGCCAGCGCGCGCAGACACAATTCCGGACCGACACCTGCAGGGTCGCCCATCGTAAGGCCAAGGATCGGGCGGGGGCTCATTTGTGCGTTACGTCGACAAGCCTAGCGCTCGCATCGCGCCGTGAACCGTCGCCCATTCGGATTCGGCCAGAGGAATGAGCGGAGGCAGGACATTCGGCCCGCAGATGCCACGACAATGGAGCGCGGCCTTGAGCGCGGCCAGTGATTCGCCCAGCGTGCGCCCGTTTTGGTAGAGTCCGGCGACCGCCAGCAGCCGCTGCCCGCAACGATCCACAGTAGTCCAGTCTTTCTGTTTCGCCGCCTCCCACATCTCCCGGCAAACTTCCGGGATGAGATTGCCGACACTGGGCACGATGCCGTCCGCGCCCAGTCTCAAGCCTTGTGCCATCAGCGCGCCGACGCCGACGAAGACTGAAAAGTCAGGCCGCCCACCGAATCGTTGTAGAAGTTCCTCGAACCGGTCTCGTTTGTTCTCCGAGTCTTTGATGCCCGCCAGCCGTGGATGGCCGACCAGTTGCCCCACCACGTCGAGTGGGATCGAGATATTCGCCATCGGTGGGATGTTGTACATGATCAACGGCCCGCTGAGTCCATCCAGCAACCAGCGGTACCAGCGCAACAGGTCGCCGGTGGGATAGGCAACTGGCGGCCGGGCGACCAGCGCATCCGCGCCGGCGTCCAGATACTCGTTGCCCATGACGAGCGCTTCCGTGGGCGTGTCGCCGATGCCCGCATAGACTCGCACGCGACGCTTCACCTGCGTGACCGCGAGGTCCACCAAACGCAGCCGGGTCGCGGGCGGAACCGACGAACCTTCGCCCGTGGTGCCGAGCACGAAGATTCCATTCACGCCACCCGCAATCAGAGACTCGACAAGTCGATTCATGGCCGGCTCGTCAATCTCTCCGGCCTGGGTAACCGGCGTGACCATCGGCACCACGACGCCGCAATGTTTTGTGCCGTGCGTCATCTCAGAAAGCTGCCTCGTAGATTTGGATCGCATCCGCCTCGGTCACCGGGCGGAGGTTGTTCCGGAGCAAGCGCGTGACCTGCATGGCCGACTTCGCCATTGCTGGAATCGCATCGCGCGGAACCCCGAGATCGGAAAGTCGCTGCGGGATCCCACAGGCTTTGGAAGTGCGGACGATGCGCTCGATGCCGTGGGCAGCCGTTTCCAACTCGGTTTGCTTCCCGGAGACGCCCAATGCCGCCGCCACCGCCGCGTAGCGCGCGGGTGCGCTGGGTAGATTGAAACGCAACACATGCGGCAACAGAACCGCGTTGGAAACACCGTGCGCGACATGAAAACGTCCACCAAGCGGATACGCCAGCGCATGTACCGCCGCCGTGTTCACCGGACCAAGACACAGTCCACCGCACATGCTGCCCAGGGCCATGCCCGCACGAGCCTCGGCATCCTTGCCGTGGCGAACAGCGCGTTCCAGATTCGCCGCGATCAACCGGATGCCTTGCAGCGCGTAGGCGTCCACCAGCGGATGGGCGTACTTGTTGGCGAACGCCTCGATGCAATGCGTGAGCGCGTCCAGACCCGTCGCCGCCGTGACCGCCGGCGGGACGGAATGGGTGAGGAGCGGATCCACGAACGCCGCGTCCGGCACGAGATGCGGGCTGATCACGCCCTTTTTCAATTCATCCGCCTCGTCCAGCAGAATGGCATTGGGCGAAACTTCGCTTCCCGTACCAGCGGTGGTAGGCAGGCAAACGAGCGGCAGACTCCGGCCCGCGAGCAAGGTGATCCCGAAGACTTCCGCAACCGACTGCTGGCCACGCGCCAGCGCGGCGACAAGTTTCGCCACGTCCAATGCGCTGCCACCACCGATCCCCAACGCGGCTTCCACGTTCTCCCGCCGCGCGACCGCGAGAACGTCTTCAAACGTGCGGCAGCTCGGCTCGCAATCCACGGGTGGCGCTTGCACGACGGTGAGCCCGGCTTTCGTCAGTGCATCGAGCACAGCGCCGATCGTCGGCAACACGGGCGTGCTCGACACCAGCAGCGCACGTTGGACACCACGTTGCGCGAGGAACTCGGCGCACTGCGGCGCACAGCCATCGCCGAAGACAATTCGCGGCGGTTGGAGCAGCGTGATGGAGTTCATGAGGGTTTGGCGAACATCGAACACTCAACACCCAACCTCCAACATCGAGCGAGCCTGGACGCGTTATGCAGGGTGCTTGGATGTTGGGCGTTGGATGTTGAATGTTGGATGTTCATAACACTCACCGGTTCACCACCGGCCTGACGGCTTGTACTTGCGGCATTGAGTTCCTTCCAAACCACAGGCTTGCCGACAAGCCGACCCCGAACAGGATGGCGTGGTTGAAGATGCCGATCAGGAACGGATGCAGCCGGTAGTTGAACGGGCCGAGGTCCAGCATCACACCGTTGAACGCCGGCAGCGTCACGGACGTGAGCGTGGCCCATGCAGTGAACAGGACGCAGGCGACGATCCCAACCATGGCTCCCCAGGCGTTCGCCCGCTTCGTCAGCGCACCGAGCGCGAACAAGCCCAGCATGCCCGCCGTGGCGATGGAGAAGAGCTGCACCCCGAACTCCAGCGCGGTGCCGACGCCGATCCAGAGTTGCGAGAACAGAATGGCTAGGACGCCCAACGTGCCCACCGCCACACGTCCCAACCAGAGCCGCTCGCGGTCCGTGGAATCCGGGCGCAGTCGCGCGTAAAAATCGTCCACGATCACCGTCGCCATGCTGTTGAGGTCAGAATCGAGGCTGGACATCGCGGCGGCCATCAGCGCAGCGACGACCAGGCCAATCACGCCGACAGGCAGTTGGGTCTTGATGAAGTACGGCACGATGTTGTCCTTCACCGAGGCGACGTCGCCGGGCAGTTGCGCGCCGGTCAACTGAAAGAACGCCCAGAGGCACGCGCCGAGCAGAAAGAAGAGCAGCCACACCGGCAAACAAGCGATTGCGCCCAAGTACGCGCCCATTTGCGCCTGCCGGTCGGTGCGCGCCACGAGGTATTTCTGCACGATGTGCTGATCGAGCGCGTAACGCTGCACCGCCCAGATGCCGCCACCAACGAGGTAGAACCAAATGTTGTCCGTGAACCAACTGAACGACCAGTTGCCCAGACCGAACTTGCCGCCGTCCCACGCGGTTTGGAGCACTGCCCCCGGCCCGCCTTCGGGGCGAAATAGCGCGATGCCCAGGCACGCCAGCGCGCCACCGATGAGGAGCACGCCTTGGAACACATCCGCATAGACCACCGCGGCGATGCCGCCCGCGACCGTCATCACCAGCGTCACCAAGCCCACCACCAGGATCACCCACCAGACACTGAAACCGCTGAGGTAGGAGACGGGGATGGCCAGGAAATACAGCGTCGCGCTCATGTCCACCACGCGGCTGACGATGAACGCCGCCGCGCCATACGCCCGCGCTCCGTAGCTGAACCGCTTCTCCAGGTAGTCGTAAATGCTCATGCGCACCGTGCGGCGGTAGAACACGACCACGAAGCGCGACACGAAGAGCATCACCACCGGCAGCATGAGGAACGACGGCAGGTTCCACATGTCGCGCGCATAAACGTTGCCCGGATGCCCAATGAAGCTCGTGCTGCTGATCATCGTGCCGACCACAGCAAAGATGACCACCCAACCCGGAACATTCTTGCCCGCGAGGAAATAGTCCTGCGTCGTCTTCTGGTTACGCGAGAAGTAAAAGCCGATGCCGAAGACGATCGCGAAGTAGATCAGAACGATAAGTGAATCCAATAGACTCATCGGGCGACCTCCCCCACCAACTCGCCATTCGCGAAGTGATAGATCTCCGCCAGCTTTCCGCGTTCGTTCCAGTGCTTGGCCGGGCCGTCCGCCACCATGCCCACAAACTGCCGCTTCAAGTCTCGCGCCGCCGGCTTCGTGTTCCAAGTGGACTCCAACCGCTTGCGACCGTTGGGCCAGTAGTGCGTCCAGATGCTGAAGTTCTTTCGCGGGTTGTGTTTCCAAGCCCAGAGCTTCGTGCCGTCAGCAGCCCAGAAGGCTTCCGTGCCGGTCTTGCGGCCGCTGGCGTAGGTAACTTCGTGTTCCTTGCACCCGTTCGCGTGGTAGCTCGTCTCCTTGCCGTGAAGCAGGTAACGGCCGTTCGGGCAAACCCGCGCGCTCCAAACGATTCGCGGCTTGCCGTTGGGATAGTCCTCGCGAAATCGTTGGACCTTGCCGCCGCCAGTCTCTGGCTGGATATCCCCGGCGTCCGAAAAGACCCACGCCTCGTTGAACTCGTAATGCAGGCACGGATGCGTCATGGTCGCGAGCACGTGGATGACGCCGTTCGGAGCCTGGCGCGCGGTTGCGTAGCCCAGCGTGCCGTGCTTGCGATCCTTCTCGTGCGGCAACTCGACGGGTAGCCGTTTGAAATGCCAAGTCTGGCCGTTGTCTTTCGAAACCGCGACAAAGCACCCTTCGCCCAACGTCCAGCCCTCCGGCGACATTCCGGTTTTGCGGAGATAGGAGTCCGTGACGCAAAGCAAATGACCGTTGGCAAGGCGGATCAGGCAGGGCCGCTGGTTGCTGCCCAGCGCGGGAAAGGGCGAGCGTTGGTTCGCCGACCACGTTGCACCCCAGTCGCTGGAGGTGTTCATCGGTGACCATCCGTCCAAGCTGGTGTTCTTGCCGCCGATGGAAAGCAGGTGGCCTGTGTTATCCAGCGGAACGATCGTTGAATGCCGCGCCCCGGTACGTCCGCCGACATCGCGCCAATGAACCCCTCCGTCATCGCTACGCCACAGGAAGCTGTTATCCTCCGCGGCATCCATCGCGAAGAACATCGCGCCGCTCACGCTGCGAAACGCGTTGACGATGGGTTGTGCGGTGAAATCACTTGCCGGCTTGTCCAGCAAAGGAACGGACAGTTCCCACGTCGCGCCGTTGTTGGTGGACACAGCCATCTTGAACGCCAGCCACCCTGACGCTCCACGTCCACCACCGAAGAAGCGAACCGTATTTCCGTCCGTCCACAGCAACGCCGATTGATCGTTCATCCCTTCGAAGTCGCAAAACTGCTCCGGCATGTCCCACTCCTCAGCACCATGCCGCAAACGGCCTTGAACGAACCGGGTATCTGGGGCGCTTTCCGCCGCACCGCTTGCCATCCGCGCGCTGAAGTAGATAGCCAGCAGATCGCCATTCGGCAGCACCTCAAACCCGGGGGAGTGATTGTGCGCCCAAACCTCGCCATCCACACCCGCGAGACGCCCCACGAGGTTGGTGTCGTTGTCCGGCGGAATCGGCAGGGCGAACCGGACGGCGAAGTGAGGTTTCAGTTCGCTTGGGCCAAGTCGCGAGGGTTCGGGATTCTGTTTGATCGCCGATTGGGCGAACGGTAACGGCCATCGAGTCTTCAGAGCGAGCTTTCGCTCCTTCGCCCCATCGTGGAACTGCAGATTGGATCCGGGCGCAAACCCAGCGGCTTTGACCGTTTGCTCTTCCGATGCAAGCGACGCTTCGCTGGCTCCCGCGGGATGGAGTAATATGCTTGCCGCCAACACAACGGCTGCCACACGTGTGCCGGACCTTTCTTGACGCTGCAGATTGAATGTCATCAGCTCAGTGGCGGAGTTTATATTCGGGGCGGTAGGAAGTGTCATTGCAAAAGCGCCAAATGCCATATTTAAAGTGACAACCTCGCCTGGTCGGGCTGGAAAGCGTGTGTGCAGACGGCAGCGGCGAGTGATTCGGCTCAGCCTCTAATTAACTCGTCGCCAGTCTTCTGAGTTGGCCGAGACGAAGAAAATCGAAGCGGCGTGGGCCGTCCGTCAAACGACCAATTTCAATCTTGGGAGGGCAGGGTAGTCGACGCTCGATGCGTATTCCGCGAAGTAATCTGGCTATCCGCGAAGCACCGGCTCGACCCCGACCACAGCAAACCAAACATTACATTTCAGTCCTCCACCGGCACAACCAGCCTGTCCATGATGTAGTCTTTGCGCTCGGGCGTGTTCTTGCCCATGTAGAAACTCAGGATTGGCGCGGATTCCGCGCGCGGCGCGTATTCCACTTTGCTCAGCCGCATTTCCTTGCCGATGAATTGCTGGAATTCCTTCGGGCTGATTTCGCCCAAGCCTTTGAACCGCGTGATCTCGGGCTTGCCGCCGAGCTTCGTGGACGCCGCATCGCGTTCGGCCTCGCTGTAGCAATAGATCGTCTCGGCTTTGTTGCGCACGCGGAACAGCGGCGTCTCCAGCACATAGACGTGGTCGTCGTGGACGAGTTGCTCGAAGAAGCGGAAGAAATACGTGATCATCAGATTGCGGATGTGCAGGCCGTCCACATCCGCGTCGGTGGCGAGAATGACCTTCTCGTAGCGAAGCCCCTCGGTGTTGTCCTCGACGTTGAGCGCCTGCATGAGGTTGTAGAGCTCATCGTTCTTGTACATCACGTCGCGCTTGAGGTCCCAAACGTTGAGCGGCTTGCCCCGGAGCACGAAGACCGCTTGGTTGTTCACGTCACGGCAGCTGGTGATCGAGCCAGCGGCGGACTGGCCTTCGCAGATGAACACCATCGTGCCCTTGCCCTTCTCGCGCTTCCGGTCGAAGTGATTCTTGCAGTCCTTCAACTGCGGGATGCGCAACGTGATCGCCTTGGCGCGTTCGCGTGCGAGCTTCTTCACGTTCTGCAATTCCTTCCGCAGTTCCTCCGTGTCCTTGACCTTGGCGACGATCGTCTCGGCGATCTGCTTGTTGCGCTGGAAGAAGTGCAGCAGTTCCTCGCGCACGCTGTTGACGAGCTCGGTGCGGATTTCCGTGTTGCCCAGCTTGTTCTTAGTCTGTGACTCGAACATCGGGTCCTTCAACCGGATCGCCACCGCGCCGACCATCGCCTCGCGCACGTCGTCGCCCTCGAACTTGCCGCCGCAATACTCGTTCACCGCCTTGAGCAACCCCTCGCGGAACGCGCTCAAATGCGTGCCGCCGTCGCTCGTGTATTGGCCGTTGACGAACGAATAGAACGTCTCGCCGTAGCGCGAATTGCTGTGCGTGAAGCAGAACTCCAGCGTTTTGCTCGCGTAATGCAACGGCGAATACAACGGCTCGCTGCCGTCTGAGCCGAGGTCTTCCATCACCAGGTCCATCAAACCGTGGCGCGACTGAAACACCTTCGGTTCGGGTGAGGCCGGCGTCCTCAGGATCAGCTTCAATCCGGTGTTCAGGTAACTGTAATGGCGCAGGCGGCGCTCCACGTATTCCTGCTTGAATTCTGTGTCCTTAAAAATCTCCGGGTCCGGCTCGAACTCGATGAACGTGCCGTTCGGCTCTTTGGTTTTGCCGGAGTCTTCCTTCTTGAGCTTGCCCGTCTTGAACGAGGCCTCGGCGTACTCGCCGTCGCGATGACTCCGCACCAGGAATGCCTTGGAGAGCGCGTTCACCGCCTTCGTGCCGACGCCGTTGAGGCCGACGCTAAACTGAAATACGTCGTCGTTGTACTTTGCACCCGTATTGATTTTCGAGACGCAGTCCACGACCTTGCCCAGCGGAATCCCGCGCCCGAAATCGCGCACGCCGACCTTCGTTCCAGCAATCTTGATTTCGACCTCTTTGCCGTGGCCCATGATGAATTCATCGATGGCGTTGTCCACGACCTCCTTGAGCATGATGTAACACCCGTCGTCGTAATGATTGCCGTTGCCGATGCGCCCGATGTACATGCCCGTGCGCAGCCGGATATGCTCCAGCGAACTCAGCGTCTTGATCTTGCTCTCGTCGTAATTGTGCTTTGGTTTTTCGGCCATACAAATGTGCAGCCGTAAAATGAAACAAACCCTCCGGCTTGGAAACAGGAAAAGCGCGGCGCGATGCCGCTTGCCTTCGAGCAGAGAGAATGGCGGTGGCCTCGCGACGGCTGGAGGTGCTGCCTCAGTAAGCGTTGCGAACGATCAAGCCATCGCCTTGAGTTTTTCAAGGTGTTGATCTAGTCGCTTGGCGGAGATGGGGGCGGCGGTGCCGAGCTCCTGGGCAAAAAGAGAGACCTTGAATTCCTCCACCAGCCAACGGAATTCGTCGGTCGCGCGGCGGCCTGCGAGTGACTTGGGCGGGGCCGCGGCGAGTTGCTGGGCGGCTTGTTGATACGGCGCAAGGAGGGTGGCGCGTTCCTGGTCCTTCGCGGGTTTGAGCGCGGCGCGTTCGATGCGGATCAGCAGGGCCTTCAAGTAACGCGGCATTGTGGCGAGACGTTCGAAGGAGATTCGCTTCAGGAAATCGCTCGGCAGCAAGGCGTACAAATCTGTGGCGAGCGGATGCCGCGCGCTGGGCGCGGCGGGCTGGCCAAGCTGGCTGAAATCGGTGAGCCGTTGCGGGCGCGAGATGATCGGCGCGGGGCTGCTGCTGCCGAGCTTCGCGGCGATCTGCTGTCGGAGCTGGAGGATGGCGCGCAGGCGATCAGCGAGCTGTGTGGGCAAACCGCGCAGGCGTACTCGCGACTGAAGGACGGCGGCATCGAAAGCAGCCTGCGTCAGTGCCGGCAACGGCATGCCCGGGAGCACGTGGCGCTTGAGATGCTCAAAGGCGGCTTCCTGCAAGTCGTCGGCTGAACCAAGCGGTGCGTAAAGCACGTTGAGCTGAGCGAGCGTTCGCAAGTCCCGGTGCAGCCAGGCGAGGTCTTTCTGGATGGCCAGTTCGACGAGCCGTGCCACGCCTTGGAGGCTCGCTTCACGGGCGAGGTCCGCGCTACGGAACAGGCGCACGCTGACGTCATGTCCTTCCAACGCCAGACCGGGCCAGGCATAGACGGGCGGCGGCGAATTGTCCGACGTGGCCCTCACCCCGGCCCTCTCCCCATCGGATGGGGAGAGGGTAGCCGAAGGTCGGGTGAGGGGATCACCACTCACTAAGATGCGCTCGGGTAAATCGCCAAAGGTCCACCCTGTCACCGCGGCGCGTTCCCATTTCTCCGCGGCGCGCCGCCAGGCTTCACTGCCATCAGAGGAAGGCGCGGCTTTGACTTCTTTCAACTGCGTGCGCAGTTGTTCCAGGTCGCGTCCTGCCATGAGCGACTTGCGTTTGGCGTCCACCACCTCGACGCGCGGTCGCAGGTGCGCGGGCATGGCCTCGGCTCGCCACGCGTTGGGCGGGACGGTCACGCCGTAGCGACACAAAAGGAAGCGGCCCAAATCGGCGCAGAGCGAATCACCCGAGGGCTGTAACTCGCGGACAATTTCGGCGACCTTGGGTTCGATGGGCTGGAGTTCCCGGCGGAGCGCACGTGGTAACGAACGCAGCAGCTCGCCCACTTGCTCGGCGCGCAGCCCCGGCACGGACCACTCGACTGCCGCAGGCGACAGTGAGCGAGCCAGTTCCACCGGCAGTTGCACGGTCACGCCGTCCCATTCCTCACCTGGCGCGTAGGCGTAGCGCAGCGGCAGCGGCTGTTCGGCAAGATGCACCGCATCCGGGAACGACTCTGGATCGTAGTTCAGTTGCAGATCGCCGAGGATGTCAGCTTCGGTAGCGCAGAGGAAATCTTGCCCGGAACGCTCGCGCAGCAGGCGGTTCAGTTCGTCGAAGGAGGAGACGTTTTCAATTCGAGCCGCGTAGAAGTCGCAGAATGCCTGGTCCAAATCCACCAGGCCGTGATGGCGGGCGCGGGTCTGGAGGTTCTCGATCTTCTGGCGCAGGGCGCGGTTGTGCTTAAGGAACGGGTATTGCGCTGGCAACTCCTGCTGATCCTCTGGCTGAACCGTGGTCGAATTACCCTCGTGCTTGTGGCTTGCGAGCGAGGAAGCACTGTCCGCCAGGTTTTGGACTGCGGCAGCCCTCTGCCGCTTTGAGGCCGATGGCGAAACGAAAGCGCCAGAGGACTGGCGCACTCCAAGACGCTGACGCGGATCGGCGGCATACGCCGGCCTCATTAACGCCTCGCGGATTTCATCATCTGGATCAACTCCTCGCCGCGGTGCGGGCCGGGGCGGAGTCAGGTCTTCCTCCACCAAAGCCGCTCGAATGAAGATCGCGGTCGCCTCCTTCGCGTTGATGTTTCCATACGCGACCTTGCGCCGCTGAACTTCCAAGCCGTGCAGCGTGATGATCTCATCCGCTAACACCCGCCCTGCCGCGGCGCTCCAATGCGGGTTTTGATGCGTTAGCTTACAGCAATGGGGCGCGAGCTGGTAGATCCAGAGCGGGTCAATGCCCGCGACCGTCCGTGCGAACAACTGCGACGTCTCGACGATTTCGCCCGCGACGATCCACTCCGGCTGATTGGACTTGGGCTTCGGCGGCGCTTGCCCCTTCGCCGATCGGCCTTTGGCAGGTTTCTCCCCGCGCTCGTAAAGGGCCGAACCCGGAAACACCGTGACAAGCCGATTGCCTGATGCTTTGAACGTGTTCCGCTCCTCGCGTTGTGCGACGTGGCCGATGAGGCCGGCCAGTATCGAGCGATGGATCGCTTCATAGGCGGCGTTGCTTTCGTTGAGCTTCAACGTGCGGAGATCGTCGAGCGCGTCGTGCAACTGCGCGTAGAGGTCTTGCCATTCGCGCATCCGCAGATACGAGAGGAAGTGCTGCCGGCAGAATTTTCGTCGCTGGTTTTGCGTGCGGAGGCGCTCCCACTCGTCGTGAACGGCGTTCCAGATGTTCAGCAGCGTGAGGAAATCGGATTGCGGATCGGCAAAGCGTCTGTGCGCGGCGTTAGCAGCGTCCTTCTGATCCAGCGGGCGCTCGCGCGGGTCCTGGATGCTGAGTCCGGCGGCGATGATGAGCAATTCCCGCGTGGCATGCTCGCGCTGCGATTGGAGCAACATGCGGCCGAGCGTGGGATCAATCGGCAACCGCGCCAAATCGTGTCCCAACGGGGTGAGTGCTCGCTGGGCATCGAGGGCGCCGAGTTCCTGGAGTAGCGTGTAGCCGTTGGCGATCGCGGCAGGCGTGGGCGGTTGGATGAAGGGAAAAGTCTCGATGTCGCCCAACCCAAACGCCTTCATGCGCAGGATGACTTCGGCAAGATTCGCCCGCTGAATCTCCGGCTGCGTGAAGGCCGGGCGGGCGTCGAAATCCTCCTCGGAGAACAGCCGGATGCATACGCCGTCCTGCACGCGACCCGCACGGCCTTTGCGCTGGTTGGCGCTGCTCTGCGAGACGGGCTCGATGGGCAACCGCCGCGTGCGGGTGCGCGGATTGTAGCGGCTGATGCGCGCCAGGCCGGCGTCAATCACGAACCGGATGCCCGGGATGGTAAGCGAGGTTTCGGCGATGTTCGTGGCGATGACGATCTTCCGGCGGGCGCTGGTAGCGAAGACGCGTTGCTGGTCGCCGGAACTGAGCCGGCCGAAGAGCGGGATGATCTCGGCGTCGTTGGCAAAGCGGCCTTCGAGTTGGTCCCCGGCTTCGCGGATGTCGCGTTCGCCAGGCATGAAGATCAACACGTCGCCAAAGCTGCTCTCGTAAAGCACGCGCTCACTGGCCGACACTGCCGCGTCCACGTAGCTGACGTCGCCCTGTTCTTCGGATTCGGATTCTGGTGGCTGATAAACGACCTCGACCGGATAGAGCCGACCGGAGACCTCGATAATTGGCGCGTTGCCGAAGTGACGCGAGAACGCCTGGGTGTCGATGGTGGCCGAGGTGACGATCAGTTTTAGGTCCGCGCGCCGCGCCAGCAGGCCCTTGAGGTGGCCGATCAGGAAATCAATGTTCAGGCTGCGCTCGTGGGCCTCGTCCACCATGATCGCGTCGTAGTCGCACAATTGTGGATCGCCCTGCGCCTCC
>CAZWJC010000120.1:0-20087 GCA_964634255.1 uncultured Verrucomicrobiota bacterium | reverse complement strand
GCGACGTAACAGAACGCGGTATCGGTGTCAGGGAACTTCGGCTCCGGCCAAACGAGTTGTGCGGCATAAACCTGGATGGACGCCAGCACGCCTGTGATTACGCAGACGAGCACGGTTGCAAGCAACACATTGCGGCGCGGGTTGTGGACTTCCTCCGATAGTGTCGAAATGCCGTCGAAGCCGATGTACGTCAGCACTGCCAACGCGGCCCCGCCGGAAAGAACGGGAAAGGAAAACGTCTTCGGATCATAGAACGGCAGCGTCCAACCGGCTACCCCGTCGGGCGGTTGCAGCCAAAGATGGCGCACTGCTGCGCCCAGAAACAGGAGGATCACCACGCCCAATCCGCTGGCGATGACCGCGTTGGTTCGGGTGCTGGCTTCGATGGCACGCAGGTTCATCCCGGTGAACAGCAGCGCGAAGAACACCGCACAGGCGGCGAACGGGATTCCCGGAATGAAATTCATGGCCGCCTTGCTGCACCAGATCGTGCAGATGATCGGGTTCATCACGTAATCGAAGATCATTCCCCAGCCGACGAAGTAGCCGAGCGCGGGATGAATTTCGCGGCTGACGTAAGCGTAGGCCGAACCAGCGCTTGGGTAAACATTGGCCATCCGACCGTAGCTGATCGCGGTGAAGAGCATTGCCACCATGCCGATCAGAATGGTCGTGACCACGTGGCCCTGCGCCTTTTCGGCGGCGGCACCGAAGAGCGGCATCGGGGCGGTGGGTTGGATGAGAATGATCCCGTACAGGATCAAACCGGGAAGCCCCAAGGCACGTTTCAGCCCGGGCGTGGCGGGTGGAGCAATCGGGTCAGCCATAGTTGATTGGGCCGGTTGGCAGCTTTACAGACATCGCCCTCCGCACTTTGGACTCTGGATCCAGGATCAGACAACCATCGTCATCATCACTCGTTGCATAGTGGGCGACGCCGTGCTGCTTGCTCGTGTCAAGATGCTGATGCCCGTGGTTACTGTAAAGCCCCGCGTTCCAAAGCGGGGCGAAAGGAATGGGCGGTCACCGCGTTCGAAATCCACACACCGCTGAGGCATCGGACCGCGGACAGTCCCTGTCCGCAGCGCGGAGTAGCCACCCGATGGGGTGCAGGTCTCGCAGGGATTGGCAGGTTTGGCCGCTGCGCCCGGGGACCGGGCGCGCTCCTCCTGACCGCCACTTCCGTTCGCACCCGCTCCGAAGGTGTTCTTCGCAAGAAGGTAATTACCGCAGCCGTCGGCAGCATGATCGTCGCCGTCCTCGCAGGCAACGGCCCGCCCCTTGATATCCACCTCGCCTCAAAGACCCAGTTCCACGTGTCCCCGCTCAGGTGGACTTTGTCTCGGTGGCCTGCGGCAAAGTGAAGAAAAACGTCGCTCCCCGGCCCGGCTCGCTTTTCGCCCAGACTCGCCCTCCGTGACTCTGGACGATGTGCTTGACGATGGACAAGCCCAAGCCGGTCCCGCCTTGCTCGCGCGAGCGCGCCTTATCCACGCGGTAGAAGCGCTCGAAGATGCGTTCCAGAGCCTCCGGTGGCAGGCCGGGGCCGTCATCGCGCACACTCACCTCCAGCATGCTCTGCGGCAAGGCGCGCGCGCTGACGACGATCTGGCCGCCTGCCCGGCCATACTTGACGGCGTTGTCCACGAGGTTGGAGATCACTTGCTCAATGCGCGCGGCGTCGGCTCGCACACTCACTTCGGGAAGCTCATTGGTCAGCGTGACAGCACGGGCGCTTGCCCGGGCTTTGAAGTCCTCGAACACCTTGCCCGCCACATTTCGAAGCGACACGGATTGCAGGTTCAGCAGCACGCGGCCGGATTCCAGCTCGGAAATGGTTAGCAAGTCCTCGATGAGCAACTGGAGCCGACCCGCGTTCCGCTCGATGGTTTGGAGGAAGCGAGTCGCCACGGTCGGATCGTCCTTCGCACCGTTGAGCAGCGTCTCAACGTAGCCCTTGATGTGCGACAGGGGGGTGCGCAATTCATGGCTGACGTTGGCGACGAATTCCTGGCGGGCGCGCTCGAACTGCTTGAGGCGCGTCACGTCGTGGAAGAGCAGGATGCTGCCCAGCCAGCGACCGTCGGCACTGGTAATGGGGGAAGCGTTCACCTGCAACCAGCGCTCTTCCAAGCCCGAAAGGCGAAGCTCCCGCCCCAAGGGTTGGTGGTTTAGCGACGCCTCCGCCGCCAACTCCAGAACCTCGCGCACGCGCAGCGTTTCGAGGAGGGTGCGCCCCGTGGGATCGCCGGCGACATCGAACAAGCGCGTGAAGGCCCGATTGGCCATCTGGACGCGGCCTGATTCATCGAGCACGAGCACGCCTTCGGACATGCTGGCGAAGAGCGCCGCCTGCCGGGCGCGCACATGGGAGTCGTCGGCTTCCGCAAGCGCGGGGTTCATTCGGCAAAGCGGTAGCCGACTCCGCGCACGGTGTCGAGATGCTTCGCCGCGGGGCCGAGTTTTTCACGAAGGCGGCGCATGTGCGTGTCCACCGTCCGCGTGTCCACCAGACTGCTATAGTCCCAAACGTCGTGGAGCAAAGCGTCGCGGGTCTGCACGCGTCCGCGGCGCTGGGCCAGGAGGGTGAGCAACTTGAACTCGGTGGCGGTCAACTCGACGCGCTTGCCGCGCACCATCACCAAGTGCCGCGGCAGGTCGATGAGCAGTTCGCCGATCTTCATCGTTTCGCCCGTGGTGGGCTTTGCTTTGCCCCGTTCCAGGAGTTTCTTGACGCGTAGCACCAGTTCCCGCGGGCTAAACGGCTTGGTCACGTAGTCGTCCGCGCCCAGCTCCAGCCCGAGCACCCGATCCAGCTCCGCCGCCTTGGCCGTGAGCATGAGGATGGGGATGCCTGCCGTGTTGACATCACGACGCAACATCCTGCAAACCTCCAAGCCGTCCACCTCGGGCAGCATGAGGTCCAGCACGATCAGGCTCGGCAATTGCGCCCGCGCTTTCTTGACCGCCTGTGCTCCATCTGACGCCGTGGCCACGTCGAATCCCGCTTGCCGCAGGTTAAACTCGACAAGCTCGACTGTCTCGGGCTCGTCGTCCACAACGAGGATGCAGGGTTTCGCACTCATACGGTCGCCGCAGGCCGGGCTTTGCCTTGGTGCCGGATGTCTTGGGCCTCGCACAAATAGACAACATCCTCGGCAATGTTGGTGGCATGGTCCGCGATGCGCTCCAGGCATTTGGTGGCGGTCAGCAGGTCCAAACACCGTTCAATCGTGTCTGGATGTTCTGTCATAAAGGCGATGAGCTGGCGGCGGATCTCCTTGTTCAGTCTGTCCACCGCCGCGTCGCGGGGAATGACCGCGCGGGCCGCGACCGCGTCATGATTGACAAACGCGTCGAGGGCGGCTTTCAACATCGCGAGCGCCGTGATGGCCATTTGGGGTAGATCCACGCTCACTTTCACCGGCGGCTCCTGGCTGAGTGAGCGGGCGCGCTTGGCGACCTTGGCGGCCTCATCGCCGATGCGCTCCAAGTTCTGCGAAATCTTCATCGCTACGGTGACGAGACGCAGATCACTGGCCAGCGGTGCTTTGGCCAGCAAAACAATCGCCACTTCGTCCACTTCGATCTCCAACCGGTCGAGAATGTCATCGTCATCCTTGACCTTGAGCGCGAGGTCGTAGTCGCGTCCCGTGAGCGCTTGTACAGCGCGGTTGACTGCGCTCTCCGCATGGCTCGCCATCGTCAGCAGGCGTTCCTTCAGACTGGCGAGTTCGTGTTCAAAGTGTGTTTCCATGTTCTTGCTTCCGGTTTCCAGCTCTCGCTCTTGATCCTAATCTTAATCGTTCTCTTAATCCCTCACTTTCCCACTCTCATCCCCGCGAACCAGATTAAGGGCAAGAGTAAGATTACGATTAAGGCTGAGGCTCTCAGCCAAACCGTCCGGTTACGTAATCCTCGGTGCGCTTCTGGGCGGGGTTGGTGAAAATCTTCTTCGTCGGGCCAAACTCGATGAGCTCCCCCAAATAGAAGAAGGCGGTGTCATCGGACATGCGCGCGGCTTGTTGCATGTTGTGGGTGACGATGACGATGGTGAACTCCTTTTTCAATTCCAGAATCAACTCCTCGATTCGCGCCGTGGCGATCGGATCCAACGCCGAGGCCGGTTCATCCATCAGGATGATGTCCGGCTCGACGGCGATGGCGCGAGCGATGCACAGCCGCTGCTGCTGTCCGCCGGAAAGCCCGAGCGCGCTCTCGTGCAGCCGATCCTTTACCTCGTCCCAGAGTGCCGCGCCACGCAGGCTCTTCTCCACCACGGCGTCCAAGTCATTACGACTTCTCCGGCCTTGGAGCCGCAGGCCGTAGGCGACGTTGTCGAAAATGGACTTTGGGAACGGGTTGGACTTCTGGAAGACCATGCCGACGCGCTTGCGCAGCTCAATGGCATCCACGTCCGGCGCGTAAATGTCCTGGCCAGCGATCTTGATGCTGCCGTCAATCCGCACGCCATCTATCAGGTCGTTCATGCGGTTGAAGCACCGCAGCAACGTGGACTTGCCACACCCGCTCGGGCCGATGAAGGCCGTGACCACGCGCTCCCGCATGGTCAGCGTGATGTCCTTGAGCGCCCGTGCCGCGCCGTAGTAGAGCGACACCTTGTCCACCTCGATCAGCGGCGCCGCCGGCGCCGTGGACTGATTTAGGGGCTCGATTTTGGGAAAGAGAGTATCCGTCATAACATCTATTCAGCCGAGAGCCCGAAGTTTCGCCCGCACGCGCGCCCGGATGAGAATGGCCACAAAGTTCAGCGCGAACGTCAGGATCAAGAGCACGAGCACCGTGGCGTAGAGAATGGGACGCGTCTGCTCGATATTCGGCGACTGCGTCGAAAGGACGAAGACGTGGTACCCGAGGTCCATGAACTGGTCGCTCAGCTTGCGCGGGAGGTCAGCCATGTAATAGGCCACACCGGTAAACAGGATCGGTGCAACCTCACCCGCTGCGCGGCTGACCGCCAGGATGCCCCCCGTCATGATGCCGGGCAGGGCCTGTGGCAACACTACGCGGACGATGGTCTGGAGCTTGGTTGCGCCCAGCGCCAGGCTGCCTTCGCGCAACCCCATCGGGATGGCTTTTAGCGATTCCTCGGTCGCCACGATGACAACGGGCAACGTCATCACCGCCAGCGTGAGCGAGGCCCACACCAAGGCCGGCTGCCCCCATACCGGACCCGTATTACCCAGAAGGTTGTCCAACCCGCCACCAATGAAGGTGATGAAAAAACCGAGGCCGAACAGTCCGAAGACAATGGACGGAACACCTGCCAGGTTGTTGACCGCTGCGCGGATGATGCGCGTCAGCAGCGCTGTGTTCGGAGCGTACTCGGTCAGGTAGATAGCCGTGATCACGCCGACCGGCAGGACGAAGATGGTCATTACAAACACACGAATGGTTGTGCCAATGATCATCGGGAGCACACCGGTGGTGGCGGGATCAAAAAAGTCCTTCTTCGGAATCGTGGAGACGAAATGCCAGGAGAACGCGGGCAGGCCGTTGAGAACGATGTTGAACAGGATGACGGCGAGGATGGCCAGAATGAGCAGCGTCGCCGCCCCCGTAAGGCCGGAAAACAGAAATGACGCATAGTCGAAGCGCTCCGACTTGAACCGTCGGACTTCGGAACTCGGACTTCGGACTGCCGCAGTCATCGTTTCCCCTCCAGCCGTTGTTTGAAGCGATGAATCACCAAGTCGCCAATCATGTTCAGAATGAAGGTCACCGCGAAGAGGACCGCGCCCAGCATGAACAGCATCCGGTAGTGATGTCCTCCAGCCACGGTCTCGGCCATCTCCGCCGCGATCGTGGTGGTGATACTGCGCGCCGAGTCGAAGATGTTCCAGGACATGACGCTTGCCGAGCAGACCATCAACACGATCATGGTCTCGCCGACGGCGCGCCCGAAGCCCAGCACCACGGCGGCAAACACGCCGGGCAGCGCCGCGGGCAAAACGATTTGCCACGCCGTTTGCCAGCGCGATGCCCCGAGCGCCAGCGCGGCCTGTGTGTAGCTGCGCGGGACGCTCGTAAGCGCATCCTCCGCGATGGAGAACACAATCGGGATGACCGCAAATCCAAGCGCGATGCCGGCGACGAAAGCGTTTAGCCTCACTTCGTAGCCGAACAGCTTTTGCAGGAAAGTCGCCATCACGAGCAGCGCGAAGAAACCGACAACCACCGAGGGAATCCCGGATAGCAACTCGATGCCCGGCTTGACGATCTCCCGCACGCGAGGCCGCGCCAGCTGTGAGACATAAATGGCCGCCGCCACGGCCAGCGGCACGGAAAACAGCAGGCCGAGCAGGGTCGTCTTCAGGCTGCCGACGATCAGTGGGACGATGTTGTATTTGTGGATTTGCCCGACGGGTTGCCAGATGTACTCCGGTCTGTCGTAACCCTTCCACTGGTGCGGGCCGAGCAAGTAGCGCCATTCCGTGGTGTTCACGCGCGCATCCGGATCGTCCCGAAACTGCTGCGGAATTTCCGCCTGCCCTTCGGCACGCACTTCCATCAGCGTCTGAAGCGTCCCCTTGTCCATCTCCCGGTACTGCCGCGGGGTGAGACCGAGGTAAGCACGGATCTCCTCGGGCGAATGCTTGTCCAGATCGCCCGGCGCAATGGCTTCCTGAATCAGCGCGCTGTTCATCCGCTCCAAGAAGATCGGCAAGGCCTCACGCGCCACGAACAGGAAAATGAGGAACACCACCAGGATGGCCGAGAGCGACACGCCGAAAATGGCCTTCTCAGCGAACCACTCCAGCGGGCGGGCCTTGTGGCCGCGATGGATGCCCATCCAGCCGTGCGACCGTTTAGCCTGGTGTCGTTGTTGCATGCCGTTCTGAAAGTTGGGGCGGGCCTTCAACCGCTCGTGCGGCGTCCGCGCCCGCCCCAAGTGTGGTTTCTGGAGGAACCAGAATACAGTTTGTGTCGTAGCGCGCCGATGCAAATCACTTCTCGCGGAGCTGAGCGGGCAACGGATAGTAGCCGACGTCCTTCACGACCTTCTGCCCTTCGTCGCTGCGAATCCAGTTCAGATAGGCGGCGATGTCGCCCTTGTCCAACGCCGGGTTCACGTAGATGTAGAGGTAACGCCAGATGGGATACTTCTGGCTCAGCACGTTTTCCTCTGTCGGATCAATGCCCGGCGAACCGGAATCCACCTTGATCTGAAGGTGCTTCGCGCCGGCGCCGTAGGCGGCGCCACCGTAACCGATTCCGTTCTTGTCCTTGGCCACGGCCTGGAGCACGGCCGCCGTGCCCGGCATGGTCTGCGCGCTGGCGGCAAAGTCCTTCCCTTTGAGCACATGTTCCTTGAAGAACTCGTAGGTTCCCGAGCTGTTCTCGCGGCTGTAGACCGTGATCGGCGCGTCCGCACCGCCAACGTCTTTCCAGTTCCTCACCTTGCCGGTGAAGATGAGTTCAAGCTGCTCCAGCGTCAGTTCCTTTACCGCGTTGTCTGCGCTGACATAGACCGAAAGGCCGTCAACGGCGACCTTGTATTCCGTGGGACGCTTGCCGAAGGCCTTGACGCACGTCTCAATCTCCTTGGCCTTAATCTTCCGCGAGGCGTTGCACAGGTCCGTGCTCTGGTTTTGGAGGGCGGCGAAGCCGGTGCCAGTGCCGCCGCCAGTGACTTGGATCTTCTGGCTTGGATTCTTGCCCATGTAAACCTCGGCCCATTTCTGAGCGAGGATGACCAGGGTGTCCGAGCCTTTGACCGTGATATCGGCGCGAGCGGGAGATGCTGCACCGAGGACGCTGGCCGCGCAGGCGAGCGAGAAGAGGCGAGTAATTGTCTTCGTTTTCATAGTCTTAACTGAGTCCACGATAGCGGTTGGGTTGAACGAACAGGTTACGGGAATGTTACAGTTGTGTGACGCCTGCCCGGTTAGAATTTGACGTTTATATCCGCCTGGAAACGGTTCATGGCGCTGTCGGTCCCGGCCCGGTAGGGTTCGATGAGTTCCAGCCCGAACCAGGTGAGATTGATGGTCACATGGTCAAATGGCGAGTAGCCGGCTTTCACCACATGGCCCTTGATGTTCGTGCCCGAGCCGTAGCCCGTGCCCGGGGCGCGAAGTGTGCCGGCGGCTGGCGCTGGTGCAATGGGCCCGGCGTTCTGATAGAAGCCGCCGCTGTCCGAGTCTACCAGTTCTTCCCACCAGGCATCCCCACCCAAATATTTGTACCGGTATGTCAGTTCCCAGGTCTTCCGCTTGCCCGCCTTGCCGAACGTGACACCCGCCTGCCAGCCTTCGTTCTCTGTGTCGGCCCCGGGGTTGTGGATAAACTCGCCAAACACTCGAATCGGAAACACGCCGGTGTAGAGGGGGGCAGACACCAGGTTATAGGTCACCCCGGCATCCACGACGATGGGGTTGAAGTCATACACTGGCGCGCCCAGCGTGTAAGTGCCATTGGCGTTGCGCGTCGCGTACCGCGAGTTGCCCACGTTGATGTTCGGCACGCTGGAACTCGTGAGCGAATCCGGCTCCTGAATGCCCAGAAGAGAAACCCCCAGCGAGCTGGACCACTTGGTGTTCCACTGGGATTCCAAGCGCAGTTGCGCCGCGAACATCCACGGGTCCGCATGTGAGCTGCCGAGCTCGTCCAGAATGAACTCGCCCACATTCAGTTTTAGGGCGTGGGCGGTGTTGATTTGATAGCCGAATTGCTGAGCGGCGCCTTCCGGCGTGTAATCGCCGTCGAACACCAAGTCCGAGAAGACGAAGGGGTTCTCCATCTTGCCGAGGGTAAAGCCACCGCTCCACTGTGGCGTATGAAGGGGCGCCCACTTGAAGTACGCGGTGTCGATGAAGATGCCCTTGCTGGCGGCGTTGTTCTGGAACGACTGGTTGCTGGAGATGGGATCTTCGCCCGAGGTAATTGTGCCCGCGCTGTCGAGGTCGCCGGAGCCCAAGCGGAAGCCGACTTCGAAGTCATCCAACATGGACATCGAGAAACCGGCCCGAAGGCGGTAGCGAAAGCGGTTGCGGTCGGTAAATGCCTCGTTGTCGTTGAAGAAGCTCTCGTAGCGTCCCCGGATGTCGCCATTGAACTTCACCGCCGTAACCCACTCGGGCATGCCGTTCTTGGAGGAGAGCGCCGTGGTGAAGTCCTTGTCCGCCTGCCCGCGCAGGTCGTTGGCCTCTTTCACGGACAGTATGCCCTTCTCGACGAGCTTGTCGAGGAGCGCATCGGCAGACTGTGCGGCGACATCGGTGACGAGACCGCAGGATAACAAGACCGCCGCAGCCGCGGCGGGTGCGTGAAACTTACTCAGGAAGGATGGCTTTGTTGTATTTCGCATACGTAACAGTGGCCGCAGTCTGAAACGCACACGTCACAAACATTTGGCACTCCTGTTACGATCCGGTGACAAGGAGAACGTAAACCCACGCAAGAAACGAGGATGGTGACTCCAGTCCCTAAAATGCGAGCAAACCAAGGAGGTGAATCAGGGGAAGTCCACGGCCCATCACTTCGGTACGGCATCAGCCGACAACAGGGCTGTCGTTGCGGGGGTGAAGACCGCACACAACATACGTGCTGCAATCCCCCAATGAAGCGCAGTCGTGGGGCAGGATATCCGTCGGGAAATCGGGCAGCCACGGATTGGCCGACCGCATGACCACTTCCGGCTCAGCCCAGTAAGACTCCACACAAGCCCCAACCCGATGGCCACGCTGCCCGCACTTGGATGAAGGCGCGTGGTCGCAGCCTCAACTTCTGCCAACCCTGCGCCCGATGCACATCCCAATCCTGCCCTGCACTTGGCGACAAGAACGACGAAGGTGTCGAGGCAACTCGCCCCGACACGGCATCGCGGCGGTCAGGATCGAAATCGAGCCAGCCCACATCTCTCGAAGCGCCGGCTACAGCACGTGGTCCGCAACGCCTGAGGTGCACTTGCTGGGCTCGTTCACGAACGTGACTTCATAGTCCACGTCGCCTGTCGGACAGGTGGGCATGGCGGCTCCGCGCAGGTACGGCACCAAGTTCGCGGCTTCGACCTCCGCATCGGCGGGAGCGTTGCTCTCCAACGCCCACTGTTGGATCGCGCCGTCAATGATCCGGAGATTATTAATGCAGGCGTTACGCTGCGATCGCGTCCGCGCACTCACCATGTTGGGAAGAGCGATGGCGGACAACATACCGATAATGGCGACCACGATCATGATTTCCACGAGCGTGAAGCCGCCTCGACGGGACGGACGAAGTTTCATACTGTGCTTGCCTTTCTTGCCTGCGGCGTGAACACAGCAACGGGCGATTGATTATGATTATATGATAATGACGGTTGCTCACGTATTGCCCGCTGCCACCGCATCCCGTTTTTGAGCACGGTGAGTGCCAGTACCCTGGAATGGCGGGATAGACTCGCCCACATCACCACCTCACCAGAAAGCCCTGGAAATGGGCGATCCTGCCCGTGAACGTGTGCACGAATAGCCACGCCTAGAGTCGAGGCTGTCTAGATTCTCGTCCGCTCCGTCTTTCAACGGGACACAGCTCACACCCCACACGGTTGCGACGTCCGCCTCCGAGATCGTCTCCGCAAAGAAAGCTGCCGGTCGAGCGAAGAGCTGATCAACAGATTGGTGAAAGGCGGCAAGTCGCCCGCATCCGCAAACGGGGCGACAGAAATGCAAACGGCCCGGGAACTCAGTCCCGGGCCGCTCGAAACTACTTCGACTGGCGTGTTATTCAAACACAGGCAGTGTGTGGGTCGGGTTGCCGTTGGAATCCGTGCCCGCGTGAGTGCACGTAATCACCGGGGAATCCACGGTACCTTCGACTGTATAAGCATCATTCCCGGCGGGGCAGGTCGGCATCACACCACCTTTGATGTAATCGGCGACGGGACCTGGATCCACATCCGTGTCGGAGGCAGCCTTGGTTTCCAAAGCCCATTGCTGCACGGCGGCATCAATCTGGCGCATGTTGTTGACACAGGCGTTCGACTGCGAGGTATTGCGCGCCCGGACGAAGTTCGGGATGGCGATGGCGGCCAACAGACCGATGATGGCGACCACGATCATGATTTCCACGAGGGTGAAGCCGCTTTGACGAGACGTATTGAGTTTCATGCTATGCTTGCCTTTCTTACATTGCGGCGTGAACATCGCGGCAGGCGGGTTATTCATTACGACGTTTCTTGTTCACTTATTGCCTGCCGCAACCGCAACTGGGATTTAGCAGCGCCGGTGCCAGGCTCAGTCGCCGGGGTAACACAGCAGGGGACTCCTTCGATATTGCGCAAAACACACGCTTTTCTCCTGAAATACCGTGGCGGTCGGAAAGTCAGGTGTTGATAGTCAAGCGAACCACTCCCACCAGTGTCCAGAGTCGCAGCAGACACTGTCCAACGGCAGGACATAATCCAGACACAAGCCAGAGAGTTGACCTCTTTCACAAGCGCTCGCTCGCTCAGAGCCTTTTTGAAGACTCCCCGCCGGAGTGCGCCCGTCCTCGGGCGCAGCAACGTTGAAACGACGACGGGGGTGGACAGTTCGCAGGCGCTGGAGAGGCTCACGTGGCTGCGCCCGGGGACGGACGCACTCCCACAGAAGTCCCATTCGCGCCGCGCAGACTTTCCAAACAGGCTCTCAGGCTCGCGACCGCGCTCTTGCACCGCCTCGACCAATCTCTATGCTACGTGGGGATGCAATTGGCACGCGAAGCTAGGGTATATGTGGCCGGTCACCGGGGTATGGTGGGTAGCGCGATCTGGCGCGAACTCCAGCGCTTGGGGTTCTCCAACCTTTTAGGTCGCACCCGGGCCGAGCTGGACCTGCTTGATACGGCTGCTGTGCGCCGTTTCTTGATGGATAACCGCCCCGACTGCATGTTCGTCGCCGCGGCAAGGGTCGGCGGGATCGCAGCCAACAGTGGCCAGCCAGCCCAGTTCATCTATGAGAATCTGCAGGTGCAGAACAACCTCATCCATGGCGCCTACGAGGCAGGCGTCCGGAAGCTTCTCTTTCTGGGCAGTTCCTGCATTTATCCCAAGCTCGCCCCGCAACCGCTCAAGGAGGAGTATCTCCTCCAAAGCCCGCTCGAACCCACCAACGAGTGGTATGCCATCGCCAAGATTGCCGGTATCAAGCTCTGCCAGGCCTATCGCCGCCAATACGGGTGCGACTTCATCTCCGTGATGCCCACCAACCTCTTCGGGCCGAACGACAACTACGATCTCCAGACCTCCCATGTGCTTCCGGCCTTGATCCGGAAGTTTCACGATGCCAAGGCCGCGGGCGCGGCCGCCGTCACCTGCTGGGGCACGGGACAACCGCGGCGTGAGCTGCTGTATGTGGACGACCTCGCCCGGGCGTGTCTTTTCCTGATGGAGCACTACAGCGACGAGCAGATCATCAACATCGGCTACGGCAGCGACCTCACCATCAAGGAACTGGCCGAACTCGTGCAACGCATCGTCGGTTTCTCCGGCCAAATCGTGTGGGACACCTCCAAACCTGACGGCACGCCCCGCAAGTGGCTGGACTCCTCCCGTCTCTTTGCCTTGGGCTGGAAGCCGCAGGTGGACCTCGAAAGCGGCATTCGCCTCGCCTACGAGGATTTCCTGCGCAACCCCACACGCCGCTGACGCGACGTTCCGCGCCCTGTCCCCACCCTATCCGGTCACGCGGATTTCGCCCTGCCGATGCTTGCGGAGCAACTCGATGTCCGCGTCCACCATCAGTTTCGCGAGATCCACAAACGTCGTCTTGGGCGTCCATCCGAGCTTCTGACGCGCCTTTGTGCTATCCCCGATCAGGAGGTCCACTTCGGCCGGCCGGTAGTAGCGTGGATCTATCTCCACGTGCTTTTTCCAATCCAGCCCGGCGTGGGCGAACGCCACCTCCAGAAACTCGCGCACCGAATGGGTCTCACCGGTCGCCACCACGTAATCGTCGGGCTCGGCCTGCTGGAGCATCAACCACATCACCTCCACGTATTCCTTGGCGAAACCCCAGTCCCGCTTCGCATCCAGATTGCCCAAATACAGCTTCTGTTGGAGCCCGGCTTTGATCTGCGCCACCGCCCGCGTAATCTTGCGCGTCACGAACGTCTCCCCGCGCCGCGGCGACTCGTGGTTGAACAGAATCCCGTTGCACGCATACATCCCATACGACTCCCGGTAGTTCACCGTGATCCAGTAGGAATACACCTTCGCACAGCCGTACGGGCTGCGCGGATAGAACGGCGTGGTCTCCTTCTGAGGAATCTCCTGCACCTTGCCGAACATCTCACTCGACGAGGCTTGGTAAAACTTCGGCTTGATGCCGGATTCGCGGATCGCTTCGAGCAACCGAATCGTGCCCGTGGCCACAATGTCTGTCGTGTATTCCGGGCTATCGAAGCTCACGCGCACGTGGCTTTGGGCCGCGAGATTGTATACCTCTTCGGGTTGGATCTTCCCCACCAGGCGGGCCAACGCGCTGGCGTCCGACAAGTCCCCATAGTGCAGAAAGAGCCGGCTGCGGCCCGAATGCGGGTCGTCATAGATCGGGTCCAGGCGGCCTGTGTTGAAGGTGCTCGCCCGACGGATCAAGCCGTGAACCTCGTAGCCCTTGGCCAACAGCAGTTCCGCCAGATACGACCCGTCCTGCCCCGTAATGCCCGTGATCAGTGCTTTCTTCGCCATAATTTCGTGGGCTCAAGGTTCAGAAAGTCGGGTGCTCAAGGCAAGCGCGGAAACCAGTTTGGCAACTCAGCACAATCTGGCCTCGCCAGCGTTGACCGTGTCGCGATACCTTCCTGACGGGCATGAGAACACCGAACCACAGCCAAACTACTCACCCGCCTGCGTGGGCCACCCAGTTCCCACCAGAGACTCCCATTCTCAAGCACGTCCGGAATCTCCTGCTCGCGATGTTATTTTCAGCAACTGCCAGTTCCACGGGGGCAGCCGAGAGCTGGGATGTCTGGGCCGACACTTGGGTTGCCAGCGATGCGCTTGGGCGCACCTTGCCCGCCGCTGCCGAAGTCGGCCCGCCGCGCGCGGATCGCACGGTCGGTATCTTCTACTTCCTCTGGCACGGGGCGCACATTCAAGGCGGGCCGTTCGATGTCACCAAGATTCTCGCGCAGGACCCGGACGCGATGCGGAAGCCGGATAGTCCGCTCTGGGGGCCGCTCCATGTGCCGCATCATTGGGGCGAGTCGCTCTTCGGTTACTACCTCACCGACGACGATGGCGTTCTGCGCAAGCACGCCCAGATGCTCTCCGACGCCGGCGTGGACGTGGTGATCTTCGACGTCACGAACCAGCTCACCTACCCGGAATGGTATCGGGCGCTGCTGCGCGTTTGGGGCGAGATGCGCGCCGCCGGCAACCACACGCCGCAGGTTGCCTTCCTGACGCCGTTCTGGGAGCCGCGCAAGGTGGTGCATGAACTCTGGCGCGACCTCTATGCGCCCGGTTTGTCCAACGACCTCTGGTTTCGCTGGGAAGGCAAACCGCTCATTCTGGCGGACCCGGAGTTGATTGACCGTGGTGAGGAACACGCGAAACAAAACCAGCCGATTGAACTCCCACCGGGGCATTCGCTTGCCCAACAATTCACCGCCGAGAAACCATTCCGCGCCGTCGCGGGACGCTTCCCCACCTACCACGCGACGGATTCCGCCGTCACGTTGAAGCTCTATCGCGCGGATAGCCCCGACACCGCAATTATCAGCAAGCGATTCACAAACGTGGCCGACAACGGCTGGCTCTCGCTGGAGTTGGCGGCTCTGCAACCGGTCGGGGACTACATCTTTGAAGCCTGCGATGCCGTCGGCAAGGTTGGCTGGTGGAGTCACACGGACGACGTCCAGCCCCGTGGCCAGGCTTTGGCGGATGGCAAGCCGGTCGCCGGTGACCGCACTTTGCGGCTTGTGCTGTCCGACGACGAAACCCAGCGCATTCGCGGCTTCTTCACCTTCCGCAAGCCGCAGCCGGACTATTTCCAGGGGCCAACCAAGCCGGACATCTGGAGCTGGCTGGAAGTTCACCCGCAGCACGTGTTCCGCAATTCACGCGGCGAAAAGGAGCAAATGTCGGTGGGCGTGGCCCAAAATGCAGTGAACGGTCGCCTGGGTTGCCTGAGCGAGCCCGGCGCGCACGGGCGGAGCTTTCACAATGGCGCAACGGATCCGCGCCCGGACGCCGTGTTGCAGGGATTCAATTTCGCTGAGCAATGGGAGCGTGCGCTAAAGGAAGACCCGCGGTTCATCTTCGTTACCGGGTGGAACGAGTGGATTGCCGGGCGCTTCGCCGAGTTCAACGGTGTCAAGCTGCCGGTGATGTTCGTGGACCAGTTCGATCAGGAACACAGCCGCGACATCGAGCCGATGAAGGGCGGCCACGGGGACAGCTACTACTACCAGTTCGCCAGCTACGTCCGCCGCTTCAAGGGCGCGCGTCCCCTGCTGCCGGTGCAACCGCAGCCGATCCGCATTGACGGCAAGTTCGGCGACTGGCGCGACGTCAAGCCGGAGTTCCGCGATACGCTGGGCGACCCGATGCGCCGCCAGCATCGCGGCTGGGAGGCGAAGGTGATCTACACCAACGACACAGGGCGGAACGATCTGGCGTCGGCCAAGGTCAGCTTCGACAAACGGGATGCTCAGTTCTACATCCGCACGATCCAGCCCATCACACCCGCCGCTGGCACGAACTGGATGCTCCTTTTCCTCGATGTGGATGCGAACACGCAGACGGGCTGGCTGGGCTACGACTTCGTCCTGAACCGCACGTCAACCGGCTCGCTGGAGCGCAACGTCGGTGGCAGGTTTCAGTGGCAGGCATGCGGCAAGGCCAAGCTGACTGTGAGCGGCGACCAGCTTGAGCTCTCCCTCCCGTGGGCTTCACTCGGCCTGAAAACCGCGCCGGCGCAACTCGATTTTAAATGGGCTGACAACTGCATAGCCACCGGCGATTGGACCGATTTCACCTTGAACGGCGACGCCGCGCCGAACGACCGGTTCAACTACCGGGCGAGGCTCGCCCACTAACAACCCCATGAACACGATGACTTCCGCTGCCGAACACCGCACTTGCCTTCACCGTCCCCGAATCATATTTGCGTGTCTGCTGGCCGTTGCGCTGCTGGCATTCTGCGGAGTCAGGAGCGAGGCGGCGACCCTCAACACCAACGACTGGGCGTTTCTGGACAACGGCCAGATTCGCCTCGGCGTCAAGAAAACCTCCGGCGCGTGCATTGGCTGGCTTTCGCAGAGCGGCTCGGCCCGCAATCTCCTGAACCATCACGACCAGGGCCGGTTCATCCAGCAGTCGTTCTACGGCGATGCCGACGGCACGGTTTGGGCCAAGCAGCCGTGGTGCTGGAATCCGGTTCAAGGTGGCGATTTCAAAGGCAACCCGGCCCAGCTTCTGGAGCTCAAGGCCGAAACAAATTCCATGTATGCGCGCACGATGGGTCGGCATTGGTCCGGCTGCACCGATCTGACGAATGTGGTCTTTGAGGAGTGGATTTCGCTCACCGGCCGCATGGCGCAGGTGCGCTACCGGATGACATATTCGGGAACCCAGACGCACGCCGCGAAGGATCACGAAATCCCCGCCGTCTTTGTCGAACCCGACCTTGACTCGCTGGTGTTGTATGACGGCGACAAACCCTGGACGGGGGACAAGGTCAGCCGCGCGCAACCCGGCTGGCCAAACGAATCGCGCCGAATGACCGAGCACTGGGCGGCTTACGTGGACAAGAACGACTTTGGCATCGGCGCGTTAGTGACGGCGGCTACGAACCTGACATGCTACCGCTTTGGCGCAGGAAACACGAGCCAGCAAGGGGCGTGTTCCTATTTCGCACCGCTCACACGCTTCGCCGTGACACCGGGGCTCCGCTTCGAATACGAAGTCTGCCTGGCAATCGGAACCAGCGGCGAGATTCGAGCGGCGTTCCAGCAGCGACGTCAGCGGTGATTTCGGCAGATTCAGCCAGGACGGGTGAACCCTCGTCACTTTGGCAACGATTCGTCTCCGCCAAGGATGCGGACTGGCCCCAGCAGGCCGGATTTCATCAGCGGCGTTTCCTTCGTCAGTTTCCGAATGTTGGTGCGCGTGCGGCGCTCCGCCGCCTGTGGGCTGGCGTCGCCGATGAGGCGGTTGGGCCAGAAGTTCACCACATCCACCTCGAGCGTGTTCGCTCCAGGTTTCAGCACCCTGGTCACGTTCACGCGGAAGGGCGGACACCAGGTCACGCCACAGGCCTTTCCGTTCAGCCGCACCTCAGCCAGTTCACGGAGATCGCCGAGATCCAGCCACACTTCGGACTTCGAGTTTCCGACCTCGGACTTCCACTCAAACGTCTTCCGGTAAGTGGCCTTGCCGGAGTAGAACTTGATGCCGGGCTCGGGCCGCTCGGTCCAACTCACGAGCCGATCAAACTGCGCGACCTGCGGGCCGCCCCATTTCGGATCAAACTCGACTGTCCACGGACCGGTCAACTCGGCGAGTGGCGCAGCCTCCGGGGCGTTGCGCTTCGCGGTTGCCGGATGGTTGGCCGCCAGCTCGCGGAAGATCACAAACCAGGAGCCGCAAGGATCGAACTCCAGCGGGACGACGGTTCGCCCCTCGTTCAATTCGTAGGCGACGGCAAAATTGTGCTCGCCGGTCACGGCGCTCCAAAGCTCTGGCACCTTGCCGGAAACGCGGAACGTGCAGTCCACTGCAACGGCGTTAGTCGAACGGTTGGCCACAAAGTAGATTTCGGCATCGCCATCGCGGTGGTGCAGATAATCCATGTTTGTCGCGACCATCGGGGCCAAATTGGCCGGCAGTTCGAAATCGGGCCTCAAACCATCGGACAGCAGAACTTCACGGGCGTTCTTGCCAGCGATGACGCGACCCTTTCCGATTTCGGACTTCGGACTTCGGACTTCGGATTTCTCCGCGCCCCAGAGCCCGTTGACCAGCGCCGCAAACTCCTCATTGCACTCCGGAGAGTCCGTGAGGGTGGCCGGACTGCTCGGACGCGCGCCGACGATCGTGGCACCTGCCCCTACGAACTCCCTTAACTTGCGGAGCACGGGCAGCGACACCGCGCCCAGATCACGCAACGCCAGCACGCGATAACTCATCCCATCCGGCAGCACCAGCCGACCATCCTTTACCGTCATCCGGGTAAGAATGGTTTCGCCGGTCACGATGTCGTAGTCGTAGCCGGGCAGGATCTTCGCGGGATCACTGCTTTTGAGCTGGGCGAAGTTCGGCACGTGATCGCCGTAGAAGTAGGCCACGTCGGCCACAAACAATCCCTGCTGAAGCATGAACTGGCAACGATTGATGTAATCGAAGAACGGCGCGGACTTGCTCCACCAGGTGACGTTTGGATTGAGATGCGTTCCGGCGAAATACTGAATGCCCGGCAAGCCTTCCTCTTCCGGTGAGCACACGAACGCGTGCCAGACGAGCAAGTTCAAGCCTTCAGTGCAGGCCTTATCAAACGAAGGCTTCAGGTTGTCCCAGATCGTCTCCTGCCAATGCGGCCCAATGGTGGTGAAACCTTCGGCCAGCACCAGCTTACGACCGTAGGTGTGCGCGGCGGAGGCGGGTTGTTTCACGAAGAAGCGATTCGGATCGCCCACTCGATGTCGCCACGACCACGCCCAGAACTCGCTCATGGGTGCGTCGTTCATGCCGAGGCAGCGCTGGGCGTCGATGGGTGAGGCGTGCGGCCCGCCGGACTCGGGATGGATCAACAGGCCGTGTTTGTGGGCGTTGGTCTGGAACGGCACGTAGTGGTTGTCGATTGCCAAGTCGCCGAGCGTACGCCGGAAGTCATGATAGAACCGGTTGCTCTCGTCGCGGCTGTTCACGATGCGGCCTGCGAGCGTGGGCAGCCAGGGCATGAAATCGTAGCCACGGCGCTTGCGGAATTCCTCGCGCAAGGTCGGCGTCCAGTTCACCGCCTCCACTTCCCAACTGTCTGTGTGCAGATACTTCAGTGTCTTGCCGGCCAGTGGACCGGCGTCGGCAATCAGCGGTTCGACGACGGCATCCCAGTAACGTTGAAACGCGCCGGCATCCAACACATCCAGCGCGTAGCCGTCCCAGCCCTCGCTGCACGTCGAGACGCGCGAATGATCTCCGATGGTGCAGCCGAAGCGCAGGATTTCCCATCGCCCGTCCGGAAACTCCCAGCGCAGAATGCCCTCGGCATCGAGTTGCCCGGTCAGGTCCACAACCTCGTCAACCCGCGTGTCTTCCTCGCCGGCCTCGTTGGGCCAGTCTTGGAAAAGTGGCGCAGTGTCCGGCGCGGAGAAATTTAATGTGCGGTACATGGCCTTGTATTCCCATTTTTGCATCGGCCGCCCGCGCGGCACACCGTGTGGCCACATCCCATCTTTCCCAACCAGTTTGAGTTCCGCCACCTGCACGTTGCGCGGACGCTCGGGGGAGCGGGTATCCAGCGCGCCTTGGAAGACCACGCGGAAGAACCGCGAGCGAATGTCCCCCAAATCCACTGAGAATTCCGTTCCGTCTGGTGGCGTAAAGGCGCTCATGGCGCGGTAGGTCTTGCCGTCGTCAGAAATGTGCAACTCGCACTCGCGAGGGCCATAGCCCTGGCGGCCCGTGACGATGACGCGATTCACGACAACCTCATTCCTAAACGCAAACTCGACCCACTCGGGCCGTTTGGGCTTCGGCCCCTCCCCTGCATGCGTCCCTCCGGAAACCCAATACGTCATGGCCCGCCCATCCAGCGCGTCCCGCACCGGGTGATCCGGTTGCGATGAGCTGGCGGCGACGTTGGTCAGCAACCCCGCTGGGGGCGAACTGCTCTTCGCACGATACGCCACCACGAACAGATCGCGGTAGAACCCATCTCGGACGGCGGGTTTGGGCAACGTCAACGCAATGTTCGTCGGGCCCGTAATAGTCACGTCAGACCAACTAAGCTTCTTGGCCGCGTCATCTGCCGTCACCATTGGTCCGCCGAGATTCCAGCCGCTCTGGATATTGAGGCTCATTTCCAAACCGAGCCGGTCGGCCTCGTGCAACGTGTGCTTGCAAAGTGCTCGCCACTCCGGCGAGAAGAAGGTCGGCCCGT
>CAZWJC010000119.1:0-20089 GCA_964634255.1 uncultured Verrucomicrobiota bacterium | reverse complement strand
GGTGGCTACGGCGTTGTCGTTGTTGAGCAGCGAGCTGTCGCGGGCACCCACATACGGGTTCGTGGGCAAGGTTTCGGTGGAGGGCGCAGCACTCTGCAGCGTGGTTCCACGTGCCACACCCCGCGTGAAACGCGCCGTGCGCGAACTTTGGGAACGGCCCTGCCTCGAACTAACACCCAAGACCCTGCGTGGTGTTGGCATCGATTATCCGAATCCGGAAACCATCGGCCCGGACCGGTTAACCAACGCGGTCGCCGCCCGACATCGCTTCGGATCGCCCGTGGTGGTCATTGATTTTGGCACCGCCGTAACCTTTGACGTGGTAGATCGCCGGGGGAACTACGTTGGCGGCATCATCGCCCCGGGCCTTGCGGCGATGACAGATTACCTGCACGACAAGACAGCCCTGTTGCCGCGCATCCGGATTCGCGAAATCAACGGAGCCATCGGCAAGAGCACTGAAGAAGCGATGTTGGTCGGCGCGGTTCATGGCTACCGCGGCTTGATCCGCGAACTGCTTGCGGAGCTCAAGCGCGAGTTAAAGACCAAGCACCTACCGGTCGTAGCCACGGGCGGCTATGCACAATTGATCGCCGCCAAGTTGCCTGAAATCCACGCGGTCGCACCCGATCTGACGCTGGAAGGGCTGCGCCTGACATGGCTGGATCACGCCACTTGAACCAACCCAAGGCCCCGGCTCAGCGGCTCGTTGCCTTCTGGTATTCCGCCTTCGCGCGCGGCATCAGTTCCTGAAGCTGCCGAATACGGGTCTCATCCACCGGATGGGTTCGCAACCATTTCAGCGTGGAAGCGCCGCCGGATTGCTTGTTGTACTCCGCGAATCTCTGCCAGAAGCCCACTGCCGCCTCGGGGTCATAGCCGGCACGCGCCATGTAGGTCAACCCCATGTCATCCGCTTCGGACTCGTGCAGTCGGCTATAAGGCAGGATCGCGCCGACTTGCGTGCCGAGACCGTAAGCGATGCTGGTGAGCGCCTGCACACGCGGATCCGAATTCGAGAGGCTGCTGGCGAGCAGTTCGCCGCCAGTCTGCCGGAGCATCTCCTGGCTCATCCGCTCCGCCCCATGATGCGCAACGGCGTGCGCCACCTCATGGCCAATGACGGTCGCCAAGCCAGCCTCGTCTCGGGTGATCGGCAGCAACCCGGTGTAAACGCCCACCTTGCCGCCCGGCAGGCAGAAGGCGTTCGCCTCTTTGCTCTCGAAGACCACGAATTCCCACTGCGCGTTCGGCAGCGGCGCGACGGCCGCAATGCGTTTTCCAACCTTCTGCACGAGCGCGGTCGCGGCGGCATTCTTACTGATCGGCTGCTCCTTCTTCAGTTGTTCGAAGCTGGTGAGGCCAAGCTGCGTTTCCTGCTGCCCGGAAACCAGCATCACCTGTTTTCGCCCGGTCTCGGGCACGGTCGCGCAGCCCGGTGCGAGCAGAACGGTGAATGCCAGCAAGCTCAGCACAGGTAGCCATCGAACCAATCGCGTCTTCATCGTCACAGTTGTTGATTACGACCACAATGCCGCAAAGCCCGCCGCTTTCAACCCCAAAGCCACGGGCATCCCTCGACTCGCGACAAATCCTGCTGACAGGCTAGGCCGTTTCCGGTACAACCCGGCCATGCCTGCGCCCCGGGAAGCTTGGACTGCGCCGCTCCTTTCGAGCCGCAGGACGGTGTTTTGCCCCCTTCCGCCCTCCGCCGATAGCCGCGGAAGCGACCTGACAAAGCGACCGCATGACACACCCGCGAATCTGCGTCAATCCCCAACATCTCCGGCAATAATCGTCTTATGAACATCCATCATCTCGAACTGTTCTACTACGTGGCCCGCCACGGGGGCATCAGTGAAGCCGTGCGGAACATGCCTTATGGCATCCAGCAACCGGCCATCAGCGGCCAGGTGATCCAGTTGGAGGAATTCCTCGGGGTCACGCTCTTCCAGCGCCGGCCGTTCACGCTCACGCCACAGGGGAAAGAACTCTATGAGTTCATCAAGCCGTTCTTCGACAATCTGACGCCCATGGCCGACAAGCTGCGCGGCGGTGTGTCCCAGCACCTGCGCCTCGCCGCGTCGGAAATCATGATGCGCGATCACATCCCTGGGATTCTGCAGGAGCTGCACAAGGCGTTTCCCAAACTCAAGGTAACGCTGCGCGAAGGCTATGACCCGGAGGTTGTGGCGTGGCTGCAGCGTCAGGAGGTGGACGTCTCAATTGGTCTGGTGGGCGACGCCAAACCGCCCACGGGGATCAACGTCATTCCCCTCTTCCGGCTGCCGCTGGTGCTGCTCGTGCCCAAGTCCAGCAAGTTGAAGTCGGCAGAGGAACTCTGGCGGCGCGATCGCATCGAGGAATCGTTGATCACCGTTCCCAGCAACGAACCGATCTGCCGCACGTTCCAGGAGGGGTTGGCCAAACTCAAGGTGGATTGGTTTGCCGGCATCGAGGTCAGCACCGTCGAACTGGTGCAAACCTACGTCGCCAATGGGTACGGGTATGGGGTCACGGTCGGTGTGCCCAAGATGAAGTTTCACCCGCAAGTGCGGGTACTGCCTTTGGACGGATTTGAAATGGTGTCCTTCTGCCTGCTCTGGCAAGGCCGGCGCAACGCGATGCTGGACTCGCTGTTCAAGATTTGTGAGGCCGCCACGCGCCGGCTGCTCGAAGGCGAGAACCCGGAGCTTTCGCTGTTGAAGTGAATTGTCCGCCGGTGTGGTTGAGACTCCTCACTCTTCGTCGCTTTCCTGGTGGTTGAAGATTGAAGGCTGTCCGCTCTCGGTGAGCGGAGACTCGCTCAGTCAGGTCCGCAGAACATCGGCGGGCGCGGCGACTGGGCCTGTTCGTCGCCAGCTCGGGACACTGGGTCGATTGTTCCGCCCACAGCCGGCCTGCCGTCAGAACCACGGCCACGCCATTCTGTTTCGGCCATGTCATCACAGTTCAACGTCCAACTGGCGACAAAATATCTCTGCGATGCGCCACGGGCGCGGCGACGGCGTACAGAACGGTTGCTGAAATAATCACGATTAGAGCTTGCGCACGCCGTGGAAAGTGCCACCTTGGGCACGTCTGCTCGATAGCTTGTCACTTTCAAGACATGGTAAATCCTCAGGTGAACTCGGTTCAGTGATGATTTTAGACCCGGCAACCGGGAACAGTCTTCAAGAAAGCAATGGTTAGCCGAAGACAATAACATCATATGAACAAACTGTTTGTTGGGAATCTCTCCTTCAACACCACCGAAAACGATCTCCAGGATGCGTTTGCCGCGCACGGCACTGTCTCCGAGGTCAACCTGATGATGGATCGCTCCACCGGTCGGTCGCGGGGGTTTGCCTTTGTCACCATGTCCTCCTCTGAAGAGGCCCAGGCCGCGATTGGGGCCTTGAACGGCAAATCCGTCGATGGCCGTGCCCTCACGGTGAACGTTGCCCGCCCGCGCGAAGAACGTTCCGGTGGCGGCGGCGGCGGCGGTCGTTCTTACGGCGGCGGCGGCGGCGGGGGCAGGAATCGCTATTAAGATTGCACGGTGAATTGGTCGAGGCCCGGTGAACCCGGGCCTCGATTTTTTGTCTGGGGGTGTCCCAGTCTGCCGGTCTCTGGGACTCCACTCGTCGGTAAAGGCCGCGCCGTGAAGCGTGAACGATGAAAGAAGAACACATTGAAGTTGAAGGTCGCATCCAAACCGTGCTGCCAGGAACGATGTTCCGGGTGGAACTCGATAATAAGCACCTGGTGCTCGCCACCATCTGCGGCAAGATGCGCAAGCGCTGGGTTCGCATCACCGTGGGCGACCGCGTAAAGATGCAGATGTCCCCCTATGATCTGAACAAGGCGCGGATCACGTGGCGACTGCGGTAGAGTCTTCCTGATAAAGGAGGACTGTGAGGTCAAATCCAGGGAGGCTGACTGAGGCATGTGGAGCGTGGGGGTGGAGGGCAGCGTATGGGGTCAACCCCGCACACGTGTTCTTATTCTGTCCGCACACGGCGATGACGCTCACGTCGAGCAGGTGATGGCACTGGGCGCGGCGGGCTACGTGCTCAAACAAACCTCGGCTCATATCCTGACCCGTGCGGTTCGCGAAGTCGAAAGTGGAAAGGCCTTCTTCACTCCCTCCATCGCGAAGCATCTGCACGATCATCTCGAGAAGTCGCCCGACCGGGTGGCCCTGCTCAAGAAGAAGGGTGTCCGGCTCACTTCGCGCGAGGCGGAGGTGCTCCAACTGATCGCCGAAGGTCAGGCTAACAAACAGGTGGCGGCTGAGTTGGGCATCAGCGTCAAAACTGTGGAGAAACACCGGCAGCGCCTCATGGAGAAACTCAGCATCCACGACACCGCCGGCCTGACTCGCTATGCCATCTCGGCCGGCATCATCGAAAGCAGTGTTCAGTTGACCATCGTCTGACCTGGACACGGGCAGTCGCAGAGGTGACTCGTACAGTTGAGGCTCGCCCTCGGATCTTGCCGCATGCATCGCTGATGTCCATGTGCCCACGGGCCGCGCCTGAGTTCCCTCCCATTCACTCCTTGGCCAGGTAGGGTTTCACCCCATAGCCAACCGCCGGCACTTCCCGGAAACTGAAGCGGACAAAGCTATGGAAGCGGCATCCGAAATCCGAAAGAACGCGTTTCTCGGCGACTACCTGCCATGCAACTGCGGCGTCGCCGCGTTCACGTGGGGCGTGCCTTTCGCCGTGCAGCGGGAATTCCTGCGCCCCAAACCGCGTCTTGGAAAAGGTGGGAAGGTCAAAGGCAAGGCTGCCGATTGAGAACGCAAAACCCCATTCAAGCGATGTCCCAGCACTTGCGAGACTGGATGGCGCAGCAGACGTATCCGCTTCCCGGCGTGAGTGAACCTCCGTTGCGGGCGGAATTGTTCAGCCTCGAACAACTGGCGCGCCATGCCAAAACTCTCGCGGCGCATCACCAACTCGTCTCCCGGCGAGGCTCCCACAGCCTGTTGGCCCGGCTGGACGAGAACGAGCAGATTCTTCGAGACTACAATCGCGCGACCTACGCCGCCGACCAAACCCGGCGGGTCACCCACGCCGCCGAATGGTTGCTCGACAACTTCTACCTGATCGAAGAGCAGATTCAAATGGCCCGACGGCATCTGCCCGCAGGCTATAGCCGGGAGTTGCCCCGTCTCCGGAACGGGCCTTCCGCCGGACTGCCCCGTGTTTACGACATTGTGCTCGAATTGATTTCGCACGTGGACGCTCAGATTGATGCCGAACCGTTGCGCGCCTTTGTCGCGGCTTACCAACAGGTGTCCTCCTTGAGATTGGGCGAGTTGTGGGCGGTGCCGATCATGTTGCGGCTGGCGTTGATTGAGAACCTGCGCAGGGTCACCGCCCGCCTGGTGATCGCCCGGCATGACCGCGACCTTGCGGACCTGTGGGGCGGCCGTTTGCAGGTCATGGCGGAGCAACAGCCGTCGCGCCTCGTCGTGGTGGTAGCGGACATGGCGAACGCCGAGTTGCCCCTGTCCAGTGCCTTCGTGGCGGAGTTCTGCCAGCGCCTGTCCCGGCAACACACGGTGGTGCATCTGGCACGCAGTTGGCTCGAACAGCGGCTCGCCGAACAAGGGCTGTCCACCGAGCAACTCGTTCATCTGGAGAGCCAGAACCAGGCGGCCGACCAGATTTCCGTGAGCCATACCATCACCAGCCTGCGGTTCTTGAGCGCCACGGACTGGCGGGAGTTTGTCGAGGACTTGAGCGTGGTGGATCAGACGTTGCGCACCGACCCGGCGGCGGTCTACGGCGCGATGGATTTCCCGACGCGCGATCGCTATCGCCATTCGGTCGAAGCCATCGCCCGGCACAGCCGGTTCTCCGAAAAGGACGTCGCGCACCGGGCCGTCCAACTGGCCGAGGTCAGCGCGCGGGAGAAAGGGTGCAATGATCGCACCGCTCACGTGGGTTATTATCTGATTGAGAAAGGGCAGGCCACGCTGGAGAGCGAGACGGCCGTGCGGTGGCCGTGGCCGACCCGGCTCGAACGCGGCATTCACCGTTTTCCCATGGCGGCCTATGGTGGCGGCATCTCCCTGCTCACGGCGCTCGGAACTTTCGGGTTGGTGCATCAGGCCCTCGCGCTTGAGGTCCAGGGCTGGCGACTGGCTTTCTTCACGTCGGTCTTCCTCCTGTGCGTCAGCCAACTGGCGGTGGCGTTGCTCAATTGGCTGTCCACGCTGCTGGTGAAGCCCCGCTTGCTCCCGCGACTGGACTACTCCGAGGGCATCGCGCCCGATTGCCGCACCATGGTGGCCGTGCCCACCCTGCTGAGCAATGCCACCGGCATTGATGACCTGGTCGAAACCATCGAGATTCACTATCTGGCGAACCGGGACTCGAATCTCTACTTCGCCTTGTTGACTGATTTCCGCGACGCGCCCGCGGAGACCATGCCCGAAGACGACGCCTTGCTTCAGCGGGCGCAGGCCGGCGTCGAGCGGCTCAACAAAAAATACCAATCCGACCGGCCCAGCATCTTCTTCCTGTTCCATCGGCCGCGCCGCTGGAACGCAGTGGAGAATCTCTGGATGGGTTACGAACGCAAGCGAGGCAAACTGACAGAGTTCAATGCCCTGCTTCGTGGCGGGTCGCGGGACTGTTTTTCTGCCATGGTCGGGAATCCGTCGCTCTGGCCGGGCATCAGATTTGTCATCACGCTCGACACCGACACGCAATTGCCGCGCGAGGCTGCCCGGCAACTCGTGGGCACGATCGCCCACCCGCTCAACCGGCCCCAGTTCGATCCGGTGCGCGGGATTGTCACCGAAGGCTACAGCATTTTGCAGCCGCGCGTCGGCGTGAGCCTGCCCAGCGCCAGCCGCTCCTGGTTCGTCAAATTGTTTGCCGGCGACGTCGGCATTGATCCCTACACACGGGCGGTCTCGGACGTTTACCAGGACCTGTTCCAAGAAGGCTCGTTCATCGGGAAAGGGATTTACGATGTGGACGCGTTTCAACAAGCCGTGGCGGGTCGTTTCCCGGACAACGCGGTGCTGAGCCACGATTTGATTGAATCCTGCCATGCCCGTTCGGCGCTCGTCAGCGATGTGGAGTTCTACGAAGAATATCCCGCCCGCTACAACACGGACATCAACCGCCGGCACCGCTGGATTCGCGGCGACTGGCAGATCGCCCAGTGGCTGCTGCCGCGGGTTCCGGGACCGGATGCCCGGCGCATTGCCAACCCGCTCTCCGGTTTGTCGCAATGGAAGATCTTTGACAACTTGCGGCGCAGTCTGGTCCCGGCCGCCCTGATGCTGTTGCTGCTCGGCAACTGGACGCTGCTGCCGGAACTGGGCGGCATTGGACCGCTGCTCGTCCTGGCGATCATTGCGTTGCCCGGAGCGTTGTCGTCGGCCGTCGAGGTGTTTCGCAAGCCGGAGGAATTGCCGCTGGCGCTGCATCTGCGGGGCATGGCCGGGTCGTGGGGTCGCCAACTCGGCCAGGCGTTGCTCACCTTCGTGTTCCTGCCGTACGACGCTTTTATCAGCTTGGATGCGATCGGGCGGACGCTGCTGCGCCTGCTCTTGACCCACAAGCGCCTCCTGGAATGGCAAACCGCCGGCGATTCCGAACGCGCCGCCAGCGCGGACCTCGTCGCGTTCTATAAGACCATGTGGATCGCGCCGTGCGTCGCACTGGCCAGCGGGGCTTTCCTGGTCGTGATGCAACCCGGTCAATTGCCGCTGGCGGTGCCGATCCTGGGCCTTTGGTTCCTGTCGCCGTGGATTGCCTGGCGGATCAGCCAGCCCATCGAGCCACTGGTACCGGAGTTGCGTGAGGAACAACTGGCCTTTCTCCGAAAAGCAGCGCGCAAGACCTGGCGTTTTTTTGAGACCTTTGTCACCGCCCAGGAGAACTGGCTGCCGCCGGATAATTTCCAGGAAGAGCCCGGACCTGTCATTGCGTCGCGTACTTCGCCCACGAACATGGGACTGGCATTGCTGGCCAACCTGGCGGCCTGCGACTTCGGCTATCTACCGGTCGGCCCGCTGATGCAACGCACGCAAAATGCCTTCGCCTCGATGCAGCGTCTCGAACGGCATCGCGGGCATTTCTACAATTGGTATGAAACGCGCACGCTCCAGCCGTTGCAGCCACTCTACGTTTCCAGCGTGGACAGCGGCAATCTCGCGGGGCACTTGCTGACGCTCGGCTCGGGGTTGAGTGAATTCGCGGACCGGCAAATCCTCGTGCCGTCAGTCTTCGCGGGACTGCGCGACACAGCAGCCATCGCCCGCGAACTGGCCGGTAGGAACGCTGAGTTGCGCCGTCTGGACGCCGCATTGGCGAACGCACCAACAACGCTGGGTGCAGGGTTCGCTTTGCTGCAGAGGGCAACCGACCAGGCCGCGCGCATCGCCGCCGCGTTCGGCAGCGAAGCCGGGGAAGAATTGAAATGGTGGAGTCAGGCACTGGAGCGGGGTTGTCGGGAGCATCTGGCGGACTTGTTGTTCCTCGCGCCGTGGCTGGCTTTCAAAGCAGAAAGCAGAAAGCAGAAAGCAGAAACCGAGGTGAGCGGTTTCAAATCCGAAATCGAAGTGGGCCTCCGCCTCTCGGCGGATACGACGCTTAATGAACAACTCGCGCGGCTCGATCAGTCACCCACTTTGCGCGAGATTTCGGAGTTGGACCAGTCGCTCTGCCCCTTGATCGAGAAGGCGCTGCAAGACCGCTCCGGGGAATCCACTCCAACCCAAGATGAAGAGCGAACCCGGCTCGCGGAATGGTTGCGCTGCCTGCGCGAAGCTAGCGACCACGCCCGCCAGCGCCTGCTTACGCTGGAAACCCTGGCCCGACAAAGTAGTGAACTGGCGGCGATGGATTTCACCTTCCTGTTCGATCCGGCGCGGGATTTGTTTTCCATCGGATACAACGTCACCGAACGCCGGCTCGACGCCAGCTTCTATGACTTGCTGGCTTCCGAGGCGCGGTTGGGCAGCTTCATCGCCATTGCCCGTGGACAGATTTCACAGGACCACTGGTTCTCGCTGGGCCGGCTGCTGGTCGCGTCGCAGGGCGAGCCGGTCCTGGTTTCCTGGGGCGGGTCGCTGTTTGAATATCTGATGCCGTTGCTGGTTATGCCCACGTACGAGAACACCTTGCTGGACGAATCGTACCACGGGGCAGTCGCGCAACAAATCACCTACGGCCGGTTGCATGGCGTGCCGTGGGGCGTTTCTGAGTCGCAATACAACCGGACCGACGTTCACCTGAACTATCAATACCGCGCCTTCGGCGTGCCGGGCCTGGGCTTGAAGCGGGGGCTGGCGGAGGACCTGGTGATTACTCCGCATGCGGCCCTGATGGCACTGATGGTCGCGCCACGCGAAGCGTGCGAAAACCTGGAACGTCTCGCTGCCGAGGGACGGGAAGGCGCCTACGGTTTTTACGAGGCGGTGGATTACACGCCGTCGCGCCTGCCGCCCGGTCAGTCCAGTGTCACCCTCCGATCGTACATGGCGCATCATCAAGGCATGGGATTGCTGGCGCTGGCTTATCGGCTGCTGGACCGGCCCATGCAACGGCGCTTCATGTCCTGTCCGCTGTTCCGGGCCGCCGACTTATTATTGCAGGAGCGCGTGCCCCATACCGCCGCCAAGGTGCTTTCCGAGGACTTGGAATTGGGTGAATCGCGGAAGCTGGCCGGCGAAGGCGAAAGCGGCATGCGCATCTTCACCAATCCCAGTCTCCAGTCGCCAGAGGTCCACCTGCTGTCCAACGGCCGGTATCATGTCGTGGTCAGCAGCGCAGGCGGCGGCTACAGCCGCTGGCGCGACCTGGCGGTCACCCGTTGGCGCGAGGATGCCACGCGCGATTGCTGGGGCACGTTTGTGTATCTGCGCGATGCGGAGACCGGGGAATTCTGGTCCACCGCGTTTCAGCCAACTTTGCGGGCCACGAAGGGCTGCGAAACCATTTTCACCCAGGCGCGCGCCGAGTTTCGCCAGCGGCATGCCGGGCTCGAAATCCACACGGAGATCAGCGTCTCACCGGAGGACGACGTGGAGTTGCGCCGCGTGACGCTCACCAATCACTCGCACGCGAAGCGGAGCATCGAACTGACCAGTTACGCGGAGGTGGTGCTCGCGCTGCCGGCCGCGGACGCGGCCCATCCGGCCTTCAGCAATCTGTTCGTGCAAACGGAATTCATGCTCGCGCATCCTGCCCTGCTTTGCACCCGCCGTCCCCGCTCCGAGGGCGAGAAGCCGCCGTGGCTCCTGAATTTGATGACCGGGCAGGGCGGCCAACAAGGCGACCTTTCGTATGAAACGGACCGCGCCCGCTTTGTCGGACGCGGCCGGAATCTGGCCCGGCCCGCCGCCATGTTGGAGCTTTCGCCGCTCTCCAACACCACCGGTGCCGTGCTGGATCCCATCATCGCGCTGCGGCGCACCGTCACGCTGGCGCCCCATGAAACGGCCCGCGTTGATTTCGTTCTGGGAGTCGCGGAGAACCGGGAAGCGGCGCTGGCCCTGGTCGAGAAATATCACAACCCCCGGATGGCCGACCGTGCCCTGGACCTCGCCTGGACGCACAGCCAGGTCACTTTGCGCTACCTCAACGCTTCGGAAGCTGAGGCCCAGCTTTATGCCCGGTTGGCAAGCGCTTTGATCTATGCCGATCCCGCCCGGCGCGCCTCTCCCGGCATGTTGCTCAGCAACCGCCGCGGCCAAAGCGGACTCTGGAGTTTCGGTATCTCCGGCGACGCCCCGATCGTCCTGCTGCGGATTAGCGACGCGGCCAAGATTGAGATCGTGCAGCAACTCATCCAGGCGCACTCCTACTGGCGCATGAAAGGTCTGCCAGTCGAATTGGTGATTCTGAACGAAGACGTTTCGGTGTATCGCCAGCCCTTGCACGACCAGATCATCAGTCTGATCGCGTCGGGAATCGAAGCGCAAATGATGGACAAACCGGGCGGCATCTTTGTTCGGCGCCTGGAACAGGTTTCCAGTGAAGACCGCGTCCTCCTGCAATCGGTGGCGCGCCTGGTCCTGGTGGATGAACATGGAACGTTGGCCGAACAACTGGAACGCCCCACCAATCCTGAGCCATTGATCCCGGCGCTGGTGCCCACCCGCTCTCGCTTCCGCGATTCGCCTGAATTCGCTCCGCTTCCGCCGAGGGAACTGCTATTCCACAATGGCCTCGGCGGCTTCACGCCCGACGGACGCGAGTATGTCATCACACTGTCGCCCGACCAAATGACGCCGCTCCCCTGGGTGAACGTCCTGGCCAATCCCTATTTCGGCACCGTCGTTTCGGAGAGCGGTGGCGCTTACACTTGGGTTGAGAACAGCCACGAGTTTCGCCTGACGCCCTGGAACAACGATCCGATCACGGATGCCACCGGGGAGGCCTTCTACATCCGGGATGAGCAAACCGGGCAATTCTGGTCGCCGACGCCACTGCCCGCGCGCGGCGCGACTCCGTATGTCATCCGTCACGGTTTTGGCTATTCCGTGTTCGAGCACACCGAGTACGGCGTCTTCTCCGAGTTGACCGTGTATGTGGCGATGGACGCACCGGTGAAGTTCGCGGTCTTGAAACTCCGCAACCTCTCCAGACGTCCGCGCCGATTATCGGTCACAGGCTACTGGGAATGGGTGTTGGGAGATCTGCGGCACAAGAGCCTGTTGCACCTGCAAACCGAAATGGACCCCAAAAGCGGCGCGTTGCTGGCCCGCAATCGCTACAACACCGAGTTCGCCGAACGCATCGCGTTCATTGATGTCAACGATGTGACGCGTACGTTCACGGGCGATCGCAGAGAGTTTCTCGGCAGAAACGGAAGCCTAGCGCAGCCGGCAGCGCTCAAACGATCGCGACTGTCCGGAAAAACCGGTGCCGGTTTGGATTCCTGCGGCGCGGTGCAAGTTGCTTTCGATTTGCCGGTCGGGGAGGAACGCGAGACCGGTTTTCGCCTCGGGGTCGGTCGGAGCGCGGCGGAGGTGCAAACCCTGATTCAGCGCTTTCGCGGGGCCGATGCCAGTCGCACGGCGCTCGAAGGAGTCTGGGAGTATTGGAAACGGACCCTCGGCGCGGTGCAGGTCGAAACGCCCGATCCGTCCGTCAACATGCTGGCCAACGGTTGGCTGTTGTATCAGACCCTGAGCTGCCGGCTGTGGGGCCGCACCGGGTTCTATCAATCCGGCGGGGCCTACGGCTTCCGCGATCAGTTGCAGGACGTGATGGCGTTGGTGCATGCCGAGCCGGCCCTCACACGCGAACATCTGGTGCGCGCCGCCGCGCATCAATTCCGCGAGGGAGACGTGCAGCATTGGTGGCATCCCCCGGCGGGGCGCGGCGTGCGCACGCATTTCTCCGACGACTACCTGTGGCTGCCGTACGCCACCTGCCGTTACGTCGCGTGCGTCGCGGACACCGGTGTGCTGGATGAGAAGATCCCCTTTCTCGAAGCCCGTCCGGTCAAGCCGGAGGAAGACGCTTACTACGATTTGCCCAACCGATCCGAAGAGTCGGGGACGCTCTACCAGCATTGTGTGCGCGCCATCGAGCGCGGGCTGAACTTCGGCGCGCACGGTCTGCCGCTGATCGGCACCGGCGACTGGAATGATGGCATGAACATGGTGGGAAACGAGGGGCGGGGCGAAAGTGTCTGGCTGGCCTTCTTCCTTTACGACGTGTTGACGCGATTTGCGGAAGTGGCGCGCGTGCGCAACGACTTCGTTTTCGCCGAACGCTGTCTCGCGCAAGCCAGCCAACTGCGGCAAAACATCGAGAGACATGCCTGGGACGGCCAGTGGTACCTGCGCGCTTGGTTCGACAACGGCGAACCGCTCGGCTCGCACACGAACCCGGAGTGCCAGATTGATTCTGTACCACAAACCTGGGCCGTTATCAGCCGGGCCGGGGATCCGCCGCGCTCTCGTCAAGGCATGCAAGCGGTGCTGGAGCGGTTGGTCCATGCCGAGGCCGGCTTGATTCAAGTGTTGGATCCGCCCTTCAATCTTTCCCACCTCAACCCGGGCTACATCAAAGGCTACGTTCCGGGCGTGCGGGAGAATGGCGGCCAATACACCCATGCCGCGATTTGGACTGCCATGGCCTTTGCCCTACACGGGGAAAACGAGAAGGCCTGGGAACTGTTCACCCTGCTGAATCCCATCCACCATGGCGCCACGCCCACGCAAATCGCCACCTACAAGGTGGAGCCGTACGTCGTCGCCGCGGACGTTTACGCGGTCGCGCCGCACATGGGCCGGGGTGGGTGGACCTGGTACACGGGGTCCGCCGGTTGGATGTATCGGCTGCTGATTGAAACGCTGCTGGGCTTGAACCTGGAGGGAGATCAACTGCGTCTGACCCCGCGTCTGCCAAAGACTTGGTCCAGCTTCAAGATTCACTACCGCTATCGGCAAACGCACTATCACCTCACCATCACCCAACTCTCGGAGGGTTTACCCGACGCCGGTCAACTATCCCTCGACGGACAGGTCCTGACGGGGAAGATAATCTCCTTGTTGGACGATCGCCGCGATCATGTCGTGGAGATGAAGACCCGGTAACGTGGTATATTTCTGCCGCAGCCTTCCTGCACGGACGGCAACTCATCTTTCCCAACGCGATGTCGGACTATGCCGCCACCTTCGCAACCCTGTCGCTTGATGCGGTGTTGGCGGCGATGGAATAGCCAAGCGGCGAGGTGGTCGTACGCAGGCGGCGGTGAAGGCAGGCCGCCGTGTGGCGGCATGTCGCTAGCCAGACTCGCTAGCATCGCGGATGGGGTGAACACCCCATAGCGCCGGCACCGCGTTCCAGCGTACGCTGAGGCATGAATTCCAAATCCGGGATGATTCGCAAGCGGGTGCGCGCTGTTGAGGACTGAGAGTGAACCGTTGCACCTGCAATGCTAAAGCTACTCCGCCAGCGATCCATCCACATCGGCAAACGAGCGTGGACCTTGTGCCACGGGGCGGCCATGGCGCCAAAACGATGGCGGCAACAACAGGTCCTGGATGCGGCGGAAGCCGAACGGCTCGACCGAATCCGGAATCCATTGAAGTACCTTGGAAAATCGTAGGCCGACGCTGCCCGTGGTTGATTCAAGCGCGTCTGCCTTTTGACAGGTGAATAATTATGAATGCAAAAGTCTATGTCGGTAATCTGAGTGATGCCACCACCGAGAACGATTTGAGAGAGGTGTTCTCGGCTCATGGCAACGTTTCCGAAGTCAATCTCCCCAAGGAGCGGCCCAGCGGCCGGTCGCGGGGTTTCGGTTTCGTGACCATGGCCACGCCCGAAGGGGCACAAGCGGCGATTCAAGCCCTCAATGGGAAAGCCATCGGGAACAACACCATCACCGTGAGTGAGGCGCGGCCCCGCTGAAGCTGTCTCAAAGAACGAAGCGCAGGCAGCCTTGTCCGAACGCGCCGCGATGTATCGCGAGCATCGACGGACAAGGGTTCTCTGCGCTCACGTTGATCACATTCCTGATCTCAGCTTGCTGCGATCTACGAGCGCCTGAGAATCCTCTCGAGCAGCTGCAAGAATAACCCTGTATGCGACGCCCCAAAGGTACCAAGACCCGGAAATCGGTAGCCAAACGATTCAAGATCACCGCCAGCGGCAAAGTCTTGCGCCGACGCGCCGGCCGACGCCATCTCCTGCAGGGCAAAGGCCCCAAACGCCGACGGTCGTTGAGTAAAGCCACGCTGGTAGACCCCACCGATGTTTATCGCGTCAAACAAAGCCTGCCGTTCAGCCGCTGACCGGGCGGACTTATTGCCCTCGACGTCTTCCGCGCTCCTGCAGTCAGAAGAGGCGAGTATCTAGATGTGCTATACTTACCCACGCTTGTGAAGGGGCGGTGCATCGAGGCACAACCTCCCTTGCGGATCTTGAAGACACGAACGCAAAAACATGAAGATCATACCGGTGGCAACCAAGGCCAGTAATGCAACAGTGAATGGGGCACGCCAGCAGCCAAGCCTCGGGTTGGCTGGTCGCCAAGCCCTGCTCTCTTCGACCCGGACACAACGCAACCGCATTCAATGGCCCACGGGGGAGCAATTGCAGGATGTTTCCAAACACCTGATCCGCATCAGCCGCGAGGGCAAGCGCAGCGAATTGGCTGGGGATTACTTTAAGAGTGGAGACTTGGCCTACCAAGTGCAGGAGATCATTCGGCACACTGGCGAACTGCTCAAGAAGAGCCAGCGCACCAAGACCTAGCCCTAGCATTCCTTGCCACCACCCGCAGGTGGTTCGCTCTTCTCGCCGGTTGCTCCTTGGCTGTTCTTCTCCCATATCACGGCGCTGACCCTGATCCTCCGCAGGCTTGTCTGGAGGGTTGGATCCGAACCTGGACTACATGGGGTAAACACCCCATAGCCTCTGCCCACTTGTCCGCCGTATCATTTGACCAGACAGAATCCCCAGTGCCTGAGGCTGGCGCTCGAGGCGCCATGCGAGCGTTCAGGCTGGCGGAGACAGGCATAGCCATGAATACATTTCTCGTTCACGTCGGCGATGACAATTTCTCCCACGTGCTCCCGCGAGAGCTGGATCGGTCACGGTCGAGCAACGGGCACGTCAAGGTGATGGCGTGGCCACCGCTGGGAATCCAGACACTCGCACCCATCCTGCGCCAACGGGGACACCAAGTGCGGATGTTCGACACTTGCCATCCGCAAATGAAGACGGAGAACATTGCACAGGCTGTGGTTCAGGAGCGGCCCGACGTCGTTGCGTTGTCCTTCCTCTCGACCACTACTTACCCGGCGGCCAAGAGCATGGCTCGACGACTCAAGTCCGAGGCACCAAAGATCCCCATCATCGTGGGCGGAGCATTCGCCACTCTAAACGCAGACCGGATTTTGGACGACTGCCCGGACATTGACTGCGTGGGGGTGGGTGAAGGCGAGGAGCTGCTGCCCGATTACGTGGATCACCTCGACGACCCGGCCACCGTGGCCGGCCTGGTGTGGCGCCGTGATGGGAAAGTCGTGGCCAATCCGCCGCGCCCGCTTCTGCGCGACCTGGACCGGTTCCCATATCCCGACCGGACCAGCCTGCCGATTGACTACATCGAATCCCTGCCCCTAGACCTTCCGGCGGTGCTCTCGCTGGACAAGTTCTGCACGGTACAGACGTCGCGCGGCTGCCCCTACTCGTGCATTTACTGCGACATCCCATCGCTGGGCGAGGGCCGGTGGCGGAGCCGCTCGCCGGAGCATGTGCTCGGGGAACTACAACAACTGCACGACCAGGGCTATCGCTCGATCTACCTCACCGACGACCATTTCCTGATCAACCGCAACCGCATTGAGGCGATCTGCCGCGGCATCATCGAACGCCGACTAGCGTTTCATTGGGGCTGCGAGGGGCGAGTGGACTCGGTGGGAATGGAACAACTGCCGACTATGCGTCAGGCCGGCTGCAATTTCCTGGCGTTCGGCGTCGAGTCCGGCGCGCAAAAAGTGCTCGACCGTCTCAACAAGAAGCAGACGCCGGCACAGGTGGAGCGCGCCGTCCGCGAAGCCAAGCGGCAGGGCATCGCCCGGGTCCACGGATTCTTCGTCGTTGGCTCGCCGGATGAAACCGAGGCCGACCTCCTGGAGAGTTTTCGTTTCGCGGCGCGGCTGGACTTGGACACGTTTGGCTTCAACCGCCTGTGTGCGTATCGGGGAACGCCGCTGTGGCAGGAGTATGTGAACCGCGGAATCATTAATGACGAGCGGGACTGGCACAAGTGGTTCAAGTGCTCGGACATTGATCCCACCACCCTGCCGAGTGCGCGCGTGAACCAGCTGCGGGCAGAAGGCTATGGCACGCTGTTTCTCCGCCGGATTCTCATGCGCCCTCTCCGCACCGCAAGACTCCTGCGCTCCTTCGGCCGCCACATGAGGACCTCCGATCTCGTCAAATTGCTCTGCAGTCCCTTCCGCCGTCGCACGTTGACCCGAAAACCCGAACTCCCGGCCCGGATGTTGGAGGCCGGTTTGACAGAACCAGACCGCCAAGCGGTCTCCGCCACAACCTCGCAGCCGAGCGGCCAGCACCGCGTCGCTGGTCAAGAGCGGCGGGGGCGAGTGCCGGCGTTTGGTGATTCGCCAGAAAGGAGCGCCTGAGTCATGGACACCCATGCTGGTGCGAATCACGGCGAACAACCGGCCGACATGCTGGTCTTGAAAGAACTCATCGCGCCCTACCAGACGCCGACGGTCGGGCGCAGCGTCTGGCAGGTGGCGAACACCCTCATTCCGTATGCGGTCCTGTGGGGCCTGATGTATTTCAGCCTGGCAATCTCCTATTGGCTCACGTTACCACTGGCCATGGTGGCGGCGGGGTTTCTGGTGCGCGTGTTCATTATTCTCCACGACTGCGGCCACAGCTCGTTTTTCAAGTCGAAGCAGGCCAATGAAGTCCTCGGGTTCATTACCGGGGTGCTGACCTTTACCCCCTATCACCACTGGCGATGGCAACATGCCCTGCACCACTCGAGCGCGGGCGACCTGGACCGTCGTGGTACCGGTGACGTGTGGACGTTGACGGTCCAGGAGTACTTGGAAGCGTCGCGGTGGAAGCGCTTCGCCTACCGGATGGCGCGCAATCCCGTTGTGCTCTTCGGGCTTGCGCCGCTATTCCTGTTTCTGGTGATGCAGCGGGTACCGTCCCTCAAAGCGCCGCGTCGGGAGCGCTACTCGGTGTATTGGACGAATTTGGGCATTGGGGCCATCGCCGCCGGGCTGATCTGGCTCATGGGCCCCAAGGCTTACGTCCTGATTCAACTGGCGGTGCTGCTGATGGCGGGCTCTGCCGGGGTCTGGCTCTTCTACGTGCAACACCAGTTTGAAGGGGTGTACTGGGAACGTGGGGAGAAGTGGGATTACGTCACGGCCGCGCTGAAAGGCAGCTCCTTCTACAAGCTGCCCAAGGTCCTGCAGTGGTTCACCGGCAGCATCGGATTCCATCACATTCATCACCTGCGACCGGCGATTCCCAACTACAACCTGGAGAAATGCCACAAGGCGGTGCCGCTGTTTCAGACCGTCAAACCAATCACACTGTTCTCCAGCCTGAAGGCGCTCACCTTCCGCCTCTGGGATGAACAACGCCAGAGGCTGGTCGGTTATCGTCACCTGCGCGAACTCCGCCAGCGGAGGGTGACCACCTCGAGAAACTGATCTGACAGCATCGAAGTCGCCCCCTCCCATGAAAGTCCTACTGCTCTACCCGGAATTCCCGGACACGTTCTGGAGTTTCAAGCACGCGTTGAAATTCATCCGGAAGAAGGCTTCCTTGCCGCCGCTGGGTCTCTTGACCGTCGCCGCGATGCTGCCGAAGGAATGGGAAAAGCGCCTGGTGGACGTGAACGTGCGAAAGCTATGCGACCAAGACCTGGCTTGGGCGGATGTCGTGTTCATCAGCGGGATGATCGCCCAGCGCGATTCGGCGCAGCGGCTCATCGGCCGTTGCCGAGCGGCAGGCAAAACGATCGTGGCGGGCGGGCCTTTGTTTCTCACGGAACACGAGCAGTTTCCCGAGGTTGACCATTTCGTGCTAAACGAGGCGGAGGTGACACTATTGGAATTCTTGCGCGACTTTGAGCAGGGACAGGCGCGACGCGTGTATGCGTCGAGTGAATTTCCGGAAATTTGCCAGACGCCGGCTCCGCTGTGGGAGTTGGCGGACTTGCGCCGGTATGCTGCGATGAGCCTTCAGTATTCGCGCGGCTGCCCGTTTGACTGCGAGTTCTGCAATGTCACGGCGATGTTCGGGCATCGTCCCCGGACCAAGACGACCGCGCAGGTCATCGCCGAGCTGGACCAACTCCGGCAGTTCGGCTGGCGCGGGGCGGTTTTCTTCGTAGATGACAATTTTATCGGCAACAAGCGGGTGCTCAAGGAGGAGTTGCTGCCAGCGCTGATCCGATGGCAGAAGGGCAAGCCCGGCACCCCGTTCTTTACCGAGGCGTCCATCAACCTCGCCGACGACGAGGAACTGATGCGGTTGATGGTGGAGGCCGGGTTCAATCAGGTTTTCGTCGGCATTGAGACCCCCGAGGAGGCGAGCCTGGCCGAGTGCAACAAGCGCCAGAACCAGGCGCGCGACCTGGTCGCCGACGTAAAACGCATCCAGCGAACGGGCCTGGAGGTACAGGGCGGGTTCATCGTGGGGTTCGACAACGACGCGCCCACCATCTTTGCGCGGCAGATCGAGTTCATCCAACAGAGCGGCATCGTCACAGCGATGGTCGGCTTGCTGCAGGCAATCCCGGGCACAAAGCTGCACCAACGGTTGAACCTCCAGGGCCGCCTGACCGGACACACCACCGGCAATAACGTGGATGGGACCACCAACTTCATTCCGCGGATGAACCGGGAAACGTTGCGCGTCGGCTACCGGAGTCTGATGAAACACATTTACTCGCCCGGGCCGTATTACGAACGGATCCGCACGTTCCTGCGCGAGTACCAGCGGCCAAAGGTCTCGCGCGCGATGAACTGGGAGTCCATCCGGGCGTTCCTCCATGCGAATGTTCGGCTCGGCGTGTTTGGACGCGAACGCTTCCATTACTGGGGCTTGCTGATTTGGACCGTTTTCCGTCGGCCGGCCCTCCTCCCGATGGCTGTGACCTTTTCCATCTACGGCCATCATTTCCGCAAGACCTGTCGGGGCCTCGGACTGTGAACCAAACAACCCCGTGTTCATGTCGCCAATTGTGACTGCCGCCAAGCTCACTCAGACCCCGCTGGGACGCGCTCTACTTCACGTCGCCTGCATCTGGCGACATCCAGCCGCCATCCGCTTCTTCCTTTTGGGCGTCGCACGAAATCTCCGTGAATGGAGTGGACCTCACCGCCCTCGGTGATCCATCCGGAGAAGTAGTCGCGTGCGTAACCAGTCGCCGGGTGCGGTTTGCCTCCCCTTGTGAGGTCTGACCTCGGTTCGATCGGGTAGGGTTTCACCCCATAGCGAGCGGGCCGCCGGAGGCGTAGCGTGCTCCCGCTGGTAAACCAAGAACTAGAAAGCAACAATATGTTATGGACGCTTGCGGTAGTACTGCTCGTTTTGTGGGCGCTGGG
>CAZWJC010000118.1:0-20138 GCA_964634255.1 uncultured Verrucomicrobiota bacterium | reverse complement strand
TACATGGGCGTTCATTTCACCTTTGCCGATCATGCCTTTTGAGCCAATATCGAGCAGCTTGGGGGCATAGGCATTCATGCGGCCGCTGGTGGTCGGTCCGGCAGAGCCGATCGGCTTGCCGGGACGGGCCGGCGAAGGCCCCACGTAATAGACCAGTTGGCCGACCAGATCCACCGGCAGCGGTTTGTCTTCTGCCAGCAGATCAGTCAATTTTTTATGCGCCACCTTGGTAACAAGGTAACGCTGACGGAAGGCAACGACCGCGGCGTGAAGCTGGCAGAGAAGTTGGATGGTCTCGTAGTAGCGATGAAGCGGCTAATCACCTTGGAGCCAAGGGGACCATGAAGAGGAGAACATGAAACACGAACAACTGAACTGGGTGTTCGCCGAAGCCCCCCAAGGGAGCGGCGACAAGGAGATGCCTGACTTATGGGCGTCGCCTGCGTCGCGGCTGCATAAAATCCAGGTCAAGGAGTTCGAGCGTTTCGTGACCGGAGCAACGGACGCGAGTTCGTTGCTGGAAGCAGCGGCCTCGGAGTACAACCTCTGGGTGTCGCTGCATAGAGTGGTTCAGAACAAGGGAGCGCCCGGCGTGGACGGGGTGAGCGTGGAAACGGTTTTAGCGCAGAGCAAAGACCTGTTGCCGCGATTGCGCTGCAAACTGCTGGAAGGGAGTTGCCGTCCCGGCAACATCCGGCGGGTTTGGATACCCAAACCCGGCGGTGGCGAGCGGGGATTGGGGATTCCCAACGTGATTGACCGGTGGGTGCAACAAGCGGTTCTGCAAGTGCTGGAACCGATTTTCGAGCCGACCTTTCACGACCGCAGCCACGGCTTCCGCCGTGGACGCGGGGCGCAAACCGCGATAGCACAAGCACGGAAACATCTGGAGAGCGGCCACACAACCATTCTGGACATTGATCTGGCGAAGTTCTTCGACCGGGTCAATCACCAGCGGTTGCTGGCGCGGCTGGCTCAACGGGTGAAGGACAAACGAGTCCTGCAACTCATTGGGCAAATGCTCAAAGCCAAAGTGGTGCTGCCGGAGGGAACGTGCGTGAACACGGAAGAGGGGACGCCGCAAGGCGGGCCGCTCTCGCCGTTGCTGTCGAACATTGTTCTGGACGAACTGGATTGGGAGTTGAACCGGCGGGGGCTGCGGTTTGTGCGGTATGCCGACGATGCCAACATCTTTGTGGGCAGTCGGAGTGCCGGCAAACGGGTGATGGCCAGCGTGCAACGCTTTCTCGAAAAGCGGCTGCGCTTGTCCATCAACCCGGAAAAGAGCGCGGTCCGGCGACCGCAGGAAGTCCACTTCCTTGGGTTTCGGTTCTGCCGGAACAAGGAGGAGCAGTGGACCGTCCATCTCTCGCATAAGACGGTGGAGCGAGTGGAAACCCGGTTGAAGGAGATGACTCCGCGCAACTGGGGGCAATCGCTGCTGACCTGTATCAAGGAACTCAACCGCTACATCAAGGGTTGGGTGGCCTACTACCGGCAATGCAGCGAGGAAGCGGTGCGAAACTGGAAGAAGATGGACGCGCATGTGCGGCGACGGCTGCGCGCCATCGTCATCCGCCAGAAGAAACGCCCGCGCCACCTCTACCGCCATCTGCTCAGTCGGGACGTGTCCGCCCGCAAGGCGGCCATGACCGCGTGGAGCAGTCGCGGGGTATGGCATCGCAGTGCCCGATCAGGAATGCACCTTGGGTATCGGATCGACTGGTTCACGGAACATCTGGTTTCGTTGACCACCGCCTCTTAAGCCGACGTTGCGGGGCGAAAATTGGTAACTATTGGTAACAGCACAATGGGTGAAAACGGGCAAAAAGGTGCGGAAGCGTGCGAAAGGCTGCTTTTGTAAGTGCTTAAGCATCAGCGCTTCAACGTTTTGAAAAATGAGAACTTAGGGTTCGATTCCCTTCACCCGCTCCAATTCACACTAACCATTTATCTCCAACATCTTACGAATGCACGCCTTCTCCAAAATGGCCAAAGTAAGAATGAAAGTAAGAATGGAGACCCCGAAGTTTCCCAAAGTTTCCCGAAGTTTGAGTCCCTCAATTCGAGGTTTCTGACGCCCCGCAACAGCCCCCTTTTCCGGGCTATCAATACTCGGTAAAGCGAACTCGCTTTCGTCCGTTCAGCGCCCGGTTGCGGCCTTGAGCCAGCACCGGATCGCAGCCTCCCTTTCAACAAGCCCGGCCTCATCCGCCGGGCGTTTTGCTTTTCGTCCCCAAACTCCAAACCACAAAACCACAACCGAAAGGAATCATCATGGCCATCGTTCTCGAAGCCAACTACAGCAAGAAGCTCGGCCTGCCCGGATACAGCAGTCATCAATACAGCCTCACCGTTCGCATTGAACTCAACGACCTCACCCAGGTCGCTGCGGAAAGTGCGAGACTCCACACCACGCTCCAAGACAGCGTGGATCGCGAAATCCAGAAGACCGGGTTCCTGCCCGAGCCTGCGCCGAAGAACGGCAATGGCGGCGGCACCGGCAACGGCAACGTGACGCCCCGGAGCAACGGCAACGGCCAAGATCGCTGGGCCTGCTCCGACAAGCAGCGCGACCTGATCCTCAAAGTCACTGACGAGCACAAGCGTGGATAGCTTTGACGTCTCAGCGCGTGCCATTAGGGTCGCGACAGGTTGTATGCAAGTCGCAAGGAGTTCATGCCCGTCCGTGGACAGCAGGCGCTGATGGAGTGTCCCGTCAGTGACCTGCACATGAGAATCCTCCCGTGGGACTTGGCGTGGATTATCCAACGGTGGAGGGGGTGTGGTTCAACAGCAGAATGCGGCCGTGCCAAGGCCGAGACGACGGTGCGACTCCGTTCACCCGCTCCATTTTCGGGGGCGTCGCTCATCAGCAGTGCGCTCGCTTGACATGCGAGAGGTAAAGCGGGCAGCACGCTTCGCACCAACCATTTCCGAGGGCATAGCTCAGCCAGCCAGAGCGGATGCTTCACATGCATCAGGTCGAAGGCGCAAATCCTTCTGCCCTCCGGCATCGCGTGCCGCTGCCGTCTCTGTTCCCCACAACTTGGTCAACAATGCGAACATCTCCGGGTCGTGTGCGAGCAATTCCTCGCGGCTGAAGGGGAAGAAGTCGTTCCGGCTGAAGAACGCCTCAGTCGTTTCGGCGAAGTACTCCATGGCATCGGTCATGGCGTACGCACGCTCGAAGGTGTTGGCTCGGCCATTGCCAAACCAGCGTTCGACGCGGTCGTACTTGCCGCTCCTCCTGGCACGCTCGTACGCGGCCTTAATATCCTGGTTGGCAAATCCCTGCGGCAACGCCCGGTTGTGAAAAGCGTGCGCCAGCTCGTGCAACGCGAAGTCTGGCATTCGATTCAGCTCGGCCTCGAACTGCGGGATGTTGCTGAACTCAACCGCCTTCGCCATCCCCGGGTCGCGCCCGTTTGCCCGCAGCCAACCTGCATCCGGATGAAACTCTGCGCGTGGTTTCGTGCCAGGATACTCGGGCGAAAAATAGAGCGGCACTTGTTTCAATTCCGCCACCGCTGCCGGGGAAACGACGCGCGCGATCTCATCGAGCTGTCGCTTCAGTAACTCAAGCGCCTTTTGGGTCTGCTCGGAGTTCTGTTTGAGAAGGTCCCCGTGAACGTGAACGGCCCACCCCGAGACGTTCTGCGTTTCCCGATTATCCGCCGCCTCCACCAGGAGAGAACTGCCGACCAGCATCGGAACCACCAGGGCTGCAATGACGGTCTTGAATCTCCTGATCCCCGCTCCGGGGGAACGTTGCCAATGATCCTGGCGTTGAGTCCAGAGTGTGACCATGCGTTGTGCTCAGTTGTCGCGTGAGCATAGATTGTGGACTGGGCGCTGTCACGGGCAGACACGTTGGTCCAGGAAAACTCAACCGTGTTGGAACCTCGAATCCGTCGCCTGCCATGCCTCTGTTCAGCTTGTGGCTGAAACCTCGCCCCGGCGCGCCATCCAACCACGGGCCAGGGCTACCGCGAACAGCAGCAGGCCAAGCGGTGTCCAAACCACGAAGCAGGCAATGACGGGAATGAACAGCGCCGGACTGCAGCGCAGGAAGGACAGCAGGAAACCAAGCCCCAGAATCACCCCAACCACATTGCGGATGGACCGGAGTTCAGGCTGCTGGCGTGTGCGAGCCATCGGGGCGCCAGGCTGCCGCCGTGGGTAAAACCACAGCCCACCGATGGCGAGGAGATAAATGGCCACTGTCAGCAATTGCACTGGCAGTGACGGAAAACCCTCGGGACGCAACTTGAAATAGGCCGCGCCATAAAGCAGCAGGAGATAGGCACACAACCCGGTGAATCCTCTCTTCCCAAACACCACGACCGGTGTGGCGTCACGCATCGCAAAGCTGGCGGACGCGAGACGCCATAGAATGGCGAAGGCCGCGCCGGCAAAAGCCAGATTCAGCACCAGGTTGAGCGGACCGCCGGAATTCATCGTCACGATGACTACGAAATTGACCATGAGCCAGGCCCGAACGACCCGCGCCCATCTGCTTTGGCTGGTGAACCAGCCGAGATCGGGAAACCAATGGTTCAGCGAGGCAAACCAAATACAGGCAAGCGTCAGGGGAAAGACGAACGACATGAACGGGTGGAAGATCACGACCATGCTGAGCTCGGAGAATCCAAACGGCCCAAGGCTGCCGAGAACCAACGAAGCGAGCACGATGCTGCCACCGGCGCCGACCTCCAACCGACAGACTCACCGTCTTGTCGCGCCCGCTTCTGCGAGGAGTGCCAACTTCCTTGCAAGCCCGCTGAAGATCAGGGCGTGAATCGGGTAGAGTGCATACCAATAGACAAGGCCCGACAATCCGCGCGGCGCGAAGAAGGCGGTCTGTGACAGCACTGCACTGTTCTCACCCCGCGGTTCGACGTGGAACTCCAGCCACGCGCGACCGGGGACTTTCATCTCGGCGCGCAGGCGTAGGGTGCGGCCGGGCTCGACCGCTTCGACCCGCCAGAAATCCACGGCGTCGCCCACCCGGACATCGCGAGGGTCGCGTCGGCCTCGACGCAAACCCACACCACCAACCAACCGGTCCAGCGCGCCGCGGATTTTCCATGTCCAGTCCATGTAAAGCCAGCCCACTTCACCGCCCAGTTGGGTGAAGCAGCGAAACACAGCGTCCGCGGATGAGGCCACCGTGCGCTGGCGGCGCTCGAGGATCATCCCTTCCTGCGAGGTCAGTTGCACGGGCGTCACGTCACCTTGGCTGCTGGCAACGGCGTCGCTCCAGGCCGTTTCAACCTGGCCACGATCCAGGTTGGCCAGCGCGAGGCGGACGGCGGTGTCATAGGTCATCGGCTTGATGTGCGGAAACAGGCGTTGCGCCGAGTCGTCGCAGACCACCACGTCGTTGCGCAACCCTCGAATCAGCGGCTGGGCAATCGCCGCCGGCACCGGGGTCACGAGATGCACCCAGTAAGAAGAGAGGCGCGGCGTGAGCACCGGCACGGGCAACAGCCAGCGCCTCAGTCCACGTGCATGGGCGTAACCGCGTAGCATGTCGCCATAGGTCAGCACGTCCGCGCCGCCGATTTCGAGGATGCGCCCCGCGCTCTCCGGTGTGTCCAGCGCGGCGACGAGGTAATCGAGCACGTTGCGGATGGCGATGGGTTGGGCGCGGGTGTAGAGCCAGCGCGGGCAGATCATCACGGGCAGCCGTTCGGTCAGGTAGCGAATGATCTCGAACGAGAGGCTGCCCGAGCCGACGATGACCGCCGCCCGAAACTCGGTCACGGGCACCCCGGCTTCGCGCAAGGCGGCGCCGGTTTCCTGGCGGGAACGCAGATGCGTGGACAAATCGGACTTAGAATCGCCCAAGCCGCCCACGTAGATGATGCGCTGAACTCCGGCTTGCTCGGCGGCCTGGCTGAAATTGCGGGCAGCCACAAGGTCACGTTGCTCGAAGTCGTGCCCGCCCGCCATGCTATGCACGAGGTAGAACGCGACTTCAGCACCCGACATCGCGGCGGGCAGCGTCTCCGCTTGGAGACAATCGCCGCCAGTCACCTCGACTTGCGAACGCCACCTTCGGCCCTGCAACCGGGCCGGGTCGCGGGCCATACAGCGCACTCGATGACCCGCTTCCAGCAGGCGAGCGACAAGCCTCCCGCCGATGTAGCCCGTCGCACCGGTGACGAGAACTGTTCGCGTTGTTGCCATCGGGCGCTGACGGTCAGGCGGCTTTCTTTGCGCCCTTCCAGTCCTTGAGAATCGTGAAGAAGTCGGCTGCCGGGCCGTCTTGGGGGTTGTTCATCAGGCGTTGCTTCATGCGCAGCGCCTCCAACTCGGTCACGTCTTCCTGCTCGGCGACGTAGTAAATCGGCCGGCCACGTTCGCCGTAAATGGCGTAGCAAAACCAGTTCATCAGGAAGGGCTCACCGTTTTTGCGGTAATTCCAGGTCTGGCCGTGGAACAGCTCTCGGTTCAGCAGTTTCTGTTTCAGCGAGCCGACAACCGCCCGGTCGGTGTGCTTGCCTTGGAGGATGCGCGGCGTCTTGCCCTCCAACTCCTCGCGACCATAGCCCGTCATCTTGAGCCAGGCTCGATTGACGTAGATGATGCGCGGGCCCGTGGGGGGATCGAGACTGACATCCGTGACCATGATGCCGCGGCGCAAGTTTTCGAGGACGATCAACCAGTCGAATTTGAGTTGCATTGGGGTTGTGTATTTAAAAGTCAGTACGACTCAAGCCGCGCCCCGCGTCCAGCGCACTGTTGATCTGGGTTTGTTCGTTGGCTTGTATCGGCAAGGCTCGGATTTGCTCGGCGTCGGCATCAAGAGAATCCAATCATGTCGGTCGGGTGGAATGCGAACGGGCTCACGGGGGTGATGCATGAGAAGATACGGCGGTTTGGATGCTGGCCGTCGCGGTTTCAGTTGAGGTCCACCGGTAGGCAACCAGGACGTTCAATTCCCGCACGAAGAGGTCGCTGCCGGCAGCGGCGAGATGCGCCCACGATTCCGAATCGCTGAGGCGACGTTTGTCGAGCAGCTCGAACTGCTTCGGATTGGCCCGCAGCAAGTAAAGCAGTCCGCGCTGGTCCAGGGCGAGAATCCGGTCGCCTTGCGCAACGAGGCTGACATACTTCCCAAAGCCCTCTGTGGCGGTCCAGAGTTCGCGCCCGGTTTCCACCTCGATGGCCATCATGCGCTGGCTCTTGAGATGTTCGTAAGCCACGCCGTTGATGACGACGGGGGTGCTCATATAGCCTTGCGCCTTGTGCCTCCACGCTTCCGCAACCGTGAACTTGCCGTCAGCCCGCGTGACCTTGAAGCCGATGGTTTTGCCCCCGTAAGTGCTGGTGAAGAGCGTGTCTTTGTAGGCGACTGGCGTCAGTATGTTCATGCCACGAAAAGCTTCAACCGGCTGTTCCCAAAGCACCTTGCCATCCGCCGGGTCCACGCCTGCGAGCTTCTCGCGCGTCTGCACGACAAGCTGCCGCCGGCCGGTCAGTTCGGCAAACACCGGCGACGAGAACACGCTACCCCACATGCCGCCTTTGTCCGTGAGTGTGCGCCAAACCAGTTCACCGGAGCGCTTGTTGAGCTTCACGAAGCTAGCACCAGCCTGCACGTAAACGAACTCGCCGTCCACGAGCGGCGAACAGACGAAGCCAAAGTCTGGCAAGGGCGCTTCAAGCTTCTTCACGAAATCGAACCTCCAGCGTTCCTTGCCACATTGTGCGTCCAAGCACACCAGCACATCCCTCATGCCGGCTACATAAAGAAGGTCGCCATCCAGCGCGGGTGTCGAGCGAATCCAGTCGCCGTTGGACTTCGCGAAGAACGGCACGCTCAGCGCCCCTTCCCACTCCGCCCGCCAAAGCTCCTTGCCGGTCCGGCGGTCGAAGGCGGTGACCACCTCAGATTCCTTGTCCCTCGTTTCGGTGGTAACGACACGATCCCCGCTGACAATGGGCCCTGAGTAACTGGGCGCGAGTTTCACTCGCCACGTTTCTCGAAGATGGTTCGTGTCGAGCTTTTCAGGCCACGCGTCGCCCCCAACCTGCCCGTCCCGGCTTGGCCCGCGCCATTGCGGCCAGTCTGACGTCGCGCTCGCAGTGTTCAGAACCAGGGCTGAAAGGGAGGTCGCAACAAATGCCGCGGTGGCGAAGCGGAAGGGATGCATATGAGCAAGGATAGCTCATTAACCTGAACAAAGACAGCGTGAGGCGGGAGGGATGTGACCTTCCGCCTCACGGCCGCCGCTGATTCAGGACTTGGGGAGGATGACGGTGTCAATGACATGAATGACGCTATTGTTGGCCAGCAAGTCCGTCTTGATGACGTTGGCGTTGTCCACCGTCACGCCCCCGGTCGAAACCACCAGGTTGACGCTCTGACCTTGAGCCGTCTTGGCTTCCGACGTTTTCACATCGGCGGCCAAGACTTTGCCGGGCACGACGTGATACTTGAGGATGGCGGCCAACTTGTCTTTGTTCTCCGGCTTGAGCAGGCCTTCCACCGTGCCCGCGGGCAGCTTGGCAAACGCGGCATCGTTGGGGGCGAACACCGTGAACGGGCCTTCGCCCTGCAGGGTTTCCACCAACCCGGCGGCCTTCACCGCCGCTACCAGGGTCTTGAAGTTGTCGGCTCCGGAGGCCAAAGCGACGATGTCCTTGCTGGAGCAGGACTGGCTTGCGGTGTCCTTGCTGGCGCTGCAGCTACCAGCGAAGAGGCTCGGAGTGAGGGTGACGGCAACGACGAGGGTTGCCAGGGCGATGATGCGATTTGTTTTCATATTCAGTTCTCGATTTCCAGTTGTTGTGTTTGTTTTGCGCTTCAACAACCGACCATCGGTTGCTGAACGCGTGACAAGATTGTGTAAGTCTTGTGTAATGTCAAAAAGTCTTTGTGGAATTCTTTTTCCACTGCGCTGACATGGCGGATATCGCCGTGTTCTTGCTTATTATTCGATTCTGAGCTTGCATCTGTGGCAATTCTGTTCTCACTTTGTGTAGCTTCATGAAAGACGCTGATTTTCCCATTCAAGTGGCGGCGCGGCTGACCGGTCTGAGTCCCTACGTGATTCGGATTTGGGAGCAACGCTACCGGGCGGTCGAGCCCAGCCGGACACCTACCAAGCGACGCTTGTTTTCGCAGGCCGACCTTGAGCGGTTGAGCCTGCTGCGAGACGCAACACATGCGGGCCATAGCATCGGGCGGGTGGCGCGTTTGCCGGATGAGGATTTGCGGGCATTGACTCGCGCTGCGACGGGTGTCAACGGCCACGGCGTTCAAGCGGCGGCGGCGTCCCCGGCCGGTGATCTCCTGCTGGAGGAATGCCTGACTGCGATCCGGGCGCTCGACACGCGGGCATTCGAGGAACGGTTGAAGCAGGCACATACCACCTTCGGCGCGCAGGGCGTGCTTCAGCGCCTCCTCGCTCCGCTGTCGCAAAAACTCGGCGTCCTATGGCGCGAGGGCGCCATCACGGCCGCGCACGAACACTTCGCCACCGGCCTGATGCGGGCTTTCCTGACCAACATGGCCAGGCCCTTCGGCGGCAGCCAAACCTCGCCGGGGTTGATCGTGGCCACGCCGGTGGGGCAACTGCACGAGCTGGGCGCGTTGCTGGTGGCGGGCTTGGCGGCCAACCTGGGGTGGCAGGTCACTTACCTAGGGGCAAGTCTTCCGGCGGCGGAAATCGCCGGTGCGGCGCAGCAGAAACAGGCTCGCGCTGTAGCGTTGAGCCTGGTGTATCCGGAAGATGATCCCGCATTGGAGGCTGAGCTGCGCACGTTGCGCGACTTGTTGCCGGCGGAAGTCGAGTTGCTGGTGGGCGGCCGCGCCCTGCCGGCTTACTGCGCGACCCTGGAATCCCTCGGCGCGGTTCAGATCGAGGATCTGGCCCAGGTGGGCGCAGCGTTGGATCAATTGCGAGCGGCTTCGAGAAAGGTCAAACCATGAAACGATTCTTCGCCCGTAACATTGATGGCAAAGGCCGGCTGGTGCGCGGCCTGATGGGTGTGGTGCTGCTTGTGGGCGCGGCCTTCAGTTGGACCGTATCGCTCTGGCTCACGCTGCTGCTGGCGGCGGCAGGCGTGTTTGGCTTGTTCGAAGCCCTGCGGGGCTGGTGCGCCGCACGCGCGTGTGGCATCAAGACCCGGTTTTAAGCCGCCACGCCCATGAACGAGTTCACGCTGGAAACCGAACTCTGGCTTCCGCGCCCACGCAGCGAAGTCTTTCCCTTTTTCGCCGAGGCGAGAAACCTGGATGCCATCATGCGGCCCTAGCTGAAGTTCGAGGTGCTGACGCCGCCACCGATCCAAATGTAAGCCGGGACGCTCATTGACTGCCGCGATCACGCGCATGGTTTTCCCATCCGCTGGCGCACGAAGATTGCGGAGTGGCAGCAGCCGCATCGCTTCGTCGACATTGAGTTGCGCGGGCCTCACGCGCTCTGGCCTCACACGCACACCTTCGAAGAGCGCGACGGCGGCACCCTTTGCGCCGACCACGTCCGCTATCGCCCGCGCGGCGGGGCGTTGATGAACTGGCTTTTCGTGCGGCGGGATGTCGAACGGATCCTCGACGATCAGCGAGAGCGGTTGGAGGAACTTCTCGGCAAGACCAGCGGCCGTCATCTGACGCACGCCCTCGATCGGTCCTTCGTCTAATCACTGACGACCAGAACGAAGTCCCACATGGCCTAAAGTCAGATCTGACCCAATCGCCGGACCTGATCGCAACCACACTGAAGAATGCTCTCGTCCAACCTCCCGACCGCGGCTTTACGCGACCGGGCGCCGACAAGTAGGCTTTGGAGTAATGATGAGACGCCTCGCTTTCGTTCTGCTGTTGGCCTTTGCCGTGGCTTCGAGTTTTGCCGCGGAGCCCCTCAACGTCCTACTAATCCTCTCCGATGATTTGCGCGATACGGTGGGCTGCTACGGCACCGCGCAGGTGAAGACGCCGAACCTGGACCGGCTGGCCCAGCGGGGCGTGCGATTCGAGCGGGCCTACGCGCAATACCCAGTCTGCAATCCCAGCCGCACCTCCTTCCTCACTGGGCTGCGTTGCGAGCAGACCGGTGTTACCGGCAACACCACGTTCTTCCGCACCAAGCTGCCGGACATCGTCACGATGCCGCAACTGCTCCGCCAGCAAGGTTGGTATGCTGCGTCGTACGGGAAGATCTATCACATCGGAGAGGCGATGGGTGAATCGCGTGAGGGCTGGTTCGACTTGGGCAAGTCGTGGGACGAAGCAATGCTGTTTCACCCGACACCCGAGGGCAAGGTGCTCGAAGGGCGCAACCTCACCGGCGGCGCACTGAAATGGTCTCATTGGGGCGCGACCGCCGGCAGCGACGACGATCAGCCGGACGGCCAGACCGCGCAGCACTCGATCGCGACGATTGAGAAATTCACCGCGCAAGGCAAACCGTGGTTCGTCGGCGCGGGCTTTCATCGGCCCCACGACCCGTTTCTCGTGCCGAAGAAGTACTTCGACCTCTACCCGCCGGGTTCGCTGAAGCTCTATCACGACCCAACGAACCTCTCGCCTGGCCGGCCGCTGACCATGCCGGGCGGCGGCTTCCAACAAGCCTTTGACGCCTTCACGGACACCGAACGTATGGAGTTCCTCCGCGCCTACTACGCCGGCGTTTCCTTCATGGACGCCCAGGTCGGTCGGCTCATGGGGGCGCTCGACCGGCTGAAGTTGTGGGACAAAACGCTCGTCATCTTCGCCGGCGACAACGGCTATCACCACAACGAGCGGAACTGGTGGAACAAGGCAACGCTGTTCGAGCGCAGTTGCCGCGTGCCGCTCGTCGTCGTCGCGCCCGGGGCGACACGCGGCGAAGTCTGCCAGGGGCTTGTCGAACTGGTGGATTTCTATCCGACGGTAGCCGACTACTGCGGCGTGAAAGCGCTTCACCCACTGGCCGGCGAAAGCCTGCGCCCGCTGCTGGAGAACCCGGCGGCGAAAGGCCGGGAGGCGGCGTTCACGCTGGTCACGCGCGGCGGCAGCCGCTATGGCCAAGCCGTGCGGACAGACCGCTGGCGCTTTGTTCAGTGGAGCGACGGCACCGTAGAGCTTTACGACGAGTTGAACGATCCACAAGAAACCCGCGATGTCTCAGGTGATTCACAACACGCCGCGCTGATGCAAGAAATGAAACGACGGCTCGCAAAGCTCGGCCCGCCCAAGGCTGAAGACCCGCCTCCCGCCAAAACCAAGAAGCGCAACGCGTCCGCCAAATCATGAATCCACGACTCGCGCCCCTCGTCGTCAGCACCCTCACCGGCCTGCTCAGCCCGGTGACGAAAGTCGTGAGCATGACCGACATCGTCTACGGTCGTCGCGCAGGCACTCGGCTTGAAGTCGGTATGAGGCGACTCGGATTCGGGTTGGTGGTGGTCGGCTGGTTTGGTGGGGGACTTGCCTGGAGCGCAAGTGTGCCACTGGCCTACGCCCCGGCGCCGCCGGATAATCCGCTCAAAGGCTTTGTTCCCTATCTGCGCGCCGATTCGACCTTCCCGCACTCGATGGAATGGGATTACACGAAGCTGTCCGACGTCATGACCGGCCCGACAGATTTCAACTGGGCAGCTTTCGACGCGAAACTCAATGCCGCCGCGTCGCGCGGGCACCAGTTCGTCGCCCGGTTCTATCTCGAATGGCCGGGCAAGACGACCGGCGTGCCGCAGTACCTCATTGACGCCGGCCTCACGATGCGACGGTGGACGAACACCAACACGCAGCCATTCCCGCCGGCGGTGGATCACACACCTGACTACGAAGATCCAAGGCTGCGCAGCGCGTTGACGAACTTCATCCACGCCTTGGGTCGCCGCTACGATGGTGACCCGCGCCTCGGGTTTGTGGGGCTCGGATTGCTCGGCACTTGGGGCGAATGGCACAATTACCCGAACCAGCAATGGTTCGCGTCGAAGCCGGTGCAGCGCGAAGTGATGGACGCTTTCGAGGCCGCATTCAAGCAGACTAAACTGGTGGCGCGCTATCCCGCCGGCACGAACGACCATCTCTATACCGACAATGGGCAACGCGCCATCGGTTACCACGATGATTCGTTCGCTTGGGCCACGGTTCACACCGGCAAGAAGTCTGACGACTGGTTTTTCGAAACGCGGTTGCGTTCCGCCGCGGCGCTCGACAAATGGCGCTCGCAACCCATCGGTGGCGAAGTGCGGCCGGAGGTGTGGAAATGCCTGTTCGACGAGCCATCGTGCGCGCCCAAGGGACAGGAGTTCGATCGCTGCGTGACGGTGACGCATGCCTCTTGGCTCTGCAACGAAGGCGTCTTTGGCGGGAAGATTCAAGGCGCGGCGCGCGAGCGGGCCATCCGCGCCGCACAACGCCTCGGTTATGAGCTGCAGGTGGCGTGCGTGGGGTTGAGTGTGAGCGATGGGCAACTCAACGTCTCGATCCAGGTCACCAATGCCGGGGTGGCGCCGTTTTACTATGACTGGCCGGTGGAACTTGGCGCGCTTGATTCCGAGGGCAAACTCATCAAGACGTGGAAGCCGGGATGGAAAGTGACGGAGATCCTGCCGGGAGAACCCGCCACGCGGTGGCATTTCCAGATCGGCGCGCAAATGCTGCCGGCGGGCACGCATCCACTTCTGCTTCGCGTTCCCAACCCATTGCCCAACGGTCCGCCCCTGCGCTTCGCCAACCAGGCACAGGATCAGCATCTGCGGGGCTGGCTCACGTTGGGGATGGTTGAATACCCGTGAAACGCGCGTTGTTCTTGTACGCTTATGAATCCCATCTCTGTTCGTCGCCTTGGCTTCTCCGCACGAAAGCTCCAGGTATTCGCGCTCGGTGCGGTCTTGTTTGCTCTGTCCACACGCGCTCAAATGGTCACGGGCTCGGACATGGAAGGGTTCGCGGAGGCGTTCGGCCTTACCGCCAAAGACTGGTCCGTTCAGCAAACCGCCTGCAGTCTGGGCGCGAATGCGCTCTGGCCGGGTGAGACAGCCGCTTTCACCTTCTTCCTCAAACCCGGTCAGCCTTTCAAGGGTCCGCTCAAGGTGGACGTGATCCAATACGGTACCCGCGGCAAACCTGGCGATTGGTGGAAACCGGTCGTGTTCAGAATTGCGGACACCAGTTCCACGACCATGGCTGTGGATGTGCCGGCCGGGGGTGGTTTTGTGACGGTGATCCCTAAAATCGGTGATACCTTCGGAGGCTATGCACTTGTCCTCGAACTTGGCGAGCGTGGTCGCGCCTTCGCTGCCACGTGTGTTCGAGTCCCCGCCCCTGAGCCCGGACGTGTTTGGATGCCGACTTACGCGATGGACTTGGGCTGGCCCCACGAAATGTCGCCGATCGTCTTCAATGTCTTCAAGCGGTTGGGCGTAAAGGGCGCGCGGACCGAAGGCGGTTACAACACGATTCAGGACGCGCACGTGGATTGGGCGATGGCCAATGATCTCACCCTTCTGCTCACAGTGGGTTGCGGGGGCACGCCGCGCGAGCAGATGCCGCTGGGACGGGGGCGGCCGTGGCTGGATGAAGACGGCTCGATGAAGGAGAACGTGAAGGAGGACTTGGCCTGGTTGCCTTCCTTTGATCCCGAGTTCAAGCGGTATCTCAAAAAGGTCCTGATGGAGCACGGTTGGCCCAAAGGCCCCATTAATGCGGTGGAGTTGTGGAACGAACCGTGGGAGGGCGTGTCTATTTCCGGCTGGGGCGCGGACATCCCACGGTATCGGGAACTCTACAAAGTGATGGCCGAGGCCGTCCTGGAAGCGCGCCAAGAAGCGGGAGTCCGGGTGCTCATTGGCGGGGCCTGCTCGTCGGCGAACACGCGCGACAAGTTGTTCTGCGACGGCACGGACAAGTTCCTGCCGTGGCTGGATTTTGTGAGCATTCATTACCAGCCTCTCGCGGCGGACCCCGCTCTGGAACCCAAGTGGATGAACCGGCAGGGCGAATTCGGCCGGGTGCGGGTGTGGGACACGGAGAGCTGGGTGGCCAATTCGGACGACCGCGTGGCGGCGGTCATCGCCTCGATGCGCGCCATGGGACAGGACCGCACGGCGGGCATCTACGCCGGCAATGTGTTCACTTCCCAAAAGCCGCGCCTCGGCGGAAAAGAACACGCCGTGGCCCAGGTGTGGGCGCCGGGGGCCGCCGTGGCCGCCTGCCAGAAGCTCATCGGCCAGCGCGCGTTCAAGGAGGTTCTTTTCAAGAACGGACTGCCCTGGGTGTTTGTCTTCGACGGCCTGCCCTGCCGGGTAAACGGAGAACGCACCGGGCCGGTAAATGCCGACGACGGCACGGTGGTCATCGTCGGCGACCTCAGTGCTAGCTACGACAAGAACCTGACGCTGTTCCGCTCGGTCGCCCTGGCTACCAATGCGCAGATGGAGTTGAGCGATGGAGGCGGTCGATTCGTTCTCCACGATTTCTACGGCAACCCGGTGGCTTCCAAGTTGGAAAAGATCGCCGTGCCGCTGAACGAGGTGGGCTATTTCCTGCGCACTGATGGAAGTCCTGGCTCGTTTCAGAAACTGCTCTCCGCCCTTACCACCGCCAACCTCCGGGGACTGGAGCCGGTGGAAATCGTCGTCAGCGATCCGACCGCGCCCGTCGCGTCAAAGCCCAGGCTGAAGCTGAAAGTCACCAATGTGCTCAACCGGCCGGTGAAGGGAACGCTGCGCGCCTCCATCGAAGGACTCACCCTGAACCCAGCCGAGCAATCGCTGGCGTTGGCTGGTCACGAAAGCAAGGAAGTCTGGGTCACCCTTGTGGGCGGGTCGGCCGCTCCGGACAACAACTACAAGCTGATCGCGGAGTTCGACGCCGGCACCGACGGCTCGAAGAGGCATGCCGAGTTGCTGCATGTCAACGTCATCGCCAAACGCCACATCGCTGTGGACGGCAGCCTGGACGATTGGCTTGACGTCATCCCGCAAACCAGCGCCCAGACCGTGGGCGTGAGCCAGACTGAGAAAGCCTATCTCCCCTTCGTGAACTGGGACCGCCAGAGCGGCGGAGGCGTGGTCACGGCTTGGCTCGCCCACGACGAGAACTGCTTTTACTTCGCCGCCAAGGTGCCACGCATGGACGGCCTCATTCGTTACGAGACCCGGAAGGATGACGAGTATTTCTACCCCGAGAAGGTGACGAGCAAGGGCAAGGAACTGACCTGGCCTGCCGGCGTCCGGCGTTTCTCCTATCGGCAGGATTTCGACATTCCCTCAGGCAACGGCAAGCACAACGTGCAAATCGCCTTCAACGCCATTCCGCCGGAAAAGAAGCCCTACCTTCAGCATCCGCCGGGAACCATGCCCCGCTTCTGCGCCTATTTCGACACCGACTACGAGTTTGCCTTGAACAAGGTGGGCGAAGCTGCTGGCGGCGGCACGGAAATCTTCTGTCTCCAACGGCCCGGCATGATGCGGAAACACTTCTTCCCGCGGCAGCCCAAAGCCCCGGTGGACGGCGGGCCGGTCAAGGGCGAGGCGAAGCTTGTGGTGAAAGACAACCTCGTGGAATGCGCCATACCGTGGAGCGAGTTGCCCGAAGTGAAGGCGCGGATGGCTGCTGGCCACCCCGTCAAGTTCAGCTTCCGCGTGAACAATGGCGGCACGGCCTTCGAGCTGGCCGCCGGTCGGAGCGTGTCCAAGCAAAACCCGCTGACCTTCCACAACGATTGGTCCACGCACTGGGCGAACGAAGTCGAATTCGGATGTGAACCATGAACACACGCCTCGATTTCATTGCCGGACGGCTTGGCGCCTTGATGCTGGCGGTCCTTTGCCATGGCGCCTCCGCCGCGGCCCTGACCGCATATCCGGCGGTTGTCCTTCCCGACACCAGCGCTTGGGGACGGAATATCCAGCACACGATGCGATTACTCGCCACCAGCACTGCGGAGAAACGGAACACTGTTCGCATCCTGTTCTACGGTCAGAGCATTACGGAGCAGAAGTGGGCGAAGCTGGTGGAGGAGGATTTGCGGCGGCGCTTTCCGCACGCGCGCCTCGTCATCGAAAACCGCGCGCTCGGCGGCTTCGCGTCGCAGATGCTCGCCAAGACGGCCGAAACCGACCTCTATCCCTTCCAGCCGGACCTGCTGATCTTTCACGTCTATGGCGCGCACGATAAATACGAGGACATCATCCGTCGCGTGCGCGAGCGTACCACGGCGGAGATTCTGATGCAGAACGATCACGTCACCAAGCCGGAGCATCTCACCGAGGAAACTGACGCGGCGAAGCTGCCGCCCGCCGGCAAGCATTGGGATCAATTTATGAACCACAACTGGCTGCCGTCGTTGGCCAGGAAATACGGCGCGGAATTGTGCGACCAGCGGATGCTTTGGAAGGCGTATCTCGCGGCGAACAAGCTCGAGCCGCAGGCACTGCTGCGCGACAGCGTGCATCTCAACGAGCACGGCGAATGGCTCATGGCCGAGTGCGTGAAGGCCTATCTGCGATACGATTCGAAGCCCGGCCCGTCGCCTGCCGAGGACTGGGTGAAGACCTATGAGGTTGGCAAGGACGTACGCTGGGCGAATGGCCGGCTGAGGCTCGAATTCGCGGGCAACCGTGTGGACGCGGTTTGCCAGGCCGGCGCCGCCCCGCCCGCCACGGTGTGCATTGATGGACGGAAGCCCTCGGAGTTCGCAGAGCTTTACGGGCTCACCCGCGCGGTCACGAAACCGGAAGGCAAGTGGCTGGTGAAATGGCCCGCCCTTGGGCCCATCGGCTCCGAGGAGCGGCTGCGGGTCGAGGATTGGACACTCACCGCCAAACGCGAGGATGCCGAAGGCAAGCTTCTCTCCTTCACGCTCGTCGGCTCAAAAGCCGGACCCGATGGTGAAGGCCGCAGCGATGCGCGGTTCGTCTCCAAGTCCGGGCGCGTGGTGATCGAGACGAACGACTGGAACGTGGTCTATACCCTGAGCCTCGGCAGCATTACACCCATGCCCGAACGGGTCGAGGTGAAGTGGCAGGTTGAACCGCACTTCATGGACGAATTCGTTTCGCCGGGCGTCAAAGACAACGCCATCGAAACCACCGTGACGCTGGCCCAGGGGTTGGCCAACGGGAAGCACATCTTGGAGGTCAGTGGAAGCGAGATTCCGACTCTGGAAGCCATTCGGGTGTATCATCCTCTATTGAGCCAATAGACTCGAGGCTGACTGGCCCACGTCAACGCCTACCCAACCTACACGCCTCAGCTTTGCGCCTTCCTCAAAACCACGACCCGATTCGTACTCGTGCCCTTGTCGTTGTTGTTCACGCCCCCAGCAGTTGGCGGTCTTGGTGAACTGCTGATCGTTGATGAGCACGAGCATAGGTTCGAAGCCCGCGGCCATGCCGCATGGTACAACGGTCTGCTCCAACTTGATCTTACCGCCGTGAACTTCGCCCACCTCGAACGCCACATGACCGCCGGGCTCTAAAACCCAGCATATCTCGCACAGAACATCAGTCATGGTGGTGGACCCGTTAGTAGCAATTCGTAACAGATAAATGGGTGTAAATGGGCGGGAAGATGCGGGAGCGTGCAGAAGGCTGCATTTGTAAGTTGTTAGTGCGCGATACGAGCGGGTGAGGGAAGGCGGGGTAATTGTCAGCCGGGCGATCCTGATCACGCTGGGGATCGATTGGGAAGGACGCCGCCAGGTGTTGGCGGTGGAGTATGCGAACCGGGAAAGTCAGAGCAGTTGGAAAGAGTCCCTGCTGCAGCTGAAGGCCCGCGGGCTGCACGACGTGCTCTTGGTGGTGAGCGATGACCATCCCGGGTTGAAGGCGGCGATCCGAGAAGTGCTGCCGGGTGCGTGGGGGCAACGGTGCTATGTGCATTTCCTGCGAAACGCCTTGGACCACCTGCCGCGCAAGGCGGACGACGATTGCCTGCAAGAGCCGGTGGATGTATGAGCGGCGGAACGTGGACGAGGCGCGGCGCGTGGGTGGAGACGAACATCGAAGAGACCTCGACGTTTTACCGACTGCCGCTGGCCCACCACAAACATCTCAAGATCACGAACCTGCTGGAACGGTTTAACCAAGAGATCAAGCGCCGGAACTTGGCAGTGCGGATCTCCCCCGACGAGGCCAGTTGCCTGCGGCTGGTACGGGCGGTGGCAGCCGAGCAGCACGAAGCATGGATGGAAGGCAGCCGCTATCTCAATGCGGTCTTGCTCCGCGAACAGATCAACCCCATGAAACCAAACCTCGCGATCGCCGCATAACGTTTGACCGGCGGCGCGGCGAGCCGTAGGGCTCGCCATCCGCGCCGCCTCCCTTTACCCAGCTAGCTACCATGAAAACCAATTTGCTGAACTTGACGCACATAAGTAACATGGGTGTAGCCCGCGTCGGCATGCACTTGCGTCTCCTCCCCATGCAGCAGTTCCGCCGTCTTCGTGACGTCGGCCACGTTGGCCGCACTCCCCACCACGGGATGCACCAGCGTACTGTCCCGATCCGCGCCGATGTGTGCTTTCATCCCGAAATACTATTGGTTGCCCTTCTTGGTCTGGTGCATTTCGGGGTCGCGTTGCTTCTGGACATTCTGGGTCGAGGGCGGCGCGGCGATGAGCGTGGCATCCACCAGTGTGCCTTCACGCAGCCGCAGGCCGCGGGCGGTGAGGTCGGCATTGATGCCGGCGAAAAGGCCTTTGCACAGGTCGTGCGTCTCGAGCAGATGGCGGAAGTTCAGGAGCGTCGTGGCGTCAGGCACGCCCTCGGCCGCGAGGTCAATGCGGGCGAAGCGTTGCAACGCCTGGCTGTCGTAGAGGGCGTCTTCGAGAGCCTCGTCGGCCAGGGCATCCCATTGCTGGAGGAAATAGACACGCAGCATGCGTTCCAAGCCCATGGGCGGGCGACCGCGCTGGCCCTTGGGGTAGTGGGGTTCGATGACGGCCAGCAGCTCTGCCCACGGGATAAGTTCCTCCATGCGGGCGAGAAATCTCTCGCGGCGGGTGGTCTTCTTCTTGGCGGCGAACTCGGCGTGGGCAAAGGTGGTCTGGGGCGTCATGCCGGACAGCGTAAAAGCCACGCCTCTCGCCGTCTGTAAGAAACCGAAATCGCAGGGATTAAATCAGCGTTTCCGGGCTTGTATACTTAGCAAATGCAGAAGGGTTGGGAGACTTGGTGAAAGGTGA
>CAZWJC010000117.1:0-20168 GCA_964634255.1 uncultured Verrucomicrobiota bacterium | reverse complement strand
GCGTCATCAATGCCGAGATTGACCGCCTCTTCGCGCCAGACATCCAGATTCTGGCCGAGCCGGGCCGCTTCCTCGTGGCGACCGCCGCCACCAGCATCGCGCGCGTCATCGGCAAGGCCGTGCGCGACGGCAAGCGGTGCTACTACATTGACGACAGCGTGTATCACACGTTCAGCGGGATCATCTTCGACCACTGCCAGTATCCGCTGAAGGCGTTCAAGCGCGGCAAGCCGGAGCTGTGTGCCGTGTTCGGCCAGACGTGCGACGGCTTGGACTGCATCTCGCAATCGGAATTGCTGCCAGAACTGGAGATCGAGGATCTGGTCTACGCCGAGAACATCGGTGCTTACAGCAACGCCTCGGCGACCTGGTTCAACGGCTTCCCGCCGGCGAAGGTGATTCACGTCAACGAGTGACGAACAGACGGCTTCCATGAACCGCAAGATCGAAGACATTCGGAAGCGACGCCAGCACGCGCATCGCCGCTTTCTGGACATGAAGTCGAAAGTCTATCAGGCCTTCCTCACCATGGAGCAGGCCACCTACGCCGACGGCGCGTTGCCGCGGAAGGCCAAGGAACTGATCGCGGTCGGAATTTCCGTCGTCATCAACTGCGAATCGTGCATGGAATGGCACATCACGCAGGCGGCGCGATGCGGCGCTTCGCAGCAGGAAGTGCTGGAGGCTGTCGAGGTTGGGATCGAAATGGCCGGCGGCCCGGCCACGGTTTCGGCGCGATTTGCCGTGGAGATGATGGACGAGGTTTTCGCCTCAACACCGAGAAGCCGAAAGAAGTAACAGTGCCTTCCCGCACGCCAACGCCTGCCATTGCCACCGCAGCCCGCGCCATCATCCGCGACCTGCGGGTGATGGAGGATCTTGAGCGAGCCAAGGGCGTGCAGCAGTATTTCAAGCACGAGATCGTCGCCCTGGGCATTGATACGCCCACGCTGCGTGGCTACTGCCGGGAGCAGGTGAAAAGGCTAAGAGCGGAGCCCATTTCACAAGTCCGTAGCCGCCGACGTGAGTCGGCGCAAACTGAGAAGAACGGCGCGGACTCACGTCCGCGGCTACAAACTCCTGAAAGAACTTCACCAATCTGGACCCTCAAGGACGCCATCGCTCTTTGCGACCAGCTCTTGCAGGAGGAGGAAATGGAACTTCGCGGCGCCGGCCTGTTGATCCTCGGTGACTTCAAGAAGGCGTTCACGCCAGACTTGATCCCGTGGGCGAAGCGCTGGCTGGACACGCGACTCGATAACTGGGCCTTGGTGGACGGCTTTTGCGGCACTATTCTCAGCCCGTTGCTCGAAAATCATCTGGGTGTCGAGGCGACCTTGCGGATATGGTCTGGAGACCCGTTGCTTTGGGTCCGCCGCGCCGCGCTGGTCACACTCGTTCCATTCGCCCGACGAGGACAGCACCTTGAACTCGCATACGCATTCGCTCGGGAGCACTTCAGTGACCCCGAGGACTTAATGCACAAGGCCACCGGCTGGCTGTTGCGCGAAGCGGGCAAGACCGACATGCCTCGCCTGCGCGCATTTCTCCTCAACCACGGCCCCGCAATCCCGCGCACCGCGCTCCGCTACGCCATCGAACGCTTTCCTGCCCCAGAACGCGACCGACTGCTAAAACTCACGCGACCGGACCAGCCATAACGGCTGACCAGTGCCGTGCCACCCGCGCCAGGGCGCGGGCGAAACAGCACGCCGGTGTTCACAAAAAGTGTCGTTGCGGGAACGAAGCCTCCGCTGGCATTCTGTCCGCGATGAAACGCAAGTTGTCCTCTCAGGCCCAAGCCCTCGTCACGCTGGCTGTGCTTTGTCTCACTCCGGCGATCGGTCACGCTGCTCCGCGGTCCTACGGCGAAGCCTCCACCGCCTTGCCGGTCGGCCGATTAGCCACGAACCGCTGGTACACGCCCGCGAATCAGATGCTGACACCGGCGGGCGTCCAGGTCGAGCTGCCCGGCATGCGCCCGCAAGCGCTGGCGCTCAGCCCGGATGGTCGCCTGCTCGTGACCGCCGGCAAAACACACGAGCTGGTGGTGCTTGATCCTGCGACCGCTCAAATCCTCCAGCGTGTATCGCTGCCCGCCGATAACGACCATGATCCCAAGCCCGACGCCGTCTCGACGCACATCCTCGCGCCGGACAAGGAAGGGCAACTCAGTTTCACTGGTCTGATTCTCTCGCCGGATGGTCAGCGCATCTACCTCGCGAACGTCAACGGCAGCATCAAAGTGTTCGGCGTTCAGCACGGCACCAACGTCGTCGGCCTTCATTCCATCCCGCTACCACCCGCCAATGCTCCCGGTCGGAAAGCGGAGATTCCCTCCGGTCTCGCGATCTCGACTGACGGCCAGCGCCTTTACGTGTGCGGCAATCTCTCGAACCGACTGCTCGAACTGGACACGAACGACGGACGCGTGCTGCGAACCTGGGACGTGGGTGTCGTGCCCTTCGATGTGGTGCTGGCGGGCAACAAAGCCTACGTCAGCAACTGGGGCGGGCGGCGGCCCGGGGCCCAGGATCTGACCGGGCCGGCCGGGCGCGGCACGACCGTCCGCGTGGACCCCGTGCGGCATATCGCGAGCGAAGGCTCGGTCTCGGTGATCGAGCTGGACGCGAAAGCCGAAGCCCGAAGCGCGAAGGCTGAAATCCTCACCGGCCTGCACGCTTCCGCGATGGCGCTGTCGCCGAACGGGCGCTGGCTCGTCGTCGCCAACGCCGGTAGCGACACGCTCAGCGTGCTCGACACGCGCACGGACCAGATCGTCGAGACCATCTGGACGCGCCAGAATCCGGCAGACCTCTTTGGCGCACAGCCGTGCGCGCTGACGTTCGACAAGTCCGGCAAAACACTCTACGTCTGCAACGGTTCGCAGAACGCCGTGGCGGTCATTGCCTTCAAGCCGGGCAAATCGAAGCCGCGCGGGCTGATCCCCGTGGCGTGGTTTCCGGGCGCGGTTGTGTATGCAGAACAGGGTCGCCGCCCCATGCTCTTCGTCGCCAACATCAAGGGCATCGGCTCGACGAAGCGGCTCAAGCCCGGCGAAAAGGTGGAGTTCAACTCGCATCAATATTTCGGCACGCTCTCTTTCGTGGAGGTCCCGAGCTCTCGTGAGCTCTCCAAGTTCACGCAGGTGGCTTTGCGGAACATGCGCTACGGCTTGTTGCGCGAGGCGAAGCTCCCGCCCCGGCCCAACCAGCCCGCGCGGCCCGTACCCGAGCGCGTGGGCGAACCGAGCGTGTTCAAACACGTCGTCTATATCATCAAGGAGAATCGCACCTACGACCAAGTGTTTGGGGATATCAGAGAAGGCAACGGCGATCCTTCGCTCTGCACGTTTGGCGAGAAGATCACGCCGAACCAGCACAAGCTGGTGCGCGAGTTCGTGCTGCTGGATAACACCTATTGCTCCAGCATTCTGAGCGCCGATGGCCACCAGTGGGCCGACACCGGCATCAGCACCGACTACATGGAGCGTTCATTCGCCGGTTTCCCGCGCAGCTACCCGGACGGTATGGAGGACGACGACGTGGACGCGCTGGCGTATTCGCCGGCGGGGTTCATCTGGGACAACGTGCTCGCCGGGCGTAAGAGTCTGCGCATCTACGGCGAATTCGCCGGCACGGAGACGCGCTGGGCCGATCCCAACCGCAAAGGCGACATCACCTTCACGGACTATTGGCGGGATTTCACGAACGGGGGCGGTGCTATTCGGATTTGGAGCCGACCAATGATCGAATCCATCCGCCCGTATCTCTGCACCAACACGGTCGGCTGGGACATGAAAATCCCGGACCAGTTCCGCGCGCAGCAGTTCATTAAGGAGTTGAAGCAGTTTGAAGCGACGGGCGACTTCCCGAACTTCGTCGTCATCTGTCTGCCCAACGACCACACGAGCGGCACGGGCCGGGGCGCGCCCACCCCGGCCGCGCAGGTGGCAGACAACGACCTCGCCTTCGGGCAGATTGTAGAGGCGCTCAGCCACAGCCGGTTTTGGAAGGAGACCTGCATCTTCGCCATTGAGGACGACCCGCAAGCCGGTTGGGATCACGTCAGCGGTTACCGGACGACGGCGTATTGCATCAGCCCTTACACGAAGCGTGGCGCGGTGGTGGGCACGCAATACAACCACACCAGCCTCCTGCGCACGATGGAACTGATGCTCGGCCTGCCGCCGATGAACCAGCTCGACGCCACCGCCACACCGATGAGCGATTGCTTCACCGCCGCGCCGGACTTCACGCCGTTCAAGGCCCTGCCGAACAACGTCGCGCTCGACGAAATGAATCCAGCGCCCCAAGCCATCCACGATCCACTCCTGCGCAAACACGCCCTCACCTCGGCGAAGCTGCCGTTGGACAAGGTGGACGCCTGCCCCGAAGACCTTTTCAACCGCATTCTCTGGCACGCGATGAAAGGCTCACAGACGCCCTACCCCGAGTGGGCAGTGAGCCGCGTCGAGGATGACGATGATTGAATCGCGGGCGGCTAGAACAGGCTGCCCACGGTCATGCCGAGGACACTCAACGGCCCTTGGTCCTCGAGACCTTCTGTCGCTTTGTCCAGCTTCTGCAGGGTCAACTTGGCGTTCTTGAGGAAGCTGTCGTCATTGATAAGCTTGCCGACCGAGCCGTCGCCCCGGTTGATCTTCTGGAGAATCTCCTTCAGATTCGTCATCGAAGCCGTGGCGTCGTTGTAGAAGGTATCATCCCGCACCAGCTTACCCACCGTGCCCTGCCCGGCGTTGATGTCGGTCACGATCTTCCGCGCGTCGGCCACCGCGGACCGGATTTCGTCGCTAGTCTGGCTCAAGTTCTGGTTGAGGTTGGTCACCGCCGAGAGCGTGGAGGCGTACAGGGTGTCATCATAGAGGAGCCGCCCGACCGTGCCCTGGCCGGCAGAGACCTGTGTCGTGATGTTGGAAATATTCTGGAGCGATACGCGGAGACTGTCGCGGTTGTCCTTGAAAAAGCTCATCACGCTGCTGGCCAGATTCTGGATTTCGTCGCCGGCGAAATTCTTGGTGAGGTTTTCGACGTTGGTGGCGACGGAGGAAAGTTTGGTAACAAGGGAGGCGAAATCCGCCTGCTCGACGGTCTCAAGGAACGTGTCATTCTGCACCCGCTCCGCGCCGGGCCGCCCGAAATCCAAGCCCACGAAGTTTTGGCCCATCAAACCGGTAAACTCGATGCTGGCGACGCACTCGGTGTTCACCGGGTGGCTGGGGCGCAACTTCATCGTCACCTGCACACGGCCGTTGGTGAGCGCGATGCCTTCGACACGCCCGACCTCAACGCCCGCCATCTTCACGCGGTCGCCCACCTTGAGTTCCTTCGCCGTTTGGAACAACGCGTGGATGCGCGTGCCGCGGCGCAGCCGGTCCATGCCGCCGCCCAGTTCGAGCACCAGCACGCCGGCAATCAATGCGAGGGCGACAAACACGCCGAGACGAGTTTCGAGAGAGTCTTTCATGGTGGGATCTTTCACTCAGAGATTTTCAAACCGGCTTGGAGAAATCGCCGGATCAAGGGATCCGGGTTGCGTTGAATCGCCGCGGGCGTGTCCAGCGCCACGATCCGGCCTTCGTGGATCACGGCCATCCGGTCCGCAACGTTGAAGGCGAGGTCGCGATCGTGCGACACGACCAACGAGGTGACGCCGATGCGCTGCTGCAGTTTCAAGATCTCTTCCGCAATGACCACGGCGGACAGTGGATCGAGTTCGCTCGTGGGCTCGTCGTAGAGAATCAACTGCGGCTCGATGACCAGCGCGCGGGCGATGGCCACGCGTTTTTTCATGCCGCCGGACAAATCACTGGGGAGCTTGTTCTCTGTTCCCTTTAAGCCAACAACATCAAGCTTCTCCGCCACGATCCGCGCGATCTCGGCCGGTGGCTTCAGGCGGTGCTCTGTCAGGTAGAGACCCACGTTCTCGCCAACGGTCAACGAGTTCAGCAGCGCACCCGATTGGAACACCATCGCCATCCGATACTTGCTCATCACTTCGGGCGACTGGATGGAGGCACCGTCAATCAGGATTTCGCCCGCGTCGGGTTGCTCCAGGCCGATGAGGTGTCGCAGCAACACGCTCTTGCCGCTGCCGCTCGGGCCCATGATGACGAAGATTTCACCCGGCTTGACCTCGAAATCCAAGCCCTTGAGCACTTCCTGCGAGCCGTAGCTCTTCCGCAGGCCGCAGACGCGGATCCCCACGCCTTGATGGTTGGTCGCGTTCATCACGAGAGCAGGAGCCGGGAGAGGAAGTAGTCCGAGATTACAATCAGCACGATGGAGTTCACCACCGCTTTTGTGACCGAGCGCCCAATCCCGCGCGGGCCGCCGCGCGTAACCAACCCTTGATGGCAGGACACCGTGCCCACGATCAGCGCGAAGAAGAAGCTCTTCACCACACCGTGCGCGACGTCTCCGAGCGTGACGATGTCCCGCAAGTTCTCAAAAAAACCTTGGAAGCTGATGGCGATGGTCGCGTTGTTGGCGGCCACCACCGCGCCACCGATCCAGCCCACCAGGATCGCCACGATCACCAGCAACGGCAACGCCGCCGCGAGGGCGATGATCCGCGGCAACACCAGGTAATGGACCGGATTGATGTTCATGGTGCGGAGCGCATCGATCTCCTGGTAAACGCGCATGGAGCCGATCTCCGCCGCCATCGCGGAACCGTTGCGGCCCGCGATCAGGATGGCCATCATCACCGGAGCGAGCTCTTTACAGACGGAGATGCCCACGATGCCGCCGACGGCCGCGGCCAGCCCGCGCTCCACCAACACGGGCCCGGTTTGCAGCGCGATCACAGCGCCGATGAAGAACGACAGGATGCACACCATGAACAGGCTGGCATTGCCCACGTCGTAAAACTGCTCGAACACCTTTCGCCGTTGCCGCCAGGTCAGCGGCACCGCGCGCAAAGTGCGCCAGAACAGGAGCACCATTTCACCAACGTTCTGAAGCATAAACAGACAATCGTTTGGCGGAACTTATTTCCCACCAGCTTGGGCCGGAGCACGCCGACCCACGGGCACGTAGAATACCCGACCCCGCCGCCCGTGCGAGTCGGATTCGCATTGGAACAATCCAAAAAGGAGCGACCACTTCTTCGACTGCGGTGCCGTTTCGCGCCGGTAGAGGTTCCAAAGCAGGGACTGGCTGGCCGCGCCAGTGGTCGCGTTCCACTCCGCCCGCCAGACGGACCAAAGGGGGGAGTAGTTTCGTTCAATGCTCGGGCTCGTGGGGAGGAAGGGTTCCAGCACCGCCAGCACCTGGAGACGCGTGTCCCCATTCGCCTCCTTCCGCTGCGTGAACAAAGGCCAGAGATCGCTGCGCTGCTGGAGCGTGCCCGTGGCCGCGTTGCGCTGGTTCACGCGCGAATAGAAGAACAACAGGACCCGCGTGCGGTCGCGGTCGAGCGGGGGAGACTGGATACGATTGTATTTGTAGATCGGCCACAGGTAAAAAGCGCTTTCCTGATTCGTGGCCACGGCGTGGCTGAAGAGCGGCCACACGCGTCGCGTCGTCTTGCCTTCGCCGTGCGCGAACACAATCAGCGGCCACGGCGCGTCCACTTCGTGGTAACGCCGCCCCCGATCATCCGTGATGGTCAGGCCCAGCGGCCAAAGATAGGCCGTCGAGTCGCGCAGCGGTGAGCGCGTGGCACTATAGAATGGTAGGAACGCCTGGGTGTGCTCCGGATTCTCCGTGCCGATGCCCATCGTCTGCCGGGAATAGAACGGCCAGCCGGCAAAGCGCTTTTCATGGCCCGCGACCATTTCCACATCGCCGAAGCCATTGGTGCGGGTCGTCACGCTCTTATGCTCCTCCCCGTAGAAAGGCCAGAGCTGCCAACCAAACAGGCCATCGCCGTAACGGAGATGGAAGAACGGATAAACGTAGTTGTATGTGGTGACCTCACCCCGGCGCGTGCCGAGATTGCGATACACACCCGCAAGGAACGGATCTTCCGGGAGCGGCGACAGCGCCTTACGACGCTGCGTCTTGCAGTAGATCGGCCAGAGCGCAAAATCCACCTCGCTCCGAAACAACCGCTGTTCCATACGACCGTAGATCGGCCAGAGCGCCGTGTAGTTCCGCTCAGGATCCGGCGAGCGTTGCTGAAAGTAGAATGGGAACAGTGTGAAGCGCCGAGCCTCGTTCTCCTGCTGGTCGTTGCCTCCAGCAATACTGAAGAGCTGCAGAATATGGAACCGGTACACACTCCCGAACCGGTCGTAGGTCACCAGCGGATACAGGAAGTCAAAATTCGATGTGTCCACCCCCGGATTGCGACCGGCAGAGCACAGCGGCGGCAGGGCCCAGGAACTCGAATCCTCGCGTTCCTCGGAGTTGAACAGTGGTCCGAGGACTTCCGTCCGCGCGCCCACGTCCAGCGTCAGCTTGAAATCATCAAAGAACAGGCCGCTGTTCCACAAATCGTCAGCCTTCCCGGGGGCAACTCCCCCGAGCCACAGCGCCACAATGCAGATGACGAGTTTGTGAATCACAACTTGAGTCAGCGGGGCAGCCTATCGCCTGCAGGAACGCGCGGCAAGCTTGGCGGGGGCTGCGGCGCGACCGGAAGTGTTGGTCGCGTGGAGTGCGACCGATCTCCGGGCGCAGCGGTCACACTCTTAAACAAGCTTCGGACGACCCCACTGCCTCGGGTGTCTCAGCCCAGTCGTTCCCGATACTCCCGGCACTCCGCCGCAACGTCATCCGCGTTGAGGATAGCGGACACCACGCAGATGCGCTGGGCTCCGGCGGCTAGCACGGCGTCGAGCGTTTGCAGGTTGATCCCGCCGATGGCGAACCATGGTCCGCGCACGTGGGCCGCGGCCCAGCGCACGTAATCCAGCGTCACCGGTTTGGCGGTTGGCTTCGTGCCAGTGGCGAAGACCGGCCCGATGGCCACGTAATCCACGCCTGCCGCCACCGCTCTTTCCGCCTGCGTCGGGGCGTGGGTGCTCAATCCGATTCGGACTTCGGACTTCGGACTTCGGACTTCATCCACGTGCTTGTGCCCGGCGTCGAAGAAATCCTCCTGCCCGAGATGGCAAATCTCCGCGCCCACCTCGCACGCAATGTCGAGATGATCGTTGATGACGAGATAAACGCCCGCTCGGCGCGTGACCGGCAGGATCGCCTTGGCCATGCGGCGGATGTCGTCCGGGGGCGAGGTTTTGGCGCGCAGTTGAATGAGGTCCGCGCCCCCATCGCAAAGCTGCTGTGCGAGCACCTCCGGCGCACGCCCGTGCAGATAGGCGGTGTCCACAAACGCGTAGAGGCGACAATCAGCAAGTGATTTCATGGATGAACGGAGGCGGCTTGGCCTTCACAAAGGTCGTCGCACGCAGGTAAATCGGCTCCAGCTTCTCACCCGAGACGTAATCGCTGCGATTTGCGGCCAGGCGGCCCAGCGTTTCGGCGCGCGGGAAGACTGTTCGTCCGTGAGCAAACCAACGTGTGACTTCAGGGCCGACGAATACCTTGCCCGCGGCGGCTGTCGCTTGGACCTCCTTCACCGGTGCGAGCCGCAGCGGCTGCGTCTCACGCCAGCCAGCGTCGTTCAACTCGTAGTCGGCCACATAGAGCTCCTCGCGTTGCGCGTCCACCACCACCGTCACGGTGCCACGCAGTCCATCGGCGTGCGCCTGTGCGACAATCGCCTCCACGCTGTTGATGCCAATCAACCGAACGCCGCGCCCCAACTGCCAGCCTTGCGCCAGCGCAATCGCCACGCGAATGCCGTGATACGAGCCCGGCCCCAGTCCGACCGCAAGGCACTCGATGGCCTCGCGTTCAACTCCCGCTTGATTCAAGACCTCAGCGGTCATCGCAAACGCCGACGTGGCACGTCCGCCGGAGCGCACGACTTCGCCCGCGTAAAGCACCGGCACGCTGGACTGCGCATCCACGAAAGCGACGCTCCGTTGGGACGATGAAAATTCAAGCGCCAAAATCTTCATAGCTGATCCGCCGTTCCGTTTCACTCATGACCTCAATGTCCACACGACGTAAGTTCGGAAGCTCATTCGATGTTGGATGTTGGATGTTGAATGTTGAATGTTCATCCCCAAACCACCGCTCCGCCCACTCAATCACCGCCACGCCGTCCGGCTGCAGATACTCGTCCAATCCTGCTTCGTGGATTTGCTCCATAATTTCCAGCCGGTAGAGATCAAGATGAAACAGCGTGAGCCGCCCGCCAGCGTACTCGTTCACAAGCGTGAACGTTGGCGAATGCACGCGCCCTGCGAAGCCGAGCCCGCGCGCCAGGCCTTTGACGAGTTGCGTCTTACCCGCGCCGAGGTCGCCGCTGAGCGCGATGACCAGCCCACGCTCCGCCGCGCGCCCCCAGCTTTCGCCCAGGGCTTCGGTCTCTGCAGGACTTTTTGAAATCAACTTCGGCACGCTGGAAGGATAGCCGCAGGGGCCACGCGATGGAAAGCGCGCGACTATGCCCAGATTGAATCCGTCGTGGCGTACATCACAAGCTGACGCGGCTTGCCATGGGCATGCTTGCCATTGTGAGCGCTGTTCACGCCGGTGTAGAAGAGATGCCAGCGACCGTCGTGATGCACGAGCCGGTTGTTCGCGTAGATGCCGTAGCAATCCGGCGCGGGCGGTTCGCCACGCGGCAGCCAAGCTTCGCGAAGCGGCCGCTCCCACTTCACGCCATCGCGCGAAAAGCACCATTCCAGGTCCATCGTCTGGGCTTGGCAACGGTAATGGCCCAGCAGGCCGACGCAGCCCTTCGGCACCCGGGTGACTGACAGGTAATAGAACTGCTGGTCTACGGGGTCTTGCGCGTCGCGCTGGATGACGCGTTGCCGCGTCCCAAAGTGCAGCCCGTCTGTTGACGTGTAGCGGTCAACCACGCGCAACAATCCAGGCGCGTTGTCGTGCGGCATGTAGGCAGGATCGGTCTTCGGCACTTGCAGCAGGGCGACGGAGTAAAGCTCGAATGACCCGTCGGGCAGTTGGTAGATGTTCGTCGCGTCATTCGAGATTTGCCGCGACACCGCTAGTGGCTCATCGGCAGGCCGATTCCCATTCTGCTCTTTGTGAATCAGCAGGCCGTCGGGCGACGCCACGCCCCACGCCGCGCGGTCGCTGGGATGAATGAGCACCGGGCGAAGTGGGTCAAGGACGCGGTAACGGCGACCGTCGTCGCTGTCCGCCGCGAGGTAGCGAATGATGCCCGGACCGTGCGCCCAAAAGTAGATGCGGTGTTGACCGCTGCGTAACCGAAGGTGAATAACCTGCACGGGCCGCCAGCCCTCCGGCAGGTTGCCGATAGCGATCGGCGCGTCCGGTGGATCACCGGGCGAGAGTTGCGCCGGGACTTTTTTCATCGGCCCGCCCGGGATGCCTTCCGCGTAAGCGATGTTGAACCGTTCACGTCGGCTGGAAACTGAATACCACAGCCGCCACGCGCCGCCCTTCAATGGCTCGGCCGGGCACGTGAAGTTCTGAACGTCGTTGTCCTCCCACGGTTCGGTGGCTTCGAGGATGACGCCATGTTTCTGCCACGCGGTTGGTGGGCAGGGTTTGGAAAGCGCTGTGCCGGCGACTGGTGTCGCGGATTGGCAGCCCGCCAACGCGACGCCAGCCGCTGCGTAACCCGAAGATTGGATGAACGCGCGACGGTCAATGTTTTTCACGAGCGGGATTGGATTTGTCAGCAAGAGCCCAAGTATGCCCGCGACACGGTTGGTCACTCCGTATCTTCCATTCAGGGTGCGCCGCCTGCCGAAGCTCTGGGCTTTTGGCTGAACGGCGGCTCTTTGCCTGAATGAACGTCCAGCATTCGCCCGTGCGTCAGCTTCGCGGCTGCCACCATTTCGGCGTACGGCTGGTCAGTGACATCCACGAATCCGATGTTGTAGTTTTCGCCATCGTTGCGACCGGTTGCCGGCTGGTCGAGCCACTGGAACCAGTGCGTGCCCACCAGCGCCGGGTGCGCGGCGCATTGCTCGACGTAATAGCGGTAGGCAACGGCCCGCTCCGCCTGATTCATGGCCTGCACCAAGCCGGGCGCCAACCCGCGCTCCGGCGCACCGATATGAAACTCGCCGATCAGCATCGGCTTCGGGACGAGCGAGTAAATGCGGTCCAGCACCGCCCGGTCCGGGGCGTAGCGATAGATGTTCACGCTGAACACATCGAAGCCGTGGGCCGCCTTGAGCACATCGTCGTGCGGTTCGCCGCCAAAACGGATGCCCAGATTCAAGTGGTTGGTGTCATGCCGGCGGACGGCGGCATTGATCTTGTCCAGATAATGCTGGAACGCCGAGAGCACGAACTCCTTTCGTCGTGCCGGCGTATCACCCTGCCCGAGATGCGCCTTGAGTCGCTTCTGAATTTCGCTCGGCTCACCGGCGAGGATCGCGTCGCACAACTGGCTTTCGCGGCCGGGCCAGGGCGGCTCGTTGCCGATGAAGAAGCCGAGCATGTAGGGATCATCCCGAAACGGCGCGAGCTGGCTGGCGGCGGTTTCATTGACACGCTTCGCGAAATCCTCCGCATAGACATCCGGCAGGCCCATGACCGAGCGGCCCAACTGCCAACCGCGCATCATCAGCGCGTAGGGCACGCGCGGCTCAGGGCGACTGCGATCCGGCGCGCCCCAGTTGTGAACCGTGTTGAAGCCCCAAGCGGCCAGCCGCTGCGTGGTGAATTCCGCCCACTTGGGTCGCCAGTCGTCGCCGAACCGACGCTGGAGATTCCACGTGTAGAACGAACCGCCGAAGGAGCGTCCGCCCCGCCCACTCGCAGCAAGATCGGCCGGAGGCCGCGCGGCAAACAGGTCCTCGCGCCCTTGCACGCGTGTACCGGCACCGGTGCCGACGCCGTTCAGGCCGGTCGAGTAGAAGAGATGCCCATCGGGACAAACAAACCACCAGCGGCCGTCTACCTTCTCGACCCGGAAGAAGCCGGTCGCTTTGGCTTGAGTCTTCAGGAAGCCGCCGTACGGGCAGCGATCAGATGCGGCCGCCTTCAGCGCCGCCTCTTCAGCAGCCCAGGTCTTCTTCAATTCATCAAGTGAACGCACCTTCCCTGGCCACTCGACAGCCGTGTACTGCCCGAACTCATCAATCAGCGGTTTGCCCTCCAACACCGCATCGCCAGGATCGGTCTTCGCCAGCGCGACCGATCGGATGCCTAGCGTCGGCGTACCCACCGGGCGATCCATCACGACGGATATCCCGGTGACATTGGTGAGCGGCCCGCAAGCACTGGTGTGAATGTTGATCCAGTACGAGCTGCGCGGCTGGTTGTAGGTCGCGGCCATGTCCACGCCATCGCCGGCGGGCTGGCGATAGAACCGCAGGGGAATCGCCGCGCGCACCCACACACCGGCGAACGGCCCGATGCGCTTGGCGATCCGGCCCTGCGGCGTCTCCAGCCCGAGATCGAATCTCTGCGAGAACGACGCCTTGAACTCCAGCACCAGAAACTCGTAGCCCGTCCAATCGGAAGGAAGTTGGGCATTCAGTTCCTTAAGCGACCACGTGTGCGCGGATTTTCCGTCCGAGAAGGTGGCCTGCACCGGTAATTCAGCGCGGGCAACGAGGGCCACGCAGGTCGAGGCCAGCAGCAGGATGGCGGCGGATTTCATGGTGTGGTTGAATGCTGGGACAGGAGTGTGAGGCAAGGGAGGCGTGGACGCACTCCCAATGTTCAAGCCCGCTGTCCGCGGGTCTTCCCGTAGATGTCTGCCGAGTCGAAGTGAACGTAGCCTTGCGTCGGCATCGGCTGGGCACCGCTTTTATCTCGCAAAGTCACGGTATCGCCGACCGTGATCTTGCCAATGCAGCTCAGCCGGAGTTTCGGGAACTGCTTCTTCCACGCATCCAGCAACGGCACCGCGTCCTTGCTGGCCACCGTGAACAGCAACTCGAAATCTTCGCCGTCCGTAAGCGCGGCCAGCAACGGCGGCTGGGCGGAAGGATGCGCACGCGCGGCCTCTTTCGCGGCGCGGCTGATGGGAATGGCGCTCTTTAGCAACTCCGCGCCAACGCCACTGGCCTTCAACACATGACGCAAATCGCCCGCAAGGCCATCGCTCAGGTCAATCATGGCGTGAACGCTGAAATGCTCCGCCAGCCAGCGGGCTTCGGCGAGGCGCGGCTCGAAGTCGAGATGCTTCCCCGCAAGACTGCCGCCCAGTTCGCCGGTGACGAAGATCGCATCGCCCACCTTCGCCCCGGAGCGCAGCACCGCCTTGCCCTTCGCCACCGAGCCGAGCAGTGCGATGGAAATCAGGATCCGCTCCGGGTTCAGTGTGGTCTCACCGCCTACAATGGCCACGCCGTGTTGCCGAGCCAAGGCATTCATGCCGCCGTAGATTTGCTGCACAACCTCCGGCTTGTACTCCCGCGGCAGACCGAGCGTGATGAGCGCGGCGACCGGCGTCCCGGCCATGGCGGCGATGTCGCTCAGGCAGCGGGCCAGCGCCTTGCGGCCGATCTTCTCCGGCTGCGTCTCAGTGGTGAAATGCACACCTTCGACCACGGCGTCGGTCTTGAACAGCAGTTGCCGATCACCGCCGCCGAAATCCAGCACCGCACAATCGTCGCCCGGGCCGACGATGACGGATTCATTTGCCGGCAGCGAACGAGTCAGGAGTTGGATGAGCTCGAACTCGTTCATGGTTTCGGCTGGGCCCAAGATTGGTCGTAGAGTTGCAGGGCCACGAAATTGAGCGCATTGAAAAGTGAGTGAGCCGCAATCGGTGCGAGCAAGTTGTCCGTCTTTTCGTAAAGCCACGTCAGAACGAGTGCGAACAAAACCAATGCGGGGAACGAGAGCAGATTCCAGTGAATGCCCGCGAAGACCAGGGCCGTCACCCACAATGCCAGCCGCGGGAATCCAAGGTGTTTGATGGTCGGATACATCAGCCCGCGGAACATGACCTCCTCCGCCGGGGGCGCCAGCACGATGGCCACAAAACCCAGCGGCACGCGGTCCACCCACGTCGGCGCGTCTCGCAGCAGTTGCACGGCTGTTTGGGCGTCTGGCTCCACCTGGAAATAGCTCAGCACCGCGGCCACGCCGATTTGCAGCAGCCAGGCCATCGGCAGCACCGCGAGCGTGCTCAGCAAACCCAGCAGGACGGCGTGGCCACAACGATTGCGGAAGCCGAAACCTTCTGCCCAAGTCAAGCCGTGCTCGCGCACAAACAGCCCGATGAGGACGAGGGCTGCGCCCTGAAAACTGGCGCCGGCGATGACCATCTGCCAGAGGTTGGGTTGGTCGGTAGCCGCCGAAGTCAGCTTGTGTGCCACACCAACCAACGCCAGACCGACATACAAGCTGCCCAGAAAACTCATCAAGCGCAGACGGCTCGTCTCCAGGTCGAAAGGCTTGCGTGTCAGGAACAGTGCCGTGCCGAAGGCCAGAAACCCCGCCCCGACGACCCCGGCGAATAGCGGCGCGTTGACCTTGACGTGCGGTTGGGTAAACCGGAGCAGACTCAGGCTCAGTGCGCCCATGAAGACACAAACGGCTACCCCCAGCGCGAGCCGGACGAGCGCCTCAATTCTCCACGGTTTCACTGACAACATGCCGCGAGGCTAGCGCGCTCCGGTTCCAGACACGACGCAAAAATACCTCGGCCGCGCCGGACGTTTTTGGTTTTCACGGTGGCGGCTTGATGCTTCTCTGCCAGCGTATGCAAACGGAAACCAATCGCCGCCGATTCCTCAAGTCCTGTCTCGTCACCGCCAGCAGCGCTGCCTTCGTTGGCCTGTCGCCACTCTCCACTTGGGCTGCTGAACCGTTAAACCGCAAGGGCGCTCCGCGGTTCCGCCGGAGCCTTGCCGCGTATTCGTTCCGCGAGATCTTCAAGCATAAGGATCCCACCAAGCGCATCACGCTATTCGATTTCATGGACTATTGCGCGGATCAGGGGCTCGAAGGCGCCGAACTCACGAGCTACTACTTCCCGGAGAAATTCGATGACTCCTTTCTTGTGCAGCTCAAGCGGCACGCCTTTCTCCGTGGCATTGCGATCAGTGGTTCGGCGGTCGGCAACAACTTTGTCGTTCCAGAGGGGACGAAGCGCGACCAACAGATTGCCGACGTCAAGAAGTGGGTGGATCACTGCGCCGTGTTCGGTGCGCCTCACCTCCGTGTGTTCGCGGGGCCGGCGGACAAGGAGTTGGACCTGTCGACCTCAAAACGGCTCGCGATCGAGGCGTTAGAGGAGTGTGCCGAACATGCTGGGAAGCACGGCATCTTCCTTGGTCTCGAGAACCACCATGGCATTGTGGCTGAGGCCGCAGATTTGCTGGAAATCGTCCACGCGGTGAAGAGCCCGTGGCTTGGGATCAACCTCGATACGGGCAACTTTCTCACCGACGACCCGTACGCTGATCTTGCGAAGTGCGCGCCTTACGCTGTAAACGTGCAGGTCAAAGTGGACATCAAGCGACGCAACGACGCCGACAAATCACCTGCCGATTTCAAACGCGTCATTGGGATTCTGCGAGCGGCCAACTACCAAGGCTGGGTGGTTTTGGAATACGAGAGCACCGAAGATCCGTGGGTGGCCGTTCCCAAGTGGTTGAAGACACTGGAAGATAGCATGCGGACCTGAACGAAAGCGGGTCAGTTCAGGATCACCCAGGATAGCGTGCGTTGCCGTCGCCCCAAACTTCGGGGGCCGGGACGCTTTGGGACTTGCACATACGCTTGCCTTCAGCGTGTCCAGCCAGATAATCCCGCACCGTCATGAAACGCATCGCTACCTTTGCCGCCACCTCAAGTCTCCTGCTCCTTGGCGTCACCGCCCCCGCACGCGCCGAATCCTGGCCGGGTTGGCGGGGGCCGCGCGGCGACGGCACGTGCCTTGAACAAAACATCCCCACGAACTGGGATCCCACCAACGCTGTGTGGAAGACGGAACTTCCCGGCATTGGGCACGCCTCCCCGATCGTCTGGGGCGACCGCGTCTTCACCGTCACTGCACAGCCGGACACTACGGAGCGCATTCTGCTCTGCCTCGATCGCGCCAGCGGCAAAATTCTCTGGCAACAAACGGTCGTGAAGGGACCGCTCGAGAAGCTTCATAAGGAGAACAGCCACGCCTCCAGCACCCCAGTCACTGATGGCGAGCGCGTTTACGTCGCCTTCCGAGTCGGCGAGGACATCATCGTCGCTGGACATGACTTCACCACGGGAAAGCAATTGTGGCACATCCGCCCCGGGACGCATGACGGTGGTTGGGGTTTCAGCAATGAGCTGGTTCTCTTCAAGGACAAGATAATCCTCGATGGCGACAGCAAGGGCGACTCGTTCCTGGTTGCTCTGAACCGCGTTGACGGCAAAGAACTCTGGCGGGTCAACCGCTCGCACAAGGGAATCAGCTACAGCGCCCCGCTCATTCGCGAGATCGCCGGGCGACCCCAGATGATCCAGTGCGGTGACCGTTGCGTAACCAGCTTCGATCCGAATACGGGCGAGCAGATTTGGACCGTCGCCGGTCCGTCTGAGGAATTTGTCGCCACACCGGTTTACAGCGAGAAGGCGGGCCTGGTTTTCATCAGCAGCAGTTGGCCCAAGCAAGTCCTGTATGCGATTCGGCCGGACGGCAAGGGCGACGTCACGGAAACCCATGTCACTTGGAGCGACACCAAGGGAGCGCCGTACGTTCCATCAATGATTGTCGCGGGCGACCATCTGCTCACTGTAAACAACTTCGGCGTTGCCTTCTGTTACGAGGCCACCACCGGCCGCGTGCTGTGGCAGGAGCAACTCGGAAAACACCACGCCTCACCGGTGCTCGTCAGCGGGTTGGTTTATTTCATTAACGATGATTGTCAGGTGAATGTCATCAGGCCCGGCGCACGATTCGACCGTGTTGCTCAATTCCAACTGGGGGACAACTGCTACGCCTCGCCAGCTATCAGTAATGGCCAGGTTTTTCTTCGAGGTTTCAAGCGCCTGCTCTGCATCGGGCGGCAGTCCATGCCCTGAAGGGTGGGGACCAATCCACGACGGTTACGGGGTGTATCCATGGTTGGTGGACGGCCTTGCCGCCCTGCCGTGGAGACCTCCCGAATTGAGCTTGCCTGCCTCGAGTCACTGCCAAGAACCCCGGCACTGATTTCAACGGCCTGTTTGGACTGGACTGCGGAGTTTTAAATGTCGTCTGCGCGCTGAGACAGTGGCCCCAAGCGCAGAGCGAGAGCTTGGTTGCACACGGGCTGGCGCTATAGTTGTCTCCGATTAGCCTGCGGGCATGTGGGCCAAGTGTCTCCTGCATTGCTAATGCTGTAGATAAGCTATATGATAATCAATGAGCGTAGGCATTACATTTACAGGCAGATATCTTGATTGAAGTGGATGGACTAGTATCAATACACATAAGGTAAATAAGATAGATGTACAGCTTCCCAAAAAAGTACGACGTCATTGTCGTTGGCGGCGGCCACGCTGGCATTGAGGCAGCGCTAGCGGCGGCACGAATCGGTTGTCAATGTCTGCTCATTACAGCGAATGCGGACACCATTGGCAAGATGTCATGCAATCCCGCAGTGGGTGGGTTAGCCAAGGGGCATCTTGTCCGGGAGGTGGATGCTTTGGGAGGTTTGATGGGGAATGCCACTGACAAGTGTGGCATACAGTTTCGAATGCTCAACACAAAGAAAGGGCCTGCGGTGCGTGCCCCGAGGGCACAGTGTGACAAATTCGCCTACCAGTCCTATGTGAAGTTCGTTTGCGAGAGGCAGACCGGTTTGGACCTATTCCAAGATCAAGTAACCGCTGTCGTGTCCAAGGACGGCATTGTCTCTGGAGTAACCGTGGCACTCGGCATTGTTTTCTCCTCCAACACGGTTGTGCTGACCACCGGGACATTCCTTCGCGGCCTGCTGCATTTCGGAGAATCGCAAATCCGCGGCGGACGAGCCGGAGAGTCGGCTGCTGAATTACTTTCAAGTTCATTGGCTGGATTGGGCCTTGAGCTCGGTCGGCTGAAGACCGGCACTCCGCCAAGACTCCTTAAATCTAGCATCGACTTCACCAAAACGGAGGTGCAGTGGGGCGACGAACCCCCGCCGTCCTTCAGCTTTTGGGAGGATGACTTGTTCCACGTGGAACAACTGGGCACAACCTTCCGAGGTTGCACCACATCCATCACTAACTCTCCAGAACGCCCCCTGATTGCCGCACTGGGAAGACAACTCCCGTGCTATATCACCTACACGACTGAGCGCACAGCAAGAACCATTCAGGCGAACCTCCACAGGTCTCCCCTATACGCTGGCGTGATTAAAGGAGTCGGCCCCAGGTACTGCCCATCAATTGAAGACAAGATCGTGCGGTTCTCAACTAAGGAACGCCACCAGTTGTTCCTTGAACCCGAAGGGGCAAACACTGACGAAATATATGTCAATGGATTCGCCACCTCTCTTCCGGTGGATGTACAGTTCGACATGGTGCGAACGATCGTTGGGTGCGAAAATGCCCGTATTGTTCGACCTGGATACGCCGTGGAGTACGACTTTGTCCTGCCGACCCAGCTTCATGCGACGCTGGAAACGAAACTCTGCAGGGGACTCTTCCTCGCCGGTCAAATCAACGGCACGTCTGGGTATGAAGAGGCGGCTGCCCAAGGCATCATTGCAGGGATAAATGCGGCGATGCACGTCTTCGGAAAACCACCCATAACCGTCGGCAGACACCAAGGCTACTTAGGAGTCTTGATTGACGATCTAGTGACCAAGGGCACCGCGGAGCCATACAGGATGTTCACTTCACGCGCCGAATACCGCCTGATATTGCGCCAAGACAATGCAGACCTTAGGCTCTCAAGCATTGGAGCTAGCGTCGGGTTGCTCCCGACTAAGAATAACGACGACGTCGAACTCAAGCGGCAATCCATCACGCGAGAAATTCAGAGACTGCGTGCTACTAAGTGTGGAGACTCAACCTGCGCCCAGCTTCTTAGCAGACCGGAAATTCATTATGAAGATCTTCCATCCCGCGATGTTACGTTAAGTCATCAAGTGGTTGAACAAGTGGAGATAGAGATCAAGTACGGTGGTTATGTCAGCCGACAAGAATTGGAAATAGAGAAGATCCGCACCTTGCGTGATTGGAAGATTCCTGTCGAATTCGACTACTCAACCG
>CAZWJC010000116.1:0-20205 GCA_964634255.1 uncultured Verrucomicrobiota bacterium | reverse complement strand
TGCTGTTGCTCCGCTGGGACGAGTCCAACTTCATCCAATTCGGTCTCAACCACCCCGCAGGGGGCCGGCTGAACGTGCGCGAGGTTCTGGGGACGTACCCACATGACTACGATCCGGGGGCATCGGTGTCGGTCGAATGGCAAACGCTGGCAATCGAACTTGCGAAGGACTGCATCCGGTACTTGGTGAGCCCCGATGGCAAGGCTTTCAAGTGCCTGCAGGTTAGCCGGAGGCCTGAACGTTTTGCAGGGGCGCCAAAGACGCTGGGCTTGGGGCAGGAATTCGGCGGCAAGCTGTTCGCCCGCCCGACTCCGTGGATTACGCCGCCGCCTGCCGCCAACGTTTCGGAGATCGCGTTTCGCCATCTGCGCATTGTGGCGCTGAGCGCCAAGGCGGCCATAGCAAGCGCAACGGAGCGAAGGTTGCTGGCGGAGGCCGAGCGCGACCGGGTCGGCGAACAGGAACTGGCGGCCGACGGTGATCCGTCTTTTGATTCGGCAAGCCGGCATTTCCCTCCGATGAAATGGGCACGCGAAATCGTAGGCGTGAAGGATCATCCTTTGGACATCGGCGTCGCTCCGGACGGCTCGCTGCAGTTGACCGACAGCATCGCCACATTCAAAGGCCCGACGGCGCATTTCGAGATGAACGGCTATCGCTTCGGCTCTCGTGCCACAGGCTGCGCCAAGGAGCTGGAGAACGGCTGGATGCCCGTGGTCACCACGCGGGATGCACACGACGGTCTGCAACTGGAGCAAACCGTCTTCGGTTGGGCGCAGGACTTCTCCCCGGACGAACCGCTTTTTGGCTACGTTCGGCTTCGCGCAACAAATCCCGGCGAATCGTCACAGACCGTCGCGTTGAAGCTCGCCTTCAACGCCGCCAGCAACGCCCCCGCGCCGCTGCAATGGCAGTTGGATTTAGCGGCTCGCGAAACCCAGGCCATCGCCATCCGCGTGCCATTCAAGATTCTGGAGACGCCGGCCGAGGAAGTCTCGTTCGCGGAGTTTGATAACAAGTTGAACGCGACGATCGCGTACTGGGAAAAACTGCTCGCCCAAGGCAGCCGGTTTGAGATCCCCGAGGCGCGCGTGCAGAACGCCTATCGCGCCTGGCTCGCCTACAACTTCCTGAACGTGGCCAAGCGGAAGAACGTCTTTCACGTTTGCGATGGCTCGGGCTTCTACAATGAGGTCTATGGTTACAGCGCGGCGCTTTACTGCAATCAGTTGGACTTGCTGGGCTATCACGATCTGGCCGTCACGTATCTCGACTCGCTGCTGACGTTCGTGCAGACGAACGGGCTGCTCGCGGTCAACTTCGGGGACACGGATACGGGTGCGGCGCTCTGGGCGATGAGCGAGCACTACCGGCTCACGGGCGACGCGGATTGGTTACGTCGCGTCGCGCCGAAGATGCGCGCCCTGTGCGGCTGGATCACAGAGCAACGCCACGCGGCGTTGACCAGGACCGACGAGCCAGCACTGACGCGCGGCCTGATCCGCTATCGTCCCTACGCCGACCTGCTGCACCCAGCAGCGGATTATTTCTCGAACGGCTATTTGTGGAAGGGGCTGGACGCCACAGCGCGGGTGTTCGCCGAGATTGGTCTGACCGAAGACGCCGTCCGATTGAAGGCCGAGGCCGAAGCCTACCTGAAAGATATCCGCGCCTCGATGAAAGCCGCGGTATTTCAAGACCGCGGCATGAAGATTCTACCCGCCATTCCGGACACGCGCGAGCTGTGGAAGGAATCGAACGGCAGCGCAGACGGCTACTACGGCATCATCGCTCCGTGCCTGCTCGAAGCCGGTGTGCCCGCATGGAACACCCCCGAGGCGAAGTTGATCGTGAACGCGTTGGAGCGGCGCGGCGGGTTGGTGGCGGGCGTCAGCCAGTTCCATCGCATGGCCGATCACGCCTACACGTATGGGTACTGGATGAACTGCCTGCAACGCGACGACGCGGAGCGTGCGATCCTCGGCCTCTACGGTGCGCTCGCGTATGGCATGTCGCGCGACACTTACTCCGCTGCAGAGTGTACGATGATCCGCACCGGGGAGAACTACTGGATGCTCCCGCACACCTACTCGAACACGCAGCAACTGCGCCTGCTGCGGAACATGCTCGTGCGGGAAGAGGATGACACACTCTGGCTTGGCCAGGCGATCCCGCGCGGCTGGCTGACGGCGAGCAAGCGCGTCGCGGTCAATGAAGCCCCGACCACGTTTGGGTCGGTCAGCTACAGCGTTGAGGTCCGCGCGGATGGTTCCATGAGCGTCCAGTTGAGCCCGCCCAGCCGAACCGCACCCAAACAGATTTTACTCCGCCTCCGTCATCCGCAGCACGGGAGTATTGCCAGGGTGACGATCGAAGGCTCCGCCCGCTGCAAGTCGAGCGGCGACGTGATTCGTTTGACGGAAGTCCGCGGGCCGGTGCGCTTGAACGTGACGTTCAAGCCGGGCGAGGGAAGGGTTGAAAACTAGAACTGCATGAACCTATTGGACTGGCTGGTGGTGGCGGCATCGTGTGGCTTGGTCTTCACGGTGGGCCTGCTGTTTGCGCGGCGCTCCTCGAAGAAGGGCGCGGCGGGCTACTTCGCGGGCGACCGCGATGTGCCGTGGTGGGCCATCGGGCTGTCCAATACTGCGACCTACAGCTCCGGGACGGGCGCGTTTGTGATGCTGGTGCTGGTGTTCGGGCTTTCCGGCAACTGGCTGTGGTGGACGAGCTGGATTGTGTGGATGCCGCTGGTGGCCATCGTTTGGGCGCGCATGTGGCGGCGGATGCAAATCGTCACGACGGCGGAGTTGATTTCGCTGCGCTACGGTGGGCAGCCGGCGGTGGTCGCGCGGAAGATCTACGCGTTCGTGTGCTGTTTCGGCTTCGCGGTCCTAATCATTGCATACATCACGGGCTTCTTCGCGAAGACCATCGCGCCGCTGTGCCCGCTCGCGACTTGGCAGGTGCTGCTGATTTTCGGCGGCATCACGGTCATCTACACGATGTTCGGTGGGTTGCTCGGCGTGGTATATGCCGACGTGGTGCAATTCGGCATCATGATTGTCGGTTGCACGGTTTTCCTAGTGCTGGCGGTCACTCATCACGGGGGCTGGAGCGACATCCTCCATCGCGTGCAGGAGATTCGCCCGTCCGGTTTGGTGCAGACGCCGCCCACGCAGGCGATTGATTGGCTGACGCTGGCGGTGCTGTTTCTCCAAGGCTGGTTTTTCGCTGGTTCGCCCACGGCGGGTGAAGGCATGACGGCGCAACGCTTCATGGCCGCGCGTGACGAGCGTCACGCTGTCGGCGGTCAGCTTTTCAACGCATTCCTCGCGCTTTCATTCCGCACGCTGCCGCTCATCGGCTTGGGTGTGGTGGCAATGGCGTTGTTTTGGACTTCCGATCTGGCGAAGGACCTGGGCGACGCGCCTGCCGGCACGGCGATGCTGAAAGACCCGGCCCACGCCTGGGGCGAACTCATCAAGACCTCGAAGCTCCCGCATGGATTCATCGGGCTGCTGGTGGCGGCAGAGGTGGCGGCGTTCATGGGCGCGCTCAGCTCGCTCATCAACTGGGGCGGCAGCTTCGTCGTCAACGATCTGCTCCCCGCACGGTTCAGCGAGTCGCGCGACAAGATCTGGGTGAGCCGGCTGACGACGCTCGCACTGTTCCTCTTCGCCGCCGTGGTCACGGTTCTATTCGTGGACAACATGGTGAGCTGGTTTCTCTTCATCAACTCGGCGATGGTGATTTTTCTCCTGCCGCTCTCCTGGTTCAGGTTTTTTTGGTGGCGCTTCAACGTGTGGGGCGAACTGGCCGCCGTTATTTTGGGCCTGCCGCTTTCGATCATCGTTTGGTTCGTCCTCGATTTCCAAAGCAAGCCCATGTGGCAGGGGCTGGGATTGCTGTTCGGCCTGAGCTTTGCGGTGCTTCTCGTCGTCACGATGCTGACGCTGCCGGAATCCAAGGAAACGCTGAAGCGATTTTACGCGCGCTGCCGTCCGCCGGGTTTCTGGAAGCCGATCAGCGACGAAGTTCCACTGCCGGACAACGGCGAACCAACGGCGGGGCGGATGTTTGCGGATTGTATGCTGGGCATTGTTGCGTCGCTCGGTCTGGTGCTGGCGACGAACGCGATCTTCGTGGGCGATTGGCTGCGCTTCGGGATCAGCATGGCTGTAGGCGGCGCGGCGGGAACGTGGTTGCTGCGGCGGATTCTGGAAAAGCGAGCGCCCGCGAAGGCCGCGCCCGCAGGAGAAACGGAGGTGGCAAAGTGAGACTGGCTTTAAGGTTCGCGCTGGTGCGGAGATTCAACCGCCGAGACGCGATGGATGCAGAGAGTCAAGGTTGCAGCTTCGCCGGACCGGTCCCCAGTCGCAGCGGGTGGACAGCGAGAGAGCCGTTGGGTATTCCGCTGGCCAGGCAGCACACACCCGTGCTGCGGGCGGGGACCGCCCGCGCTCCAGAATGCGCGTCGCCAGCCTCTGCGTTGGTCGCGCCTCTGCGGTTTATGGCGAGTCGGGCGTTACTGGGTTGCTTACTGGCAGCATTTGTCAGCGTTAACCTCGGTGCGGTGGAGGCGGTTTCAGACATCCACACAAACTTCCACATCACGCTGCCGGCGGAGAAACGCGAGTTTCCGGAACCGCTTCCCGCTGGCGCGCTGCCCGGTTTCAAGATTCGCGGCACGAAAGGCTGGGCATGGACACCGGAGCAATACCTCGCCGAGATTCCGTTCCTCGCGAAGGTCAGAATGAACTTCCTGATGAACTGTTACATCTCGATGTTCGATATCGAGCATCACGAGAAGTGGTATGACGGCGACGCGAACCGTTGGTGGGAGGATTTGCCGGCGGCGAAAAAGGCGGCTTACGAGAAAGTGGTGCGCTCGGCGCAGGAGCATGGCGTTCAGTTCTGCTTCAGCATGAACCCGAACCTCCTCAGCAAACGGCTCGTGAACGACGATTCGCCAGACGGCGTAGACTTGCTCTTCAAGCATTTCGCCTGGATGCAGGGCCTCGGTGTGAAGTGGTTTAACCTAGCCTTGGACGACGCCACGGGAGGCATCAACGCCGCCACTCAGGCGAAGGTGGCAAACGACATCTACCATCGCCTTCGCGCCAAAGATCCCGAGGCGCAGATGATCTTCTGCCCAACCTATTACTGGGGCGACGGCACGTTGACGAACCAGCAGCCTTACCTCGAAATCCTCGCCCGCGAACTGTACAGGGACATTTACGTCTTCTGGACCGGCGACGCCGTGGTCGGCAAGGTGACGCGCAAGGCAGCGGAGACGTTTCGCGGCATCGTCAAGCACCGCGTCTTCCTGTGGGACAATTACCCGGTGAACGACGGCCATCCGACCCTGAACCTCGGCCCGGTGACGGATCGCGATGCGAACCTTGGCGAAGTGCTCGACGGCTACGTTGGGAATCCGCTCCGAGAGCAGAACGAGATCAACCGCATCCCACTCGCGACCTGCGCCGATTACGCCTACAACCCGCGCGGCTATGATCCGCTGCGCTCCATTGGCCAAGCGATTCTGCTTCAAGCGGAAACGCTGTCGCAGCGCGAGGTGCTGCGCGACTTGGTCGAGACGTATCCCGGCATGCTGCTGATCCCCGCTTCAGGCAACAATACAGGCTTCAACCCCGTGCTGGCGCAGATGGATCGCGTTCTTGCCGGGCCACAACCGCGGCAAGCGGCGCTGGGTTGGATTGAGCATTTGAAGAGCTTGGCCAGGCGATTGAACCGGGAATTCCCGGATCGTTACGGACCTGAGAAGCAGTCTTTGGACAGGGACATCGCCGCCGTCGAGAAGAAGCTCGCCGCGCGGTATCCCGAGAAGTGAGTCACAAGATCATGAGAGAACAATTGGCAATCTTGGGTGGCAAGAAGGTGCGGACAAAGCCGTTCGCAAGCTGGCCGGTATTCGGCAAACCGGAAGAGCAACGGCTGGTACGCGCGCTGCGCAGTGGCAAGTGGGGCAAGCTCCACGGCGACGAGGTCGCCACGTTCGAGCGCCGGTTCGCCACGATGCACGGCTGCAAACACGCCATCGGCGTCGTCAACGGCACCGTGTCGCTGCGCATCGCCCTGATGGCCGCTAGCCTCAAGGCCGAGGACGAAGTCATCGTGCCGCCTTACACGTTTCTGGCTACCGCCACTGCCGTCGTCGAGGCCAATATGGTGCCCGTGTTCGCGGACATTGACTTGGAGACCTTCAACCTTGATCCGAAAGCCGTCGAAGCAGCGATCACGCCGAAGACGCGCGCCATCATCCCGGTACACATGGGCGGTCAACCGGCGGACATGGCGCGGCTCATGGCTATCGCCCGGAAGCACAAGCTGGTCGTCATTGAAGACGCGGCCCACGCCCACGCGGCGCTCTACAAGAAGAAACCTGCCGGCAGCATTGGCCACCTAGGCTCGTTTTCGTTCCAGTCGTCCAAGAACCTGACCTGCGGCGAGGGCGGGATAATCACGACCAACGACGACAAGCTTGCCGAAGCCTGCCGTTCGATTCACAACTGCGGGCGCATCACGGGCGGCCTGTGGTACGAACATCACGTCATGTCGGCGAATTACCGGCTGGGTGAATTCCAGGGCGCGGTGCTGAACGCCCAGTTGGATCGGCTGGAGAAACAAACCGAGACTCGCGACCGCAATGGTCAGTATCTGGCAGCGAAGTTGAGCCAGATTCCCGGCATCCATCCGCAGCAGCGAACCAGGGCGACCACGCGGCACAGCTATCACCTGTTCCTGTTCCGGATTGACGCGACAGCGTTCGGTGCTCCGCGGGAGGCGGTGCTAAAGGCTCTGGTCGCCGAAGGAATCCCGGTGTGCGGCGGCTACGCGGTGCCGCTGTATCGACAGCCGCTGTTCCTGAACAAGACGTTTGGTCCATATCTGCCGGACGCGCGCAAGAAGCTGGACTTCGGAAAGGTGCGTTGTCCGAACTGCGAAACGATTTGCCGCGAACAGGGCGCGTGGCTGGAGCAGAGCCTGTTACTCGGGACGCAGGCGGACATGGACGATATCGCCCGCGCGTTTGCGAAGGTCTACGAGCACCGCCAGGCGCTTGGAAAGGGCCAGCCATGATTCTTGGCGTCGCTCAAGTCGATATCACCCCGAAACCAGGCGTCGAGCTGTCCGGGTTTGCCGCGCGCATTCAGCCATCGAACGGTGTGCTCGATCCGCTGTTTGCCAAGGCAATCTATCTGTCCAACGGAGCAGCGCGCCTGTTGTGGATTCATTGCGATCTGATTGGCTTTGACCGAGCGACAGTGACGGAGTTCCGGCGGTTGGCCGCCGAGTCGTTTGCCCTGCAACCTGGCGAAGTGATGCTTTCAGCCACGCACACACACGCGGGCCCATGCACGATCCATTTATGCGAGGCGGGCGAGTATGACCCGGACTACGTGGCTTTCCTGCAACAGAAGTTGCACGAAGTTGCGGCGCACGCGCTGACACGGACCGAGGACGTCGAGCTGGTGAGTGTCGAGGGCCGCTTGGACCTGGCCGTTGACCGGCGCAAGACGGTGTCGTCGCATACCGATCCTCGCGTGGCGGCGCTTGGATTCCGGCGTGCCGACGGCACTTTCGTCGCGGCCATCGTCAATTATGCGATCCACCCGGTGGCGCTCGGTCCAAAGAACCGATGCATCAGCGCGGACATATCCGGCGCAGCCGCGAATCGACTGGCGGCTCAACTACCCGGAAAACCGATCGTGCTGATGACCAATGGCGCCTGTGCAAATCTGAATCCTCCGGCGGAGAATGTCTCCTCCGAGCAGGTAACGCTTTGGGGCCGGCAAATCGCGGACGCGGTAGCACCGCTCTTAAACAGTGCTGTGGCCGGTCGGCAACCCGAGCTTGGTGTCCTCAGCCGTGCGGTGTCGCTGCCTCTGGACACCTTGGATGCAGAAGGGATCAACCGGTTTGCGGATCAAGCACTTGGTAACGAGCGACCGCTCGCGGAGTGGGGCGACAAATACCGGCGGGTAGTCGAACACTGGCGCGCGACACTATTGCAGGGCGCGAAAGGACAGACCAATGGCCATCATGAAGCGGAGCTGTTCGGAGTTCGGCTTGGGGAGGTCATCTTGGTGGGCGCCAACGCGGAGGTGTTCTCCGAGTTCACTGATATGTTGCGCCGGTACAGCACCAAGAGGATCTATCTCGTCGGCTATGCGAATGGGGACATGGGTTACCTGCCGACCCGCGCCGCGTATGCCGAAGGCGGCTACGAAGTGGATGTGGCCCACATGTTCTACGGCGGTTTCCGACCCAGGGCCGGCGGATTGGAGCAGTTGGCAGAAGCGGCAGCGAGGCTGTTGGGCGATTTGGAAATCTCTGGAGACAAAAACCTCGCCGCCGACACCGCACGATCCTCGCCAGCGTCCCTGAAATCTCATGCCGCTGCCGCTCGTGCCTGAGCTGCACGACTTAAATCGCTCATGAGCCTGCGCATGACCCGACGCGAGTTCGCCAAGGCAGCAGCGCTTGTTGCGACGGGCGCGGTTTCCCCGTTGACGTGGAATTCTGCCGCGGCTGCGGCCGAGCCGGTCAGCGGGTCCGGGGGAACAAGAGCGAAGCCGCGTTATCGCGCGGTGAGTTGGTGGCTCACGTGGGACGATCTGACCTGGCCTAACCCGGAGTTGATGGACCGCATTCGCCGTCGCGCCGATCAATGCGCGGCCAACGGCGTGAATTGCTGCCTGGTCTTCGGCGCGCACTTTCGGTGGGACTTCATGCCGTTGTGGGGGCGGCTGCACGATGCGTTGCGGTTCATCGCCGACGAGCTGCATCAGCGGAAGATTCTCCTGTTCGATCATCATTCCTCCGTGCTGACCCACCGGCCACGCACCGCCGAGCAGCGGCTGAATATCTGGCAGCGCAACCGCCATCACGTGCCGTTCTATCCTTCGCCGGAGGAAGCGACGGTCTGGCAGTTCAACGGCTCGCACCTCAACGACTGGCGCATGCTCGACGTGGAAACCGGCGCGCCGGTCTATCTGCCGGCTTACAATGCCGAGCAGTTCTGCATGAACCACCCGGCATTCCGCGCGGCATATGGGCGCTACGTCAAACGTCTGCTCGCCGAAACCGGTGTGGACGGCCTGATGAGCGACGACAATATTTACTACGCCGACTGGCGGGCGTGCTCGTGCGAGCACTGCCGCGAGCGCTTCAAACGCGAATACGGCCATGCGCTGCCTCCGGTGAGCGACGAGAGCTTCTGGGGCAATCGCCGGAGCGAAGCATTCAAGGACTGGATCGCCATGCGCTTCCGCAGCTCAGGCGACTTCCTCGGCGAAGTGAAGCAGGCGCTGCCGGCGGAGTTCCCGTTCCTGACCTGCTGCTCCAGCAGCGACAGTCATTACCTGCCGGCGTTTGGGATGAGCTACGAAGACTTCATCTCGCACTGCAATCACGTCCTGCTGGAGATGGTCGGTTCGACGCCGTCGCCCGCGGGCGCCTGGGACGACCGCATCCCCAGCCAGTTGCTGCACCTGGGGATTGCGCGTGACCATGCCACGCCGTGCTTCGGTCTCGGCTACGGTTTCGCCCCAGACACAGCGTTCTTCATCTGGGCTGTGAACAAGTTCCTCGGCTCGGATAGCTGGTTCAGCACGCTGAAAGGTCGCTTGAACGCTTCTCCCGCCGAGCTCGCCTCGCTAGCCGAGGACGCGGAACTTGTCGGCGAAGGCTATCGCTGGGAGTTGGCGCATCCACAACTGTTCGTGGGCGAGGTGGACACGGACGTCGCCGTCTTCTTCTCGCGTGCGACGCGAGACTACTACGGCCAGGTGGCGGGCGATTACGCGGCCGACTACGCCACAACGTGTTTGAACCTGATTCGCGCGGGCCTCGCCTGCGAAGTGGTGACGCAGATTCCAGCGCTGGGGAAATGGCGTTGCCTGGTGTTGAGCGGTGCAGCGTGCTTGTCCGCCGGAGAGCGGCAAAAGTTGAAGGAATTCATGGAAGCCGGCGGCTGGGTGATCGCTACTGGCCCAACCGGCTATTACGACGAGCGCGCAAACCCGGCGGCGAAACCGTGGCTGGAAGAGTTCGGCCTCGCCGTCGAACTGACTCAGCCGCCGCGCCCGGGCGGATTCCCGCCATACAAGAACCTCAAAGAGCCGGTTGAGATCGCGCGGTGCCGGGTTTCCGATGCGGTGCGACAGCAGATGAAGGACGACTGGTTCGCCTCGAACGTCGGGAAAGGGCGGTTGTTTTGGCGAGCAGAGCGGATTTCACGGAAGGCGGTGGCTGACGCCGTCATCCAGTTGCTTCAGACACGCGACCGTTTGATCGTCCGGATCAAAGGTCTCCCCGCAGACTGGCGGTTGCGGCAATTCCGCGATGGCGGTCGGCTGTTGATCCATGCTTTACCAGGCAAGGTGGAAACGCTACTGCACGCCACACTGAAGAATCAGGTCAGCAACCAACCCATCATCCAGAAGCTGAAGTTCACCCTGCTTGCCGATGAGTTGGTGCTGGAGTCTCCAGTCAGTCTGAGCCGGGTGACGCTTCACAGTCCCGACCTGGCCGACTTGCGTCCCGGGAAGGCGCTGGACGCCAAGACATGGTCGGCGGACATCGCGAGCGTCAGCCGATACTTCGTTTTGGAATGTGTGGTTGCGTAAGCGGGCAAGGAATCTAGCTGGCGTTCGGGTTCGTGGGTGCATTTCGTAGTGGCGACGGATGTCCGCCCGAAATATAACGTCACAAGTAACGGCAAGCCGTCAGGCGCGGGCGGGTTCTCGTCTGGAACGTGGCGGGCTGCAGTTTCGAACGCCCTCATGGGCGGCCAGTTGAATGTCCGAACGGTATGTCGTTGACAGTGGTTTGGGCGGTTTCCTGAATCACCACCACGCGTCGCCTGAAACACCAAGACGGCGCGAGGGCGCTTTTGTAGCGTGTAGCAGGTTGGCAGCGCGATGAGTTGCCACCAGCGATGCCCTGCGGTTAGCCGAAATCGAAAACGCGAGTCGGGTTGGTGCCAAGACCGAGTCCTCAAGAAAGCACACGAATATGCGTAACGAAATCAGTCGTCGGAGGTTTCTCCAAAAGACCACCGCAGTCGGTGCGGGCGCGATGGCGGCGCGCATCGCCACGTTGAGTGGCGTTTTAGGTGCGACGGTCGGGCCGAATCTGTTCGCCGCCGAGGACAACAAGCCCGCGAAGCTCGGCGGGCCGAAGGCACATCCGGGCGGCTGGCCAGACTGGCCGGTTCAGGACCAAACCGAGCAGAAGGCACTGCTGGACACGCTGCACAGCGGCCAGTGGTTTCGCGGCAACGGCAAGCAGGTGGCGCAGTTCGAGGAGGCCTACGCCAAACTGACCGGCGCGAAACATTGCCTCGCCACCTCCTGCGGCACGAGCGCGCTCACGACCGTGCTCGGCGCGCTCGACATCGGTCCCGGCGACGAAATCATCACTACGCCCTACACGTTCGTGGCGACCTACAACGTCATTGTGCTGAACTACGCGCTACCCATCTTTGTGGACACGGACTTGGAGAGTTTCCAGATTGACGCGGCTAAGATCGAAGCGGCCATCACGCCGCAGACCAAGGCGCTGCTGCCCGTCCACATCGGCGGGTCGCCGGCGAACCTCGACAAGATTCTGGAGGTCGGGAAGCAGCGCAGCGTCCCGGTAATCGAGGACGCCTGCCAGGCGCATCTGGCCGAGTGGCGCGGGCGCAAGGTCGGGACGCTGGGGTTGGCCGGCTGCTTCAGTTTCCAGGCGAGCAAGAACTTGAACTCTGGCGAGGGCGGGGCGGTGCTCACGGACGACGACGAGTTTGCCGAGACGTGTTACAACTTCCACAACCAGGGCCGCGGCCGGCAGGTCAAGGGCTACAACTTCACCTACGCCGGGACGCGCGGCTCGAATCTGCGCCTGTCCGAGTTCCAAGGCAGCCTGCTGCAAGCGCAGATGACGCGCGTGGTCGAGCAAACCAGCCGCCGCACCGAGAACGCGACTTATCTCTCGAAGCTCCTCAGCGACATCCCTGGCATCAAACCCGCGAAGCTCTACGATGGCGTCACGCGCAGCGCGTATCACCTCTACATGTTCCGCTACGACAAGGCGGCGTTTGCCGGCTTGGATCGCGCTAGATTCCTCGACGCGCTTGGCAAGGAAGGCGTGCCGGCCTCCAGCGGCTACGGCAAGATGAACCGCGACGCCTATGTCACCGGACTGGCCAAGAACAAGCACTACCTCAAGGTCTATGGGGAGAAGCGAATGGCCGACTGGCTGGAACAGGCGCAGCACTGTCCGCAGAACGACCAGGTTTGCGAACAGGCAGTATGGTTTACGCAGACCATGCTGCTCGGGCCGCGCAGCGACATGGATCAGATTGCCGAGGCGATTCGCAAGATTCAGAAACATGCCGGCGAGCTGGCCAAAGCTTGAAACCGATGCCCGCGAATAATTCACCTTCCGTGCTGGCCCGGGTTTGCCTGAACTGTCCGGTCTGCCGACGCGCACGGCGCAAGCAGCGCGGGTTGGCGTTTGAGTTCGTTCGCAAGGTCGAACAGAAGGCCTGTCCGTTCTGCCGCGCCTACGAGCGCGCCTTCGGGTGCAAATCGCACGAGCCTGAGTCATGAACGAGATGAGCCCAAACAAACACCGGAGCGCGGACAGCCATGTCCGCGCGTGTAGCGCCGGAAACACCCACGGGCGGACAAGGCGGTCCGCGCTTCTGGCTGCGGTGGTTCTCGCCGCCAGCAGTGCGTTCGCGAAGGACCTCACGCTGGTGACGCTTGATCCGGGCCACTTCCACGCGGCGCTGTTTCAGCGCGAGATGCTGCCGGGCATCGCGGAGGAGGCGTTCGTTTATGCGCCGCTCGGCTCGGATCTGACCGCGCACCTGAACCGCGTCGCCCAATTCAACCTGCGCAAGGAGAAGCCGACGAACTGGCGGCTGCGGGTCTATACCGGCCCGGACTTCCAGGAGAAGATGCTCCAAGAGCGGCCCGGGCAGATCGTTGTGATGTCCGGTCGGAACCGCGGTAAGATTGACCGCGTCCTCGGTTGTGTGAACGCCGGACTCAACGTGCTGGCGGACAAGCCGTGGATCATTGAGCCGGAGGACTTGGCCAAGCTTGAAGTGGCGCTGGATACCGCCGATGCCAAGCACGTTATCGCGTACGATGCCATGACGCAGCGCTTCGAGATCACCTGTCTCCTCCAGCGGGCGTTTGTGGGCGACGCGGAGGTGTTTGGCAAACCGCTGGCGGGTTCGCTGGAAGAGCCGGCGGTGAGCATCGAGAGCCTGCATTACCTTTTTAAGGAAGTCTCCGGCGTGCCGAACCTGCGCCCGTCGTGGTTCTTCGACACCGGCGAACAAGGTGAGGGCCTGACCGACGTCGGCACACACCTCGCCGATATCGTCCCGTGGATTCTGTTTCCCGACCAGGCGATCGATCATCGGAGCGACATCCAGGTGTTGCGCGGCAAACGCTGGCCCACGGCGCTGACTCTCGCCGAGTTCCAACGCGTGACCGGCGCGAAGGATTTCCCTGACGGGCTGAAGCCTGCGCTTAAGGATGGGAAGCTGGATTACTTCTGTAACAACCGTGTGGACTACACGCTCCGCGGGCTGCACGTGCGGCTGCAGGCGACTTGGGATTTCGCCGCGCCACCAGGCAAGAAGGACACGGAGGTCGCGGTCTTCCGCGGCAGCCGGTCGCGGGTGGAAGTGCGGCAGGGCGCGGAGGAGCAGTATCGGCCCGAGGTGTATATCGTGCCGAACCAAGCCGACGACCGCGCCGCGCTGTTGACGGCGGTGAAGAAGCGCGTCGCCGCGCTGCAGGCCGACTGGCCAGGCCTCGCCGTTGAGGAACAGGCTGGACGCTTTCGCGTGTTGATCCCCGACGCGCTGCGCGTCGGGCACGAGGAGCATTTCGCGGTGGTGGCGCAACGATTCCTGAGCTTCGTGAAGAATCCGCAGGCGCTGCCGGCTTGGGAGAAGGCCAACATGCTGGCGAAGTACTACGTCACAACGAAAGGCGTCGAACTGGCGCGGCAGGCTTCCGCGAAACCGTAAACCGCTCGATACTCGACATGAAACTCAACCGAACGCTCACCTTCAGTCTGATGCCGGCGCTGGCCGTGGCGGCAACTGTCCAGGCCCAACAACTCGTCGTCCCCGACGGCAAGACCTACACCGGCAAGAAAATCACGGCCAAGACTTACAACTCCGGCTTCGCGCTTGGGCACGACAGTTACAACGCCATGGGCACGGCCAGCGATGGTCGCATCTTCTACTGCCTCAGCTCGCAGGAGATTGACCAGGGCGCGAAGATGTTCTGCCTCGATCCCAAGACGCAGAAGGTCACGGAAGTCGGCGATCTCACCGAGGCCTGCGGCGAGCAGGGCACGAAGGCCATCCCGCAAGGCAAGAGCCACGTCAACTTCGTCGAGGCGAACGGCAAGCTCTACTTCGCCACGCACGTCGGCGTTTATAGCATGGTGGATGGGATGGAGACGATGGGCATCCCGCCAGCCGGCTACAAGTCATACCCCGGCGGCCATTTGCTGAGCTACGACCTGAAGACCGGCCAGTTCGAGGACTTCGGCATTGCGCCCGACCGCGAAGGGGTGCTGTCGTTCAACATGGACACCAAGCGCGGGCGACTCTTCGCGCTGACGTGGCCGCACGGCATCTTCTATCGTTACGATCTCGCCAAGAAGAGCCAGAGGAGCTTTGGCAAGCAGTGCGCCGAGGGCGAAGGCGCGGTCGGCGCGAACTACCGCACCGTCTGCCGTTCCATCGCCGTGGATCTCGACGATGGCTCGGCTTACTTCACGACCTCCGAAGGCACGATCCTCCGCTACGACGCGCAGACCGACAGCGTCGCGCCCGTTGAGGGCGAGGATATGAAGAAGGATTACTTCGGGCTCTATGATCCCACTTCGCCCGGTCACATGGGATACAACTGGCGGCAGACCTTCTGGCGCGCGAAGGACAAGATGATCTACGGCGTCCACGGCAACTCCGGCTACCTCTTCCGCTTCGACCCGCGCGTGCCGCGCATTGAAGTGCTCGACCGAATCACCTCCGAGCTCTCGAAGCGCTGCGGCATGTTCGACCAGTTCAGCTATGGCTATCTGGGCTTCGGGCTCGGGCCGGATGGCAAGACGATCCATTACTTAACCGGCGCGCCGATTTACGTGGATGGCAAACGGCTCGCCGGCAAATCCAAAACCGCGATGGGCGAAGCCAAGGGTCTTGAAGACCTGCACCTCGTCACCTACGACATCGAGAAGCTGCAATACGAAGACCACGGCGCGGTGTTCTACGAGAACGGCCAGCGTCCGCTCTATGTGAACGCGATAACCATTGGCAAGGACGGCACGGTGTACACGCTCCCGCGGATCACAGAAAATGGAAAGACCCGCTCGGACTTGGTGAGCTTCAAGCCGTAACGTGAATGCCCACCCCAACAGCGCTGCAGCGGAGGGAGGTCTGCTTTGTTCTGCCGCAAAGGGGAGCACTGAGGAAAACGGAACGCGGGCACGCCTTCCCCGTAGCGCAGAGTTGCACTCTGCTGTATCGCGGATTTGTAATCCGCCGGGCGCGACGCCAATGCCGGTCGGGTGGGGAACTTCGAGCGACTTGCCGAATGCAATTCGGCGATACAGCAGAGTGCAACTCTGCGCTACGGGGTTTCGGTGGTTTTCTGTCTTCCTGAGACCCGCGTTCTTTGGCCTGTTATTGGCCGGCTGGCAAGCAGCGACACTGCTCCACGCGGCGCCGCTGCGGGTGGCGGCCTTCTCCTGCGACGCCACACCGCCGCTGGGCGAACCGATGATCTGGGCGATTCCCTTGCAGAAAGTCCTGACCCCGCTGCTCGCCAAGGGCGTGGTGTTGGAGGACGGCACGAACCGCTATGCGCTGTGCGTGTTTGACTGGTGCCTGATTGGAAACGAGTCCGAGGCGAACTTCCGCGAAACCCTGGCCCGCGCCGCAGGCACGCTACCGTCACGGGTTTCGGTTCACACGGTTCACCAGCACGTCGCGCCGTATGCTGACGAGGGCGCACATCGCTTGCTGGACGCGGCGCCCCGACCGCCGGCGCACTTGAGCGCGGCCTATCTGGAGGGACTACGCGTCCGGCTGGCCAGTGCCGCACGTCAAGCCGTGGAACGATTGGAAGTGTTCGATCGAATCGGAACGGGCGAGGCCCGGGTCGAGCGCGTGGCTTCGATCCGGCGTCTCCGCGATGCCGCCGGCAAGTCCTTGGTTCGCTTCAGCTCCAGCGGCAAGGACCAGGCCATGGCCGAAGCGCCGGAGGGCGACATTGACCCGATGCTCAAGACGATCACCTTTGCCCAAGGCAGCAAACCGCGGGTCCGGCTGCATTACTACGCCACGCATCCGCAGACGGTGAGTTGCGACGGCACGGCCTCGGCGGATTTCGTGGGCGCAGTGCGCGAAGCGGTGGAGCAGGCGGAGCACGTCCCGCAAATCTACTTCACGGGCTGCGCCGGCGACGTGACCGTCGGCAAGTACAACGACGGATCGCCTGAAGCCTGCGCCGGGCTCAAACAACGACTCGAGGCGGGCTTGAAAGCCGCGATCCGGAATACCCGCCTCGCTCCGGCGAATCGCCTTGTGTGGCGGACGGCAACTGTGACCTTCCCGTTGCGGGCCAATCGAGACGCCGTCTTGACCGAAAGCCGGGCTTGGCTGGCCGACACCAACCAGGCGGACGGTATGCGGGTGTACAAGGGGGCGATGCGGCTGGCCTTCGTGGAGCGGCTTCAACAACCGGTTGGACTCAGTTCCCTTGAGCTCGGCGGCTTGATGATCGTCAACCTTCCCGGAGAGCCGATGCTGGCCTTCCAACGTTTCGCCCAAAGCCTGCGCCCCGACCAGTTCGTTGCGGTCGCCGGCTATGGCGATGCCGGCCCGGCTTACATCTGCGCCGATGCAGCGATCGTTGAGGGTGGCTATGAGCCGGGCTCCGCCAACGTAGGACGCGAGTCCGAGCGCGTTCTGAAAGAAGCGATTCGGGAACTGTTTCCGAAGCCGACGGTGCCGAAGCTCGCGCCCGCTGCTTCATCAAACTAACCTGCCTTTGTCGAACTCCAACCACCCAAACGCAAACACGCCATACCATGCAAACCTCATCCGACAGTTCCAATTCCTGCTCGCGCCGGCAGTTCATCAAATCCAGCGCCATTGCCACGGCGGGCCTGTCTGCCGCCAGCTTTGGTTACGCGGCGGCGCCGGCCGAAAAGCTCGCTGTGTCCGGTGGACCCAAGAGCGTGACCTTTCCCGGAAAGCAGTTCACCGAACTGACGCGCTGGCCACGCTACGGTGACGCCGAGAAGAAAGCGTTGTGCGATCTGCTGGACAACAATGCCTTTTACGCTGAACTGCCCGCGTTCGAGAAGGAGTGGCAGGATTACACCAAATCGCCGTTCGTCCGGAACCACATCAACGGCACGAGCGCTCTTACCAGCATGTATTTCGCCCTCGACCTGCCCCCCGGCAGCGAAATCATGGTGCCGTCCTACACCTTCTTCGCCACCTGCCTAGCGATGCGTTTCTTCGGTTGCGTGCCCGTGTTCGTGGACATTGACCCGAAGACGGCCTGCTTCGATCTGGAGGACGCCAAGCGCAAACTCACTCCACGCACGCGGGCGGTGGTGGCGATGCACTCGTGGGGCATGCCCTGTGAACTGGATCGCATCGCGGAGTGGGCAAAGGAGAAAGGGTTGATCCTGCTGGAGGACGCCGCGCATGCGCATGGCGCTTCCATGCAAGGAAAGAAGATCGGCACGTGGGGCGCGATGGGTATCTTCAGTTTCCAAGCCAGCAAGGTCATGCCCTCGGTCGAAGGCGGCATGGGGATGTATTCAACGCGGGAGTACTTCGAGCGTGCCACGGCCTTCGGGCACTACGACCTGCCGGGCAAGTTTCCGGAGAACAGTCCGATCCGCCCCTATGACGGCACGGGCTTCGGCCAGAAGTATCGCATGCACCCGCTCGCCGCCGCATTGGCGCGGCAACAGCTGAAGCGCCTGGACGAACTCAATGGCATTGTCGGCAAGAACGTGAAGGAGTTGAACCAGCATCTGACGCAGCTTGAAGGCATCCGCGAACCGCGTGTGCGCCCGGATCAGGAGCGGGTCTATTACGCCTCCAACATCCTGTTCATGGATTTCAAGAAGCTGGGATTCACCCGCGACGGCCTCATCAAGGCGCTGACCGCCGAAGGCGTGTCCGTGAAATTCTGGGACTACCCGGAGCAGCACAAGTTGAAGATCTACTCGGAAGCCAAGTGGTGGCATCACGCGCCGACCGTACCGTCCTCCATGCCCGGCAACCAATGGGTGAACGCCAACCACATCATGTTGCCGCTGGTCTATGGCGAGGCGCCGGAACTGACCGAGCAATACGTGAAGGCGTTCCAGAGAGTCTGGGCGCACCGGAAGGAACTGGCCTGACGGACGTTCTTCCCCCTGAGCGGAATGGCTTCCTCCCTATGCTTGGTGACCTCCACAGTGGAATACCGAGGCGCAAACCTCCGCCGGGTAAAGTCCACTGTTGATCAACTCGGCGCTTCCTTCACAGCGGCTTTCATCGGCGCCGCCGGGTTGCGAAGCTGCCGCGACGGAGACCTTGATTGAGTGCGGGCGCAGGTTGTATATCTTCGCGCACATGGCATCCCGAGTTGCGCCTGCGTCTTGTCCCGGTCTCTCAGCCTCGTCTGAGGGAGTCTTTCTGAACCCCCCTTCCCAGCGCGCCTGCTGGTGGGCGCGACTGCGTTCTGCGATGTGGCTGCTGACCGCGGGGACTTTCCTCCTCGTGCCGCGAGTCCATGCCCAAAACCGCGTGCTGGAATTAGACGGCCAAGGGAGCTATGTGGAATTGCCGCCAAACATCTTCCGCGATCTCACCCAAGCCACCGTCGAGGTCTGGGCCAAGTGGGACAGTTTCCGGGGGTATTCCCGCGTGTTTGAGTTTGGCGCGGCCTGGCAGTCCATGAGTCTCTTTAACCACTCCACCAATGCCGACCTGCGCTTCAATCTCTACCCTCGTTACGCGCGGGACAATCCGCTGCTCACGCACTCGATTCGGTTAAACCGGGTGCTGAAAACCAACGAGTGGATCCATCTGGCGGCCGTGTCCGGTCCCGGGGGCATGAAGCTTTACGTCAACGGGGCGTTGACCGGGTATCACACCAACGCCGCCAGCTTCGCCGACATTCAGGTCTGGCAGACCAACGTGTTTGGTCGCGGTCTGGTCCGGAACCCGACCGACCGCGATTTCCAGGGGCAGCTGGATGAAGTCCGGGTGTGGGACCACCAACGAACGGAAGCGCAGATCCGCGAGAGCCTGGGGCGACGGCTCGCCGGAACGGAAGCGGGCTTGGTCGGCTTGTGGAACTTTGATGACGGCAGCGCGCGAGACTCCGGCCCGTGGCGTCGCCACGGGAAGCTGGTGGGCAACGCCCGGGTCGTCACGCCGGACTTGCCGGGTGCCGCCGCTTTGGTTGCCGGAGAGACCGCCCCCGGTCCAGCGGTCATTCTGCCGCCTGCGGCTGTACGCGAAACGACGACTGCGCGCGATGTCGTGGTGTGGTGGATCGCGGGTGCGTTAACCATCATCGCGGGATTACTGGGGTGGTTCCTGATCACTTTCCGACGCCGGGAGCCTGTCGGCGGGCCCGCCTTGCCCACCCCGCCCGAGTCCCGGCTGATCAAAGCCGCGGACGCATCTGCCGGAGAGGGCGGAGCGTTGGTCAATCAGGAGTTGAAGGAACGCGCCTTGGCGGAGTTGACGGAGTTCGCGAAACAAAGCTTGGTGCAGGGGCTGTATTCGCAACGGAATGCCCTGCTGGAAACCCAACGGCAGGCGCAGCAGGAGTTGGTGCGACTGGAGGCCCGGCTCATGTCGTTGCATCTGCCGGACCGCATCCAAGCGTACGAAAAGCGCATTGCCGAGTTGGAGAAAGAACTGGCAACCCGCAGCGGGGAAGTGCGCGAGTTGATCAACGCGACGCTGCTCCTGATGCGCCAGAAACTGGAACAGGAGAAACGGCTTGAGGGCATGCCAGGTCGCTCCAACTGAACCCGCGCCTCCCGGGGCAGGGCGGTCGCGGTGAACGAAATCCCCCCACCGCTGAGGCATCGGACCGCGGACAGTCCCTGTCCGCAGCGCGGGGAAGCCAC
>CAZWJC010000115.1:0-20314 GCA_964634255.1 uncultured Verrucomicrobiota bacterium | reverse complement strand
GACCGTCGTGCGGCTCAAGGGTGGCGACCCCTACGTCTTCGGCCGCGGCGGCGAGGAAGCCGAACGCCTCGCAGATGAGGGCGTGCCATTTGAGGTCGTTCCGGGCGTTTCGTCGTTCGTGGCGGTGCCGAACTATGCCGGTGTACCGGTGACACATCGCGACCATTGCTCGCGCCTCACTATCATCACCGGCCACGGGGATCCAGCAGAAGCCGGCTGCAGCGTAGATTGGGCGGCAGAGGCCAGACTGCCCGGGACGAAAGTCGTGATGATGGGCACGGAACGCATCGGCCAAATCGCCGAGACGCTCGTTGCCAACGGCATGTCTCCGGAGACACCCGTAGCTCTGTCCCGCTGGGGCACGACCGGTCGCCAGGCGTCGATCGAAGGCACACTCGCCACCATCGGCAAAGTCATTGCCAAAGCCGACTTCGCCCCACCGTCTGTCGCCGTCATCGGTGACGTCGTCAAGTTGCGGCCCAAGCTGAACTGGTTTGAGCGGCGACCGCTCTTTGGCCAGCGCATCGTCGTCACACGTTCCCGCGACCAAGCCGAGCCGTTCGTCAAGCAGTTGGCTGACCTTGGCGCGGACGTCCTTGAAATCCCCGCCATCAAGACAGACATCCCCACGAATCACCAGGACATCGTGGACGCCTTGCTCAGTTTGCATGAATACGACTGGCTCGTCTTCACCAGCCCGAATGGCGTCACGGCGTTCTTCGACATGTTCTTCAAGCGCTTCCAGGACCTGCGGGATCTCGGCGGCTGCCGGTTGGCGGCCGTTGGGCCGGCCACAGCGGCGAGACTGCGGGAGCTACACTTGCAGGTGGACCTCATGCCCAAGGAAGCGCTCGGCGTGCAGATTGCGAAGGAATTCGCCAAGTTCGAGACGATCGAGAATCTGCGCATCTGCCTGCTGCGCGCGGAAGTCGCGAATCCGGATTTGCCTGAGGCCCTGGAGAAACTGGGCGGCATCGTGGACGACGTGGCGGTCTATCGCACCGTGGCGGAGACCGAAGATCCGACTGGCGCGGGCCAGGTTTTGCAGGAAACCGGCGCGGACTGGATCACCTTCACCAGCGGCTCGACGGTCGAGCACTTCCACGCCCGATTCAACCTGCCAGCGCTGCTGAAGAAGTTTCCGAAGACGAAGCTGGCGACCATCGGCCCGGAAACCTCCAAAGCACTTGAAGCGCTCAGCCTCAAGCCGGCGGTGGAGGCGCAGGACCATACCGCCGAAGGCCTGCTCGAATCGCTGGTAAAGACCGCCAAGCGCTCGTAGTTCCTCTTGCCGATCCGGTTGAAGCGAATCATTCCGGTTGTTGGAGAGAGCTCTGCCACGGCGTCAGTAAGTTCCTGAACGACGCGCGCCGCTCCAGTGATTCGGCTTGAGTCGTCTCCGGCCTCGTAGAACTATTGGGCCGATGGCGCTGATCCGGAGAGGGTGGGAGTTGTTATTACTCATGGGCGCGGGATGGCTGGTGGCCGCCGGACTGGTGGCGCTGCTACCCCTCCATGTGTCTGCCCGGGAAAGCGTGCCAGCGGGCGAGCCCAAGCGGGTGCTGATCCTGGAGTCATTTGGCCGGGATATTGCGCCTTGGAATGCTATCACCCCCGCCTTCAAGAAGGAGCTGGCGCGAAGCCATCGGCTTCCCATCGAATTCCACGAAGCCGCGCTGGAGACGGCCTGGGAGAACCGCCCACAAGCGGACACGGCTTTTGCGGAATATTTGCGCGCCTTGTACGCGCGGCAGCAACCAGACTTGGTCGTGCCGGTCGGGGCTGTGGCGGCGCAGTTTTGGTGGCGGCATCGAGCGAGCGTGTTTCCCACCGCACCGGTCGTCATCGGCGGAATCGAAAGCCGGCTGCTGCGGTCGCTGCCGCTCGGTTCGAACGACACGGCCGTGACGGCCCAACTCGACCTGCGCACCGGTCCGGAGGTCGTCTTCCAGGTTCTGCCGGCCACCACTAACGTCACGATCGTCATCGGGGACTCGATCCTTGAGCGCTACTGGATTGCTCAGTACGAGGAGGCCAAGCCTCACTTCAGCAATCGCGTCCAGTTGACCTGGCTCAACAAACTACCTTTTCACGAGGTGTGCCAGCGGGCGGCAGACATGCCGCCCCGATCGGTGCTCGCGTTCAGCACGCTTTGGGTAGATGCCGCCGGCGTCCCACATCCGCAAATGGAGGCCTTGGACCAGCTTTGTGCCGTGGCCAACGCGCCCGTGTTCGGACTTTTTGAGGAGCAACTCGGCCATGGGATTGTTGGCGGCCGACTGCTATCCAGCGAAGCCATCGGGCTCGAGACAGCGCGCACGGCAGCGCGCATCTTGGCGGGCGAATCCGCGGGAAAGATTTCCCCTCAGACCATCGTTGCCGGCCCGCCGACCTTCGACTGGCGGCAGCTTCGGCGGTGGAAGATTGATGAGCGGCGGTTGCCCTCCGGCAGCATCGTGCACTTCCAGCGGCCCTCCACGTGGGAACGATATCGGTGGTATATCTGCGGCGCGCTGGGGATCATCTTGCTCCAGGCACTGACCATTGTAGCCCTGCTGGCCCAGCGAAGCCGCCGACAGCGGGCCGAACTCGTGGCGCAGCGGCACCGCAATGAGTTGTTGCACATCAGCCGTGTGCAGGTGCTCGGACAGTTCGCCAGCGCCCTTGCGCACGAGTTGAATCAGCCCTTGGGCGCCATTCTCAGCAATGCCGAGGCGGCGGAACTGCTGCTGCGAAAGCCCACCCCCGCCTTGAATGACGTGCGCGAGATTGTCGCGGATATCCGCAAAGACGACCAACATGCCAGCGAGGTGATCCAACGCATGCGCGCGTTGCTGCGGCGGCACGAGATGGAGTTGAAACCGCTGGCGGTCGAAGAGTTGATCGCGGCGTCCATCGCCCTGACGCGGCAGGATGCCAGCGAGCGCGGTGTCACCGTTGCATCGGAAGTGCTGCCTCAGACGCCTCGGGTTCGTGGTGATCGCGTGCATCTACAGCAAGTTCTACTGAATCTCCTGGTGAACGCTCTGGACGCAATGCACGAGTGCCCGCCTGAACGTCGCCGCCTGCTGATTCGCGCAGCCCCGGCCGCCGCAGATACGGTGATGTTATCGGTCGAAGATGCCGGGCCCGGGATTCCACCGGACCAGCTCGCTCGTGTTTTCGAATCGTTTCACACGACAAAGACGGATGGCTTGGGTGTCGGGCTATCTATCAGCCGCACCATCGTCGAGGCGCATTGCGGAAAGATTTGGGCGGAGAACAATCCCCAAGGCGGGGCGACCTTTCGTTTCACATTACCGGCAGACGTTGCCGCGGAACAACCGCCACCGCCGAAGTCCCGCGCTGACGAGAAACCATGATGACTTCCACTCCAGCCATCATCCATGTGGTTGATGACAACCCGTCGTTCCTCGCGGCGATTTCCCGGCTGCTGCAGGCCGCCGGTTTCGAGGTGCTGACGTTCTCGTCAGCCGCCGAGTTCCTCCAGCGTCCCGCCCCGGAGAGGCCCGGATGTGCCGTGCTCGACTTGTGCATGCCCGGTCCGAGTGGGATGGAACTGCAAGCTGCCCTGGCGCAGGCCGAGAATCCCCTGCCAGTCATCTTCCTGACCGGACATGGCGACATCCCAACCTCCGTCAACGCCATGCGCCAGGGTGCCGTGGATTTCCTCACCAAGCCCGTGCAAAAGGAGGCGCTGTTTGACGCCGTGGAACGTGCCTTGGCACGTGATGCCGCGGAACGCGAGCATCGGTCGCGCCGGCGCGAGTTGCGCCAACGCTACGCGCGCCTGACGCCCCGGGAACGGGAAGTCGCCGGGCACGTCGTTGCCGGATGGCCGAACAAGCAGATCGCGGCCAAGCTCGGAACTTGCGAGCGCACCATCAAAGCGCACCGCGCCGCCATCATGGAGAAGCTCCAAGTTCACTGCGTCGCCGACCTGGTTCGCCTCGCACAGGCACTTGAGGAGCAACCGGTCGCAAATGGGCGCTAGACGGCATTCCACGATCAGCAATCCTTAGCCCCGCGGGAGACACTCCGGCACTGCACCAAAGGACAATAGTCGGGCACCCCGCGGGTCAGGTAGCTTCATGCCCAAGGCCGTGAACGAGCGCGGTCTGGCGGGAAATGTCACAAACCAAAATCAGGGTAGCGGTCGTGGATGACGACCTCAGATATCTGCGGGCCTTGGAGCGCCTGTTGCAGGCCGCGGATTTTGCACCGGTGAGCTACTCCTCGGCGGAGGCGTTTCTTGACAAGTATCGGGACCACCCCATGGACTGCGCCCTTCTCGATGTTCGCCTGGGCTCGATGACCGGGTTCGAGGTCGCGCGGCGGCTGGCAGCCGAGCACGCACCGATTCCCATCATTTTTATGACAGCCCACGATGAACAGGAGTCGAGGGAGCAGGCCCGAAAGGCGGGCGGTGTCGCCTACCTGCGCAAACCTTTCCCGGCTCAACCCTTGTTCGAGGCCATTAAGCTCGCGACACGTCCACGCCCCGCGTCGGATGTCTCCCCTGTTTCAGCTCCAGACACCAACAGTAGCGGGTTTGCAGACACAACCAAACACCCATAGAGAACAAGAGCGGAAACCACGAAGATGCGTGACGAACCATCAAACCCGGAAGCGAAAAGCTCCCACCGCGACTCAAAGGCGCGGTTGCCAGCACGGGCGTTTCCTTCCTTGAACTCAGCAACCACAAGATTCACTCTGCCGAGCACCTCGCACCGCCATTCAACACGAAGCACAAATCACTCAAATGAACAACTCTAGGATGACTCAACTCGCGCGCTTGATGGTCGCCGCCATCGGTAGCCTCTCCTTGCTCCTGGTCGCTGGCTGCCAATCTGCCTCGACGACCAATTCGACCGCGTCGAAGTCCGCTGCCGCCCAAGCCACGCTGGTCGCGAATCCGCGTCCGGTTGTCGTCCGCGATTTCCTCTTTGAGGTGTCGCAACTGCACAAAGACCAAGGGCTGATCGCCGGACGCGAGGGCCCCGTGAAGCGGATTGTGGGCGGCTTGCGCGGAGAGGAGACGCCGGCCCAGAAGGCAGCCCGATACGCCGCCCTACTTTCGGAGAGCATCGTGAAAGAGCTGAGCGTGTTGAAAATCCCCGCCCAGCGGGAACTCACGGGCGCAGCCTTGCCCGAGAATGCATTTGTGGTCGGCGGCGAATTCCTCGAGGTGGACGAAGGCAACCGCCTCAAGCGAGCGATCGTGGGCTTCGGCGCCGGCGCAACCGAAGTTCTTGCGCAGGTAGCCGTGTACGATCTTACCCAGAGTCGTGAGCACCCGATCCTCGTGTTTGGTACCGGGAGCGGTTCGAAACCCATGCCCGGAGCGGCCGTCACGTTGAATCCTTACGTCATGGCCGCCAAATACGTCCTGTCCCGCGGCGCCACCGAAAAGGACGTTCGCAACCTCGGCAAGCAAGTCGCCAGGGACCTGGCCCAGATCGAAGCGGGCGGCAGCCCCAAGCATTAGACCATGACCTGTTTCCCACTAGCCCGACCCAAGGTGGCTCTCGGCATTGCGGGGTTGGCCGTCGTCGCAGCTTCCTGCACCGTTGGACCGAACTACGCGACGCCGCAGGCAACAGTCGCCGGGCAGTGGATGCAACAAGTCGCCGTCACAAACCAACCTCCAAACACAGCAGAGACCCTTTGGTGGCGGTGCTTCGAGGAACCCGTCCTAAACGAACTAGTCGCGGTGGCTTACCGCAACAATCCATCGCTCCAGATCGCGGGCGTGCGCATTCTCGAAGCGCGGGCGCGACTTAATAAGTCAATCGGCGACCTGTTTCCCCAGCAACAGGGAGTCTCCGGCCAGGTCGGCTATTCGCGCCTGAGCGACGGTTTGACTTCAAAGATTCCCGGTATCGACCCCGACTATGCCTCGGCCCAGGTATTGTTTGGAGCCACGTGGGAGATTGATTTCTGGGGCAAGTACCGCCGGGGCATCGAATCGGACCGGGCATCTTATCTCGGGTCGGTTGCAGCATACGACGACGCGTTGGTCACGCTGATCGCGGACGTAGCCAGCAGCTATGTTAACCTCCGCACGATTGAGGAGCGCGTCCGCGTGGCACAACGGAACCTGCTGACACAGCAGGAAAGCCTGCGCATCGCGAAGGTCCAGTTCGAGGCCGGAGAAACCAGCGAGCGAGACGTGCTGCAGGCCGAGGCGCAACTGGCACAGACGGAATCACAGATTCCCCGCTTGGAGCAGTCGCTCATCCAAACTCGCAATGGCCTCGCGTTACTCCTGGGCGAGACGCCGGACGAAGTCGGCAAACACTTGCCGTCTGCGGGCCGCATCCCGGTTGCCCCCACCAACCTCGTCGTCGGCATCCCTCACGACTTGTTGCGCCGCCGCCCCGACGTGCGCACGGCCGGGCTTGCAGCGGCCTCAAAGTCGGCGTTGATCGGCGTCGCCAAGGCCCAGATGTATCCGGCATTCTCGCTCTCCGGACAGTTTGGAGTCACCGGCAATAATGAATTCGGCAACTCTCTCGCGGATATGTTCTCTTGGGAGAGCCGTGCCTTGAACGCCGGTGCCGGTTTGGTTTGGCCTGTGTTCAACTACGGCCGATTGGTCAACCAAGTGCGCGTGCAGGACGCGCAGTTTCAAGAGGCGGTGCTCAATTACCAAAACACGGTTCTGGTCGCCCAACAGGAAGTGGAAAATGGCCTGGCGGCGTTTACCGACCAGCAGCGCACGGCTTCGCTCCTCGAGAAGGCCGCCGCCGCGGCCCGGCGGTCCGCTGATCTCGCCCTGCTCCAGTACAAGGCGGGGCAAACGGATTACACCACGGTCCTCACTGCCGAGCAGGGTCAATTGGCGATTGAGGATTCGCTCGCCAGCACCCAGGGCAACGTGGTGCTGGCCGTCATTTCGGTTTATCGCGCGCTTGGCGGTGGCTGGGAATTGCGGGCGGGCCAGGACGTGGTTTCTGAGCAGGTCAAGACTGAGATGGCCCGCCGGACGGATTGGGGCCGCCTGCTGGAGCCCGGCAGGCATTTGCCCGGCAGCGCTCCGAAGCATGGCGAGGGCGAACTCAAAAACGGACAATGAAGGAATGCGGGACCTGTAATTCGGGCCTATGAAATTGAAGACATCATCTCCAGTTGGCGTATTGCTCCTCGGCGCTGCGCTGATGGCTGGGTGTGGCAAACACGCCGAAACCACGAAGCAATCACCCCCCTCCGTCACGGTGAGCCATCCGACTCAAGAACAAGTCACCGAGTACCTCGAGATGACCGGCACGTTGGCCGCATCGCGGAGCGTGGACCTCGTGGCGCGCGTCGCTGGTTATCTGCAATCGGTGAAGTTCGAGGACGGGACCTTCGTAGAGGCTGGCCAGGAGCTGTTCCAAATCGAGCGCGAAACGTATGAGCAGCAACTGGAGTTGGCCCGGGCGGCTCTGCTGCAGGCCCAATTGGAGTACGATCGCCAAGTCAGTTTGAGCCGATCGAACGCGACCTCGACTGCAAATGTGGAAAAATGGCTGAGCGAGCGGGACCAAGCCAAGGCCCAGGTTGAGCTCGCCAACATCAACCTCGGTTACACACGTGTCACAGCTCCTTTCAGCGGGCGAATCGGTCGCCGGCTGGTGGACGCCGGCAACCTGGTAGGACCGAGTAGCAATACCAAGCTCGCCACACTGGACCAGCTCGTGCCGATTTACGTCAATTTCACCCTGAACGAGCGGGAAGCGCTCCGGCTCTGGGAAATCATCCGCCAAGGCGGCGTGGATCGCCGGGCAAGCATGGGCAAGACAGTCGTCGAGGTTGGTTTGCAGAACGAGGAGGGCTACCCGCACCGTGGCACGCTGGATTTCGTGGACACGGGCGTCAGCACCTCATCCGGAGCGATCCCGCTACGAGCCGTGCTGAAGAACGAGGACAAGGTGCTCTTTCCCGGGCTGTTCGCACGCGTGCGCATCCCGTTCGGTGAAACCCGTCCCATGTTGATCGTACCCAACAGCGCGATCAGCAACGATCAGGAGGGTGACTATGTGCTGGTCGCGGATGCGAGTGACATCGTGGTCCGGCGATCGGTGGTCAAAGGTCCGTTGACCCAAAGTGGTTGCGCGATTCGCAGCGGGCTAACCGCCGAAGACCGCGTCATCGTTACCGGCCTCATGCGAGCCAAGCCGGGAACGAAAGTCGCACCAGCAAGCGCACCTGCCAGCAATCCGTCGCCGGCCATTTCTCCCCGCTGACTTTCTGCGCCAAGGCCTCACATGTTTGCCAAATTCTTCATCGAACGGCCGGTCCTGGCGAACGTCATTGCTGTCGTCATCATGTTGCTGGGTGGCGTCGCGATGTTCTCGCTCCCGGTCGCGCAGTATCCCCCCATCACGCCACCCACGGTGCAGGTCACCGCCACCTATCCCGGAGCCAGTGCCCAGACGCTGGTCGAAACGGTGGCTCTGCCCATCGAGCAGCAGGTTAACGGCGTCGAGAAAATGCTCTACATGCAGTCCACCTGCACGTCGGACGGCCGCTACACGCTGACGGTGACCTTTGAGGTCGGCACCGACCTCGACTTCGCGCAGGTGCTGGTCCAGAACCGCGTCGCCGCTGCCTTGTCGCAATTGCCCGCGGCGGTGCAACAGCAGGGCGTGGTGACAAAGAAAAAGTCCACTGCGATCCTCCAGATCATCACCCTCACCTCCACAAACGCGGCGCATGACGCCTTGTTCCTGGCAAACTTCGGCACGCTCCAGCTTCGCGACAAGCTCGCCCGCCTCCCGGGCGTCGGCGACGTAATGGTCTTCGGCATCGGCGAATACAGCATGCGCATCTGGCTTGATCCGGAGTTGATGCGTCAGCGCTCGCTGACCCCGAAGGACATCATCAACGCCATCCAGAAGCAGAATGCGAAGGTTACTGCCGGCCAGATCGGCATGCCGCCGACACCGGCTGGGCAGGATTTCCAGCTCACCGTCAACGTCGAAGGCGCGATGACCGATGTCCACGAATTCGAGGGGATCATCGTCAAATCCTCCTCCGAAACCGGCGGCCAGATCACGCGTATCCGCGATGTCGGCCGGGTGGAGTTGGGCGCCAAGACCTATGGCCAGTTTTTTAAAATGGATGGACAGCCTGCAGGTGGCATCTCCATTTACCAGTTGCCAGAAGCGAACGCGCTGGAGACTGCCAAGGTCGTCCGCGCCGCGATGGAACGTTACTCAAAAAGCTTCCCCAAGGGGCTGACCTACTCAATTCCCCTCGATACAACCATCTTCGTGCGAGAGTCGGTGAATGAGGTCTACAGCACGCTCTATGAGGCGGGCATCCTCGTATTGCTGGTCATCATGGTGTTCCTCCAAGACTGGCGGGCCACGCTAGTGCCGGCGACGACCGTCCCGGTGACGATTGTCGGCGCCTTCGCCGGCATGGCGATGCTGGGCTTCACCATCAATCTGTTGACGCTCTTCGCCATCGTGCTGGCCATCGGCATCGTGGTGGACGACGCGATCGTGGTCGTGGAAGGCGCAGCCAAGCACATCGAACATGGGAAGAGTCCCAAGCAGGCCAGCATCGATGCGATGCGCGAACTCCTCGGCCCCATCATTGGGATCACGTTGGTACTGATGTCGGTGTTTCTTCCGCCCGCGTTCATGCCCGGCATCACCGGCCAGATGTACCGCCAATTTGCCCTGGTCATCGCCGTCACGGCAGTCATCAGCGCCGTCAACGCGGCCACCTTGAAACCGACGCAGTGTGCGCTCTGGCTGCGGCCCCACGATCCCAACCGCCGCAAAAACTTCTTCTTCCGCTGGTTCAACTCGGTCTATGAACCCACCGAGAGGTTTTATGTGGGCATGATCCGGCGGATGGTGCAGCGCAGCGGCATCATGGTTCTGATCGCACTGGTGCTGGTCGGGTTGGCGGGTTGGGGGTTGATGAAGATTCCGACCGGCTTTATCCCCACTGAGGACCAGGGCTACGTCATGGTCGCCGTGCAACTGCCCGACGGCGCCTCGCTCGAACGGACCGAGCACGTCATGGACAAGGTCGTAAAGCTGAGCCAGGCCACTCCCGGAGTGGAACACGCCATTGCGATCGGCGGCATCTCGGCGCTGGACAACAGCGCGTCGCTCGCCAACGCCGGCATGGTTTATCTCCTGCTCAAGGACTGGGGTGAACGTGGTCAGGGTGAAGACCTCCGCAGCATCTACCTGAACCTGTCGCACAAGTTGGCTGAAGTCGAAGAAGCCAGCGGACTGGTCTTGCTCCCGCCACCCATCCAGGGCTTGGGATTGTCGGGCGGTTTTCAGATGCAGTTGGAGCTGACCGATGGGAGCTACGACTTCGTTCGCCTTCAGGAATCAGCGGATGCCCTGGTGGCAGCTGCGAAAGCGAATCCGGCGATTCAAGCGGCGTTCACCCCATTTCGTGCCCAGGTCCCGCAAATCTCCGTGAAAGTTGATCGTTCCCAGTCCGAGACGCTGGACGTGCCGGTGGGAGATGTCTTCGACACACTGCAAAGTTACCTCGGCTCCAGCTATATCAACCTGTTCACCAAATTCGGACACAACTTCATGGTGTTCGCCCAAGCCGAAGGCAAAGACCGGCTGACGCCTGATGACATAAAGAAATTCCACGTTCGCAGCCAGGGCGGCGAGATGGTGCCGTTGGGCACACTCGCCGACATTAAATCTACACGCGGCCCGGCCGTGATCTCGCTCTACAACCTTTTCCCCACCGCCACGATCAATGGCAGCGCCGCGGCAGGGTTCAGTTCCGGCCAGGGCTTGGAAGTCATGCAGGCGATCGCCGACAAGACCCTGGGGCCGGGACTGGAATACGAGTGGACGGCGATGTCGTACCAGGAGAAACTAGTGGGCAGTTCGACCTACTTCATCTTCGCGCTGGGAATCTTGCTGGTCTATTTCGTCCTTGCGGGCCAATACGAAAGTTGGATCACCCCGGCCGCCGTCATCTTCGCCGTGCCGTTGGCACTGCTCGGCACGGTTGGCGCCATGCTGGCGACCGGCTTGTCGAACAACATCTACGTGCAGATTGGGCTGGTCCTGCTGATTGCCCTCTCGGCCAAGAACGGAATCCTCATCGTGGAGATGGCGCGCGAAGGCCGCGCGGCGGGCAGGAGCATTCTCGAGGCGACCGTCGAAGCGGCACAGGTTCGCTTCCGCCCGATCTTGATGACCTCGTTCGTCTTTATTCTCGGCGTGCTGCCGCTGGTACTGGCCAGTGGCGCTGGCGCGAGCGCCCGGAAGTCACTCGGCATCGCCGTCGCGTCTGGCATGATCGCTTCCACCTGTCTCGCCGTGCTTTTTGTTCCTTCGTTCTATGTCGTCCTGCAGCGCTTCGCCGAACGGAAGACCTCCAAGGCCGGCGCCCATTCCGAGAAGGAGACCGCTAATCCGAACTGAACTGCTCGTAGCAATCCCATCCTGTTTTTCCGCCTCGCACTGGCGGTAGCCCTACTTGAGTTGGCGCTCGCTCCCGAATCGGCCTTCAGGCGATCGCCCGCCACCATTTCGACCCGCCGCGTTCCGCCGTTGGCCTCTTCCTTCTTTTCTGGCTTTTTTGTCCACCTCCTGTTGCACTTCCGCGGATGACGAATTGCAGCATGATCCACCACCGCGCCGCCAGTTTACTTGCACACGCATTGGCTCTGTCGGTTTGGTCCTCGGCAATCGCCGCCCCCAACTTCGTCTCCACTAATCCCGGCACGCCATGGCCGGCGACAGACGCGTTGGGCCGAGCGTTGCCGCTGGCCGAGAAGGTCGGGCCGCCGCGCGCGGACCGGTTCGTCGGCATCTTCTATTTCCTCTGGCACAACAATCCCGGCGGCAAGAGCCCGTATGGGGATGGCCCCTATGACATCGCTCGCATCCTCGCCAAAGACCCGGACGCGCTCGCCAAGCCGGCTTCGCCGCTGTGGGGGCCGATCGGCATGTATCACTACTGGGGCGAGCCGATCTACGGCTATTACCACAGCGTCGACGAGTGGGTGCTGCGTCGCCACGCGCAACTGCTCGCCGACGCCGGCATCGACACGCTGATCTTCGACACCACGAACGCCCAAACCTATCCTGAGGTTTATCTGAAGCTCTGCGAGGTCTTCCGCCGAATCCGCCAGGCCGGTGGCCGCACGCCGCAGATCGCGTTTATGGTCAACACCGAGGCGGGGAAGACCGCGCAACGGCTCTTCACCGAGTTCTACCAGCCGGGCCTGTTCCCGGAGCTGTGGTTTCAGTGGCAGGGCAAGCCGCTGTTGATCTGCGACCCCGCGGAGGCTTCACCGGAACTGCGCGCTTTCTTCACGCTGCGGCGGGCGCACTGGCCCTTTACGCTGGTCAACACGCCTTACGCCTGGCACTGGGAAGCCACCTACCCGCAGCCCTACGGCTACACCGACGATCCTCAAAAGCCCGAACAGGTAAACGTCTCCGTCGCACAGAATCTTCGCCAGCAGGACGGCAAGGTCACCAACATGAGCTCTGGCGACGCCCGCGGGCGCAGCTTTCACGGCAACCAGCGGGAGCGCGCGGCTGACGCCGTGAATCACGGCTACAACTTCCAGGAGCAATGGCAGCGCGTCTTTGATCTCACGCCGCCATTTGTGATGGTCACCGGCTGGAACGAGTGGATCGCCGGGCGCTGGGGCAAACCGGACGGCCCGTTGGTGTTCGTGGACCAATTTGACGAGGAACACAGCCGCGACATCGAACCGATGAAGGGCGGGCACGGTGACAACTACTACTGGCAACTCGTGGCCAACGTCCGGCGGTACAAAGGCGCGCCGGTGTTGTCGCCCGCTTCAACGACCAAAACGATCCGCATCAAGCGGGAGTTCAACCAATGGCAGGACGTCGGACCGGAGTTCGCTGATCACGTCGGTGAGACTGCGCCGCGCAACCATGGGGGCGCGGCCGGACTCCACTATGCGAACCGAACGGGCCGCAATGATTTGATCGTTGCCAAGGTCGCGCGCGATTCGCGGAACGTCTACTTCTACGTCCGCACCGGTGAAACCATTACGCCGTCCACGGGGACAAACTGGATGTGGCTGCTGATTGACACGGACCAGAACGCAGCCACCGGCTGGGAGGGCTACGATTTCATCGTGAATCGTACGATGGCGGGCGATGAAAAGGCATGGCTGGAGCAGAACGCTGGAGGTTGGCGCTGGAAACGTGTCGCGCAAGTCGAGCTTCGCGTTCAGGGGAACGAGCTGCAACTTGCCATTCCGCGCAAGGTGCTCGGACTCGCCAAATCCGACACCAAGTTGTCCTTCGATTTCAAGTGGGCGGACAACCTCCAGCACCCCGGCGATGTTATGGATTTTTACGTTAGCGGCGACGTGGCGCCGGAAGGCCGGTTCAACTACCGGTTCAGCGAGTAGTTTTACCTTGCCAACGTTGACAGCTCTTGCACCACCCCGCATGCTCAGTGCGACAATGGTTGAGCAAACCGTCCAGATCGTCTCCAACGAGCGCGACACCGACCAGTATTTCCGGCTGGTGGTGCGCGCACCGCAAATTGCGCCCCTCGTCCAGCCTGGGCAGTTCGCCCACATCCGGATTCCGCCGTTGAAGGATGCACTCCTGCGCCGCCCGTTCAGCATTTTTCAGGTCGCGGGTGACACCTTCTCGATCCTCTACAAGACCGTTGGCAAGGGAACTGAAGTGCTCTCCCGGATGCGTTCTGGCGAAGAACTCAGCGCCATCGGACCGCTCGGCCACGGCTTCACGGTTCCCCAGCCCGGCGGCGTGACTCCGTTGCTCGTCGCCGGCGGCTACGGCATGGCGGCGATGTATCTCCTGGCCGAACGTTCGCCCCAGAAAGGCATCGTGTTCGTCGGCGGGCGGCGGCGCGTGGACATCCTCTGCGAAAAGGAATTCACGACGCTCGGCTGGGAAGTGCGCGCAACTACCGAAGATGGCAGCCACGGCGAAAAGGGGCTGGTGACTCAGCCGCTCCTCGCCGAAATCCGAAATCCGAAATCCGAAATTCGAAATCTCAAGCTGTTTGCCTGCGGTCCAACGCCGATGTTGAAGGCCGTCGGCAAGATCGCCGCCGACTTTGGCGTGCCCGCTGAGCTTTCGATGGACGAGCACATGTGTTGCGGTGTCGGCGTCTGCCTGGCCTGCGTGATACCGGTCAAGTCCGGGGACGGCTGGGAATACCAGCGCACCTGCACCGAAGGACCTGTGTTTGATGCAAAAACAATCATGTGGGGACAATGAAGGTAGGATGGACCAGTTCTAAGTTACCGATCGCGTTGCGGTGGGCTTGCGAGCGTTTTACTAGCATCGTGCTTCTTCTGTGTCTGTTTGGATGCAGTCCAGATGCTCGAACGAAGCGAGCGGTAGAAGACCTGACTTCCGAGAGATACCAGCAAGCCGAAGAACAGCTCGCACGCTTGGGACCAACTGCAATACCCCACTTAATTGAAGCGCTTAGGGATCCGTTTCGCTGCGAAGCTAGCGCGCGAGTTCTCGGCAGAATTGACGACCCAAGATCGGTTCAACCGCTGGCTGCATTGCTCCGGAGCGAGAAGTTCGTGGTTTCGAACCACGACTCTATCGGCAATTTCGGAGCCGAGAAGGAAGTCGCCAAAGAGTACTTTCGTCCAGAAGCAAAATTCGCCGCAGCAAATGCATTGGTGGAAATGAAATCAGCGGATGCAAGAACCAAGGCCGAGGCTTACATCGTGCTGCGTCGCTGGGATGACTGCTCAAACCTCGGTGCCGCTGCCATCATACCGTTAATTCAAGCACTGGAGCGAGCAGACGCTTGGGAGCGAAACACGATTAGCCAAGCACTCAGCCATGTCGAGGGCGCAACAGTTGTTGATCGTCTGTATGAAGCGTTAACCAACCATCACGACACAGTTCTCACGGCGGTAATCCGTAATCCAGTGTTCTTCAGTGATCCTCGCGCACCCCGGGCGTTGGTTCATCTGCTTGAGCGGAGCAATCCGATCCGGGAATTGAGTAACCTCGTGACCACGCCCTGGTCAGCCAGGTTAAATTCGGGCTGCGAGGAAAGCCTCTGTCGTACTGCTATGGGTGCTTTGATGAGACTCGGTAACCAAGCAGTCCCGCAACTTTTGGCGGGGCTCCAGAGCACGAATCACGCGAGCAAGGCAGCTTGCGCGTACGTGCTCGGCAGAATAGGTGACCGTGCTGCGATCATGCCTCTATCCTGCCTGCTGACTGAAAGCGATTACACCGTCAGAGAGCAGGCTGCTATCGCATTGGGAGAGATCGGCGACGCGCGCGCGGTCCCCTCACTCATCAATGCACTCGCTTTCGGGTTCACTGACCCGGTTGAAGAGGCACTTGCCAAGCTAGGAGCGGATGCATTCGACCCGCTGTTGGCGGCATTCAACGGACAGAATTTGCAGGTGGCCAAGGGTGCCGCGCGCGTGCTAGGGCGACTGCAGAACGCACAATCGATCCCACACCTCTTGGCTGTGATCAATTCACAGACTAATGCAGTTGAGGCGGGAGGCCTTGCCTGCACAGCAGCCAGTGCTTTGAAGGGAATCCAGACCCCACAGTGTGCGGAGGCCCTCGTAGCAGCGCTTAATTGTCGAGATTGGCGTCTCCGTCAGCAGATCGCGCGAGTCTTGGCTACATACACTACGAACCGTTCTCCAAGTCTGGTTCAAACAGTCATAAACGCGTTCACAAACGACAACTTGCGCGTTGAAGCCAAGCAAGAGCTACTGTTCTGCATCAATTCCAAAGCGGCGTTGTTAGAGGTTAAACAGATTGCACAAGACCCGTGGCTCTGTCTCGGGGCGAGCCTGCGGTTAGGGGAGTATGATGAGCTGGTTGCCGAGATTCAGGCAAGCAAGGCTCGGGAGAAGAACCTTGTGGATGCTATGAATCTCCTCGGCACACCCGTGATACATGAACTCATCCACCGTGGTCACCCCGGTGCGATCCCTCTGCTTTCTGCATTCTTGCGCGAACGCGGTACATTATCCCTGGCTCTGGACTACCTGAACTCAGGACAGGGGCAGCTACATGAGACCGCCTGGGAGTGGGTTAGGAAAAACGGATACGAAGACAGGATTGTGAAAACCTCAGGCAACCACCAAGGCCCCACCTGGAACTCTCGACAGTAAAGACTCGTTACGTCGGTCGAACATGAGCTCCGAGCCGGTACCAGAGCATTAAGATTTGATGTCCCGCAAGTGGAAGGCCGTGCAGCCAATGACCATAAAGGTCAGGTTGAAGCCCGCCAGCACGCTCATGGATTGGATCACCCTCCACCACGCGATGCGGTCTTCCAGCATCCATTGCCACACGTGCAGGTGATAGGTCAGAAACCATGCCTTGTATTCCTGGAAGTACGGCATGTGGTAGCAGATGAAGTCGGTCAGCATCAGCGACAGCCCCACGATCGTGGCTGCGGCCGGCTTGACGTTAAAGCAGGAAACCATGAACGCCAAGCCCATGATCGAGCATGCCTCCGCCGTCAGGAACAGCATTGCCGCTCCGTAATGCAGCAGCCCCGTGGCTGGATCGAACAGGCTGAAGATGCCCGCCTCCGGCAGCCAGACGAACATCCCACCCCACGGAAACCACAATCGCGCGAACGAAATCCCGAAAAGCCCCAGCGCAAACACTAGCAGCACCGAGAATACGACTCCGGCCAGCCATTTCGTCACCAGCAACCGCACCCGCGTAACTGGCCGACAAAGAATCATCCGCAGCGTTCCATCCTCGGCCTCTTTCGCAACCAGGTCGCCGCCAATCAGCGCCACGTACAACGGCATCAGCAGTGGCGCGATGGGCGCGAGCACGATGATCGCCACGGTCAGCGCCGAAACATACGAGTCCGGCAGCGCCCCGTTCATCTCGAGCAGCCGCTTGTGAAACGAGAAGTGCGTGCGGTGCAAAGCGAAGCTGACGCAATTCTCCGCCAACATCAGCATGCCAAAGCCGATGTAAGTCCGCTTCTTGCCGAAGAGCTTCCAAAGTTCGTTCCGCAGTTGCGCCCAGAACATGATCAGACCTCCCCTCCTACTGCCGGCGACGCTTTGACCAGACCCAGGTAGAAATCTTCCAGGGTCTGTTCGTGCTGCCAGATGCCTTCCACCGCGATACCGGCAACGACGAGCGTCCGCGTCACGTCCGCCGTCGAAGCCCCGTCGCTTAGCACGATGAAGCGGGCATCGCTGGAGTGCGTGATCAACCGCCGCGTCTGCAACAGCGCTGTCGCCGCGCCGAAATCTGCCGTCTTCAAGATTACCCGACTTCGCGCCGCCTTGACCTCGCTCACCTGCCCCTCGAACACGTGGCGGCCTTGCTGCAACACCGCGATGCGCGTGCAAAGCTGTTCAACTTCGGTGAGCAAGTGCGACGAGAGGAGAATCGTCAGTCCCAATTCACGATGTAACCGGCCAATCGTCTGCCGCATCTCGGCGATGCCTTCCGGATCGAGGCCACTGCCCGGCTCGTCGAGGATCAGCAACTCCGGGCAGGGCAACATGGCCTGCGCCAGCGCCAACCGCGCCCGCATGCCGTGCGAGTAGGTGCGAACCTTGGAGTGCTCCCGCCCGGTCAGCCCCACCCAGTCCAGCACTTCGCGAATGCGCTGGTCAGATGTCGGCGCGGAATAGGAACTGAGGATCTTCAGGTTCCGCCACCCGGTGAGGTAATCATAGAACGCGGGCGACTCAAATATCGCGCCTACTTTGGCCAGCGCCCGTGCTCGATGGCTGCCAACATCATGCCCGCAAACGGTCACCGATCCAGAGGTCGGCCAAACCTGGCCCAGCATCATGCCGATCGCCGTGCTCTTGCCCGCGCCGTTGTGGCCGAGCAAGCCAAAGATTTCACCGCGGGGCACCGTCAGCGTGAGGCCGTCCACAGCCAGCCGCTGACCGAAGCGCTTTTGGACATCGGTAAGCCGGATCATCGCACTGTCTGCGGCTGGGGTATTCACGAGCTTCGGCTGATCGGTCTGCTCACGGCCGTTGAACCTACCTAGGTGTGATCCCACCCGCAATCTTGCATACGTGAGCAGACGCGGGGGGACGCGCCCGCAAAAACACATGACACAAAAAATCGTGGACGAGCCCCGACGCACGGGTTTCAATCGTCGTGTGATCACCGCAGATCATCTGACTCCGGTCTCCCCGTTGGCGCAGACCCTCGCCAGCGCCTCTTTCGACGGCAACGACACGGACGTAAAGCAGCGGCGCTCGCCCAAAGCCGGTAACCCCATGAATCCAACCAGAACCTCAGCGTCTCTCACCCGTCGTTCGTTCCTCCGCCATGGCGCCGCCACCTTGGCCACGGTGTCGATCTTACCAAGTTCCGTGCTGGGCCTTCGTGGGCAAACCCTACCCAGCCAAAAACTCAACCTGGCAGTCATCGGCACCGGCGGCCGCGGCGGACAGATCGCTGAGATGTTTAGGAAACAGAATATCGTGGCCCTGTGCGACGCCGACACGCGTCAGGAAGCAGATGCCCATAAGCACTATGGGCCCGCCTCGTTCTTTCAGGACTTTCGGCGGCTGCTTGATAAGCACGAGAAGGAACTCGACGGCGTGGTCATTGCTTCGGCAGACAACACGCACGCCATGCTGGCCACGGCAGCCATCGAACGTGGCAAACACGTTTATTGCGAAAAGCCGCTGACCCGAACCATCGGCGAGGCGCGGGCGCTGCGAAAGCTCGCGGAGCAAAAGAAGGTCGTCACGCAGATGGGCAATCAAGGGCATTCGTCGGATCGTATCCGTGATCTCTGCGAGTGGATTTGGGACGGCGCCATTGGACAGGTTCACACCATCCACGCGTTCTGCAGCAGCAACTATAGCCGGATTGACCGGCTCGCAGTGTTGGCCGAGCGCCCCCCCGTGCCCCCGGAGTTGAACTGGGATTTGTGGGTGGGCCCGGCATCGCTTGAGCCGTTCCAGCCAATGTACTTGGACGGCAAATGGCGCGGGTGGGCGGCGTTCGGGGGCGGCGTGATTGGCGATTGGGTTTGCCATGTCGTAGACCCGTCCTCCTGGGCGCTGGACTTGGGCGCGCCAATTGCCCTGCGAGCCGAGGTGAAGGACTTTGATCCCCAAAAGCATGCAGCCACCTTCCCGCCCGGAGTGAGAATCACCTACGAGTTCCCCGCCAAAGGCCAGCGCGGCCCCGTGAAGCTGATTTGGTACGACGGCATCGAACGACCGCCCCGTCCAGCAGAACTGGGAGCGGACGAGCAATTACCAAACATCGGAGCACTCCTCATCGGTGACAAAGGAGCAATCCTCCACGGCTCGCACGGCGCGGGCAGCGCCCGGATCATCCCTGACGACAAGATGGCCGGCTATCAGAAGCCCACTCCCAAACTGCCGCGCGTGAAAGGCTCGCACGCGGACGACTGGTTCGCGGCGATCCGGGATGGTCGCCAGGCAGGCTCGCACTTTGCTTACGGTGCGGCGCTGACCGAGATCGCGCTGCTCGGTCTCATTGCGCTCCGCTTCCCGGGTCAGCGTCTCGAATGGGACGCCGTCAGGGCGCGTTTTCGCAACAGCCGCGAGGGAGATGCCTTGGTGGATCCGCCCGGGCGGAGACTAACTTCAAAGGCTTGAAGGGCGTCCTTGCGCGATCTCTTCGCTTAAGCTCAGAACGTCGGCATTTCCCAGCAGAACCGCTGTGAGCACTCGATCGATTGGACGATGAGCTTGCCGCGTATGCGGATTCGGGCATAGTATTCCCCTGATCCACCAACAGGCGGATCGCCTCTTCAACGGGCAGCACGGCAGGACCAAAGCCAAACCCTCCCGACCGGAAGCGATCAAGCATGCGCCGTTCGTGATCATGGTAATAACCGCGTTCACAGAAATAGTGCGGATTTTCTCCCACTCCCATGCCGAGGACCTTGATGCAGTAATCGCACTTCGGTTTGCCATATAGTCCCGCCTTGAAGCCGGGCGCGAAGCGAACCCAGCCGGAGTTGCGCATCGCCGTCAACATATCGTCATAGACCCAGTAACCCTGAGCGAGGTGGTACATTCGAGGGTCGTCATCAATCGTACGCAGAGATTTGTTGATCAGCAGGTCGCGAAGACGCCGCTTGGTGATCGGTTTTCTGACTTCGGTTTAGCCACGCTTTGCATCCTGGACTGACCTTGTCGAGATCCTCAACCGTGAGGGAGACCTCTGCAAAACGTGTCTTTATAAGATTTGAAGGGTTGCGAGTGAAAGACGCGGGACGAAAATCTGCCGGGATCCGCTTCTTTTCAGTTTTGATTTCGTCACACTACTGTCCGGTTTAGAACCCCGGTAAATCGGGCTGATTATTGAGGTCGGAC
>CAZWJC010000114.1:0-20445 GCA_964634255.1 uncultured Verrucomicrobiota bacterium | reverse complement strand
GTTTTATCGGGATGAAATCAATGTTGGCCCAGATTTGACCGGACAGTAGTGATCTCGCAAAGCAAATCATTGTCGTCGGTGATGACCAGCAAATAAGCCCTGAAGCCGTCGGTATTGAACGCGTGGCGGTTGACCTGCTTTCGGATCGCCTGATTTCTGATTTGCCGATGCGTGATTCACTTGGCGTCGAAAGCAGCCTTTTCAACCAAGCCGTGATTCGATTCGGTAGGCGAATTGTTTTGTGTGAACACTTTCGATGCGTCCCCGAAATCATTCGCTTCTCAAACGACCTTTGTTACACGGCGACTCCGCTCATTCCGCTGCGACAATATCCGCCGGAGCGACTAGAACCAATCGTTGTGCGACAGGTTGTCGAAGGCTTCCGTGAAGGCAGCGCGGGTTACGCGCGGAACAGACCAGAGGCGGAAACGTTGGTGGAGGCAATCGTTCAATGCACGAATGACCCGCGCTACCTTTGCGCAAAAGACGAGCATCATCCCAACGGCAAACTCACGTTCGGCGTCGTCTCGCTGCAAGGTGAAGAACAGGCCAAGCTCATCAACCAACTGCTTTTGGAACGACTGTCGCCAGAAGAAATCGAACAGCGGGAACTTGTCTGTGGCGATGCCTACGCGTTTCAAGGTGATGAGCGCGACATCATGTTTTTGAGTATGGTCGCCGCGCCAAACCAACGCTTCGCCGCTCTGGTAAAAGAATCTGACAAGCAGCGATTCAACGTCGCCGCTAGTCGCGGGCGCGATCAGGTTTGGCTATTCCACACCGTCACGCTCAACGAACTCAACCCCGACGACATGCGGTATAAGCTGCTCGCTTATTACAGCAATCCAGCCGCACAACCGGCAGGCAAACCTGACTGGGAAAAGTGCGAGAGTGATTTCGAGCGCGAGGTTGGGAAAATAATTTACGCAAAGAATTTTCGACTCATTCCGCAATACGAACCGTTCGGGCCGGGCAGCTACCGGATTGACTTCGTTATCGAAGGCTTGAAGTCGCGCCTTGCTGTCGAATGCGACGGCCCGCACCACGACGACCCGGAACAAATCGTCCGTGACATGGCGCGTCAGCGCCAGCTTGAGCGTTGCAAGTGGGTGTTCTGGCGTGTCAGCGCGTCCAGCTTCTACTTTGACCGTGACAAGGCAATGGCCTCACTCTGGCGCAAGCTGGAAGAACTTCAGATTCATCCGCTAACCGCAGCGGAGCCAAGGGCAACGCCCGTCATTCCAGCGCATACTGAGCCGGCGAAGCCTCCGCACCTGGCACCTCCGCGCCCAGTTCTCGTGCGCCCAACACAGATTGATTTGGTGGCACCGCCGCAACTTGAGCTCACTCCGCGGGGACAGACGCCAGCAGTTCCACCCCAAGCTCCACCGCCGCCGCCGTCCACTGCGCCTGCGGCAGACGCAGTGATCGCACGGCTTAAACGGAATGTGCGGCCTGGGGGCTTCTTCAGGAAGGACTTCTGCGAAGTCATCCTGGCCTTTTTGCAGGACCAAGGCCGGATGGACCGAACGGAACTCACCACCAAGGTTATCAGGGCTCTCGACATGCCTGAGCACCACGGGAAGCTTGTCGAGAATGCGCTTGAGCATTTGGAACGCGATGGGCGAATCGTGGGCGGCGCCAAGGTCTCACTGGCTTAACACGTGCATTCCCGGCCACCGCACGGACCTGTGCAGCCGTGGGGTGGTGGAGGACGGGATTGCTCGGAGGCTGGACAATGATTGGAAGCGACACCATCTCCCTTTTCCCGAGGAGATGGTGCGTTTTAGAGAGCGTCGTCGGCACCACTTTGGCCCGTGCCCACGGTTCCTCCATCTTCGACTACCTCAAGCAGCGCAACGGCGAAATCGTGGCCCTCACGCTGCCACGCTCTTCTGGCCGCGATGATTCATCACATAGCGAGCGACCGAAAGGCGCCAGTCCTTCTCAAGCCAGCAAGGGTTTGTGCCGAAATCAGCAAACCAATTTGCCGCGACACGTTCACCGCCCTTGAGCAAGCCTTTGACGAATTCGTGGACCGCTTCCAGCGTCGGTGCTCCATACTTCGGTGGCGTTTCGCCGTGTGCGCACCCGATTCCTTGCGAGAGCTTTGAGATTTTGTCGGGAGCGCACGTTCCAGCATGTGTGGATGCATTACGAGAAAGCAGTAAGGAAGCCGCATTGGAAGCAGCATTATGTGGTGGCTGGGTGGTGATCGAGTGGTGCCCCGGTGGTGGCTGGGTGGAGGTTTTCGCATTAAGTGGTGGTTGTCCGGGAAGCGCCCGTCGCGTGTGCGGCGGTCTTGGTAAGCAGCGATGAACGCGCGGACCTTCTCCGGCGTCAGGGAGCGAATGCGGACCACTCTGATTTCGGCGCAGAGGAATTTGAGGCTCTTGAGGTAGCGTTGCTGGGTTTGGTGGGCTGGTGGATAATCGCCGCAGGCGATGACCTGTTCGTAGAGTCGGGCGAACTCATCAATAGTCGGGTCGGTGGGGGTCTGGTCAACGCGACGGGAATGCAGCGTGATAGCTTCCGCTAGGCCGCGGCTCTTGAGGTCGACCAGAATGCTGCGGGCCTTGTCCTCCGCAAGGGCCTTGGTGGATTCGCCGGTGGAGAATTGCCGCCGGCGCCCCCGGATCATGACCCGGAGATTCCAGAAGGGGCTTTTGGCCTGTTTGAACAGGGTGGTGTTGCCGATCTTAAGTTTATGCGGTGTGTTCACACCTGTTGGGCAAATAGGTTACGAGTGGGCATCGTTGAGATTCAACGGCTTGCAAGAGCTGTCGTTGGCATACCGCCGTGGGTATGGCAATCGTTAGCCAGTACTCTTCGTTGAGAAGCGGGGGGCGTGAACCGTGTGACCAGTCGAGGATGTCAGGGTGACTGGACGATTCTTAGATCGGGCAACTGCCCGGTCGCGCGTGGGTGGATGGGTGGAGCAGGGGAGAATTGTGACCAAAGGTGGCCATTGCTTCTTCAGTCACAATGCGAGGTAGCTGATGGTGTGGAATGGGGCGACTTCGAGAACTTCGGAATCAAGCCCGAGTTTGCATGCACCGGCGCTTGCGCGCCAGTCTGACCAGCACGCTTGGCGAAGGAATCGACCTGCTGAAGTCGAGTCTTCCAGTTAGAGAGACGGAGCGTCATCTATGGTTAGATACTGGATTCGACGCGCGTCAAAGTCAAGTAATAACTTGATTGAGAACATGTTGCAACATTTATTTCAGGGTGACATCCGGATTGGAAGTTGCAGTGTTTTAAGGCCATAGGTATCCGACCGAGACGTGTTATGCCGACGAAAGCAGCGCACATTTTTCGAGCCGCCACTGCGCGGGAAGCTCAAGGAGGTGGGCATAACGTGGCCGGCGGTCAGGAAGCTGAGCGGGATCAGTGCGGCGAGTTGGCGGGCATAACTGGTGACGCACTGTCACGTGCAGAAGGCCAAGATTGCCGACGGCCAAGTGGGCGCGTGTGTGCCGCTGGTCGCGCTCGGAGAACTCACGAGGCAGAAAGAGGGGCGGCGCGGCTTGTACCCCAGAGTCATGGTCTTCGCCTGCGGTGAGGCGGTATGGCAATAGTATGGCAAATCCTGAATGAACGAAAGTCAACGGGAGTCATGTTGGGTCAAAAGCGCAGGGGCTTCAGGAGTAAGGGGAAACCTTTGCTGGCGTGTCTTTTTGTGGACTCTGGTGGACTCGTTGATCGGAGATGCGTCACAGACTCATAATCGCTTGGTCGCAGGTTCAAGTCCTGCTGGGTCCACCATTTTCTGCCGGACGAACTGCCAATGTGGAAGGCGCCTCCGTTGGCGGGAAAACTGATGGCGGGTGCGCGGCGGTCGTGTTAAATAGAACGGGTGTTTGGCTTTGGGAAAAGACCGGTCGCGCCGGTGCCGGGCGGTCGCTTTGGGCGTTTTACCCTTCAGGAGCGCATCAACAGCGGCGGCATGGCGGATATCTGGCTCGCGACAGACGCGGACCGCGCAACGTATGCCTTGCGGTTGCTGCACGATCATATGCGGAGTGATTCCACCGCACGCAAACGCTTTGTGCAAGGCGCCGAAACGCTCTCCAGAATCCACAGCCACGACTTCGTCATCGGCTATTACGAGCACGGCAAGATTGACGGCGTGCTCTACCTGCTGATGGAGTATGTTGAAGGCGCGAATCTTAAGGAGATGTACGCCCGACACGATCCGGTGCTGACGGAAAACGTGGCGCAACTGCTGATCGATGCCGCGCTTGGCTTGGAGCACATCCACGAGAGCGGCTTCATGCACCTGGATTTCAAGCCCGAGAACGTCCTCGTTTCGCGGAATGCTAGCGTGCGGTTGGTGGACTTTGACATTGCCCAGCCGATTCCATCCGAACCCAAGCGGATGCCGACCAACCCCGGCACGCCCGCATACATGGCGCCCGAGCAACTCCTGCAGCAACCGATTGATCAACGCGTGGACATATTTGCCTACGGCGTGGCTGCCTACGAGTTGCTGACCAACCAGAAACCGTTTGATGGGGCCACACCGGCGGAAATCTCACGGCAACACGCCGATCGCTCCGCCTTCGTGCCGCCCCGTCAGCACAACCCGGATCTCCCGGTGGCCTTGGAGCGCATCATCTTGCGCTGCCTTGAAACGGACCCGGCACGCCGCTATGCCTTCATGAGCCTGCTGGTACATGAATTGAAGTCGGCGCTGTACGTCTGAACACAGCTCAGAGCGGTGGCAAGATGCCAGCGCCGGCAGGGCTCACGGTAAAACTGACACGCGCTCGATCACTCCGGCAACACGCGCCGAGCGCCTATCAGCGATCGGATGCGGTGCTCATCGCGCAGCGGGGAATGTGGATCGAGGCTGTTGATGCGCACTCGTTCGGAGGAATGGATGAACAACTTGTCGCCGAGGTAGATGCCGGCATGCGTGACACGACCGCGGTGCGAGGCGGAGGAGCGCGAGCCGAAGAACAGCAGGTCGCCCTTCTTGAGTTTGCTGAGGTCGGCATCCAGGGGAACTTCAATGCCTTGATTGGCTTGGTGGCTCGCGTTGCGGGCGAGGTCAATGCCGTTGAGGAAGAAGACGAACTTGGTGAAGCCCGAGCAGTCGAGCCCCTTGGGCGAATTGGCGCCCCACAGATATGGTCGCCCCAGCAGCGACCGGGCGGTGCGTTCGATGTTATCCGGCGTGGCGTGACGCGAACGTTTCCATTCTGAGTAGTCCGCTGCCGATCTCTTCGGTAGGTAGCCCGTCCGTTGGTCAGGCAACGCAACCTTGAACCAGTCGCCGCGTTCGCCGGTTTTCTTAAGGAGACCGCCCATGACGACGTCGGTTACGGGCTGGGCACTGGCTTGCGGCTCTTCAAGCACGCGGTCCTCAAATGCGGTGACAATCAGCAAGGGGGATTGGTTCCAGGCATCTACCTCGGCAGCTGTGGATAGTTGGAATGATCCTTCCTCCATCCACGCCACATAGCGATCGGCAGTCTGGACGCGATACCAGATGTGCGAGCGTTTCCACACGCGGACCGGGTTGCCCATGAGCACCTGCGTGCCCATCTCAGCCTGGTTCTGCGGCTGCTCACGACCGTTGGCTACGCTCAAACACACCAAACCCCACGGTGTTGAGGCGAGTTCGGCTTTGGGTAGGACTTGGATCCGATCGCTCAGGTCGAATCCGGCGTCGCGGGCAGCCGCGAGGAGGTCCGCCTTGACCGTGGCGCTGGTGACCTCGCCGGTGATCACCAGTGAACCGCGTTCTCGGGTCACGCCGACTTCGAAGATGTCCAAGTGGCTGTCGGGAGCATGCTTTGCCCGCACCTTTTGAAGCGCGCGCTCCAAGGCGGGGGGGGCAAGCGCTTGTGACGGGGCGTCCGGGCACAATCGGGCGCAACCGCTGAGCATTCCGCAGAGCGCGGTGGCCCAGAGAAAGTGTTGGACGAGGTGGTTGATGCGCTGGTTCGGCACATTCATCGCGCACCAAGAAAGCGGACTCTGAGTCAAATGTCAGGAGAAAAGCGGCGAGTAACGCATCGGCGATCACCCGCCGCCGCCGGTTATTCGCCAATCGGCTTGCGGCTGCTGGATGCTGCTGTCATGTTTTGCACGAACCTGGATGCGCGTAGCGTGATCGGGGTCTGAATGGAAGCAGGCATGGAACAGCAACGACTCACAGTTCTGGTTATCGAACACGATGCCGCGCTGGCGGGAGCCATCAGCAGCATGCTGGAGCAATCGCCTGACACCGTGGGGCAGGTGGTGATTGTTCCGACGCTGGAGGCAGGGTTGGCCCGGTTGGAGGCTGGGGATGTGGACGCCATACTCCTGGAGTTCTTCCTGCCGGACGGCGCCGGGTTGGCGAACATTCCGGTGTTGCGGGCGGCGGTTACCCGCGTCCCGATCCTCGTGATCGGTTCTGTGGATGACGAGGCGCTGGCGCTCGAAGCTGTTCACGCCGGCGCGCAGGATTACCTGGTGAAAAACCAGCTCGGGACGCGATGGCTGTTGCGGGCATTGCGTTACGCCATCGAACGGAATCAGGCCGATCTGGCGCTGCTGGATGCGGAGGAGAAGTATCGGGGGATATTCGACCACCTCACCGAAGGCATATTCCGCACCACCCCCGACGGACATTATCTGTTGGCGAATTTGGCGTTGGCGCGCATTTACGGTTACGGCTCGCCGGCCGAACTGATGGAGGGCATCACAAACATCGGCGACACTCTTTACGTGCAGCCAGGGCGGCGGGAAGAGTTCATGCGGCTGATGGAACAGCACGACACCATCGCCGGGTTCGAGTCGCCCATCTTTCGGAAGGATGGCAGTATCATCTGGATCGCAGAAACCTGTCGCGCGATTCGCGATGCGGCTGGGCGGCTGCTCTACTTCGAGGGCACGGTGCAAGACATCACGGAACGGCGGGCCGCCGAGGAAAAGGTGCGGAACTCCGAGGCGCTGTACCACTCGCTGGTGGAAACGCTGCCACAGAACATCTTCCGCAAGGACCTGCGTGGGCGGTTCACCTTCGCCAACCAGCAGTTTTGCCAGACGATCGGGCGGCCGTTGCGTGAGATCATTGGCAAGACGGATTTCGATTTCTTCCCGGCAGATCTGGCTGAGAAATACAAACGCGACGACGCGCAGGTGATGGCCACGGGCCAGAACTACGAGATCGTGGAGGAACACCGCTTGCCGGATGGCCGGTTGATCTATGTGCAGACGGTCAAGACACCTTTGCGCGGGGCCTACAGCCAGATAAGCGGCCTGCAAGGCATCTTTTGGGACATCACCGAGCAACGACTCGCGGCGGAGCGCATCCGCAAGGCGAACGAGGAGTTGGCCCGCAGCCGTGAAGAGTTGCGCAAGAAGAACGCGGAGATGGAAGAGGACCTCCGCATGGCCCGGGAAATCCAGCTCACGATGTTGCCACAGCAATATCCGAGTTTTCCCGCCGCCGCTCGTCCCGCCGACAGCCTGTTTCAGTTCACGCACCGGTATCTCCCGACGGGGACTGTGGGAGGCGATTTCTTCAGTGTGTCCGCCCTTTCTGACACGGAAGTCGCGGTGTTTCTGTGTGACGTTGCGGGGCATGGGGTGCGCTCAGCTTTGGTGACGGCGATGATTCGGGCCTTGGTGGAGGAACTCCGTCCGGTAGCCCATGACCCGGGCGCGTTCATGACCAAGCTCAATTCCGAGTTGGGCGCGATCCTCAAGCACGTGGGCACGCCCGTTATGACGACCGCCTTCTACGTGGCGGCCAACGCGGCTACGGGCCAGCTCCGCTACACCAATGCCGGCCATCCCAAGCCGTTTTGCGTTCGCCGGACTGCGGCCCGGGTGGATGTGTTGCGCTCCAAGTTGAACAAACCTCAGCCCCCACTCGGGATTTTTGAGAAGGTTAGCTATCAAACCGCCGAGACGAACCTCGGCCCGGGAGACTTGGTCATGCTGTATACGGATGGCCTCTATGAAGTGCATGCCCCGGACGAAAACCTTTACTCACAGGAGCTTCTCCAAAACGCCATTACCGCCGGGCTGAATCTCAGCACGCCTGATTTGTTCGATTCCATCCTTGCACAGGTTCGTCGGTTCGCCGGGGGGGAAACCTTCGATGACGACGTCTGCATGCTGGGGGTGGACCTGACCGGTCTGCGATCTGCCTGACTCGTGGCCGGCTTGGCTCTAAAAAAAAAGTGCGTTACGAAAAAGAAACGCTTGTCTCGTCATCCGCCATTCGTAGCATCAAGCGCAGTTGAACCGTCTGATATGCTGAGTTAGCGACATGGACCTGCATCATCCGATCCTCAGGGAGTTTCCGGAATTCCGAGATTCTATCCGCCGCTTGAAGGGCTCCAACGATCACTTCCGCAACATGTACGATGAGTATCATCGTCTCGACGATGAGATTTACCGTATCGAGGAAGAGATTGACTTCGCGACGGACCAGGAAATCGAAGAACTCAAGATGCGGCGGGCCAAGCTGAAGGACTACATTTACCATCTCCTTCGGCACGCCCCCGCGCCTTGTCCGACCTGTCAGGGCAGCGGCGTCGCCGCGCCCTGAGACTCCATAGCGAATGTCGCCCACCGTGGCTGGCTGCCGCGCTGGGCGCCAAGGCTATTCTTCTGCCCTCGGCCTGCCGTGTTCAGCCAATCCCCGCCGGGTTTCCTTACACGGACCTAAGCAATTTCCTCGAAATCAAGACCAGATTCAGCGACGGCGTGCCAGGATTGCCGCGCCCAGCGCGCCGGTGAACTGGGGTTGAAGTGCGGTCTGAACCGGCGCGTTTGCGGCGGATTCCAGCGCCCGCACCATCCCCGGTTGCAGCGCCACCCCGCCGGTAAACACGACCGGCGATTCCAAAGCTCGCCCTGCCATGGCGGTCACGCGAGTCGCAATCGAATTCTGCACTCCCGCGGCAATGTCTGCCGCGGGGACACCTTCCGCCAGCAGCCCGATGATTTCCGTCTCCGCAAACACCACGCAGGTGTTGCTGATAAGCGAGGGCTTCGTGCTTTGCAGGCTCAGTTCGCTCAGGGCCGACCAATCAACGCCCAACCGCATGGCCAGCATCTCCAGAAAGCGGCCGGTACCGGCGGCGCAGCGGTCGTTCATCGCGAAGTCACGCACCCGCCCGCCATCCTCCAATCGGATGACCTTGCTGTCCTGCCCGCCGATTTCGATGATTGAGCGCGCTTCTGGCGCGACGTGATGCACGCCGCGCGCGTGGCAGGTGATCTCGGTGATCGTCGTGTCGGCGAACGCGACGCGGTTCCGCCCGTAACCCGTGGCGACCACGGCGTGTATTTGCGCCCGGCCCAGACCGGCCTTCCGCAGGGTTTCGTCGTACACCGTCTCCGCAAGTCGTGGTTGCTCGACGCCCTGATCCGTGATTCCAGAGCCGATCACCTGCGCCTGGGTGTGGTCAAACAGCACCACCTTGATGGCGCGCGAACCGGCGTCTATGCCTGCGCAAATCATGATTCTCGTTTGGCTCGGGCGATTTCCATCAGCGCTTGCAGCCGCGTTCGCAACGCCGGTAACAGCGCGTCGCACACCGGCGGGATTTCCACGTCCACTACCGGCAGACCGAGCTCCGCTGCGACATGCTCGCGGATCAGTGCGCCTTCCCAAGGGCAATGGCTCGCGCCCGGAATCCGCGATACAACCACCGCTTCCACGTGAAGCTGCCGGCACTCCGCGACGATCCGCCGTGCGCGGTCTTGCGCCGGCCCTACCATCGGATCAGCCAGAGCCGTTCGGGCAAGCGCGTCGAATGGTGGCAGGTCTTCCGGGATCAAGTCCAGCGCGTGCGAGAACATGAAGTCACTCCCGCACAGCCGCCCGCCGCAGGCTTCCAGCAAATTCATCGCGCGCAAGTCGGCGACGGGATTCACCCAGAACACGCGCACCGCTTCCGGTTGGATCACATACTGGCCCGCCGCACGCCGGGCCTTGGCTTCGGTTGCGAGGTCCGCCAAGACGGTCAGGCTTTCCTCGCGATCCGAGCAGAAATGAATCGCCAGCATCTCGGCGATGAGCATTTCCAGCGCGGGCAGCGGTGCGCCATCTGCGGAATAAACTGTCTCCCGCAACGCCTGAAGCTCCAGACGCACCCGGTTGGCCGATTGAATCCCGGCCCGCAGCCGCTCTTCCGTCAGTTCACAACCCGCCAGTTCGCCCAGCCTGGCGGCAATCCGCTGAAGCTCGTCACGAATGCAATCCACCTGAACTTGCGGCGCCGTGGGTCCGCCGGGCAGAGCACAGGCGGCTTCGCCATTCTCCGGTGCTCGGCGACGGGGCATTTCCCACCAGAGGATCGAATGCCCGAGCCGTTCGAGCCGCTGAGCGATGGCGGAGAAGTCGTCGCAAATCGCGCCCGTGCTGCACACGAGCAGGTCGGGGCGGGGGAAGTGTTCCTCGGTTTGGAATGCCGGCAGCATGGCGCGCACGGGACAGAAAGTGGCATCTGCTCCGAGGGCCTCGGCTTGGTTCAGTAACCGGTCGCTGCATTCCATCAGGCAAGGCGTCCACCACGCGCCGTCGGGATAGAACGCGCGCACCGTTGGCAGTGCATAGGCCATCACCGGCACGGTGCCGAGGTCCTTCATCGTGCCCACCAACTGCCCGCCTCGGGCGCGGGCCTCGCGCAGACGTTGGTTCTCCGTGAGCAGAAAGTTCCAAAGCCGCAGTGCCGCCGCCGAGTTGTCGAACCGCAGGTGTCGCAAGCGCAGGTCGCCCTCGCGGTCGACGTGGCGTGCGAGCGACCCGCCATACCACGGCTCGCGCAAGCCTTCTCGCCGTAACTCAGCGTGGCGTTGCGCCCACTCCTCCAGACTGATTTGGCGTGGCACGTCGGTCATTGGAGTGATTCGATGAACGCGGCCAGGCGATTCGTATCGCGCAGGCCGCCGGCGCCGACTTCGTGGGCGTCGAGCACCAGCACGGGCAAACCGAATACCTCGCGGAGAGTGGCCGCCTCGGCGCGCCAGAGATCGCAGCCGATGTGCACCCAGAGGACGATGCCGCGCACGCGCCGGTCGCGGAGCCGCGGGCGAAGCCAATCGTAGAGCCGCGAGTTCGGTCGGTGAAAGACATCCACCGCATGGTCGAAATAATGGTCGGCCAGCGCAGCGAGCAGGGCTGACTGGCGCACGGCTGTCCCAGCCGTAGCGGCTGCTATGGCGAGGCTGTCAGGGGACTTGTCTGAGCGTTCTTGCTGTGGAGTGGCTGCGGCTGAGACAGCCGCGCGCCGAAGCGTGGACGGCAACGGCGGCAAGAGTGTGCGCTCGCTGGGTTCGGTGGCGTTCAGCACCACACTGCCGCCTGCGGATTCGATTGCGTCAAAGAGCGTCCACTGCGACGGGAGTAAGGGGCCGCCCACCAGCGCGATGGAAATGCGAGAAGAGTCTGAATCGTTTTGCTGTGCGCAACGGCGTTTTGGAGTGCGCCAGTCCTCTGGCGCTGTTGGCTGGCTCGCTGTCTCTCCCGGAGCGCCAGAGGACTGGCGCACTCCAAAACCTTGCGGACTCTCAGAGCAGAGTTGGAACGACGAAGCAGCCTCGAAGAATTGCGCCAGTACCTCTGTGGCTATACGTGGAGGGCGATGCAAAACAGACTCTCGCACTTTCGCACGTCGGATGTCGTAGTCGGTGATTGCCTTCCCCAAGTCAGCATCCGTCGGCGCATGCCCGCCGAGCGTTTCCAGAAACCGGCCCAGCCTTGCCAACTCAGCGTGATACAGCCGTCGCGCGGTGGGCGACTGCCAGGTAGCTGGAAGGTTGAAGAGAAAACCGCGCGGATTCGCCCTCGCGGACACCGCGTCCGCCGAGCGCCGCATTTGGTCGCAGGCGGTGGTGAAAACCAAGGCGGCGTCTGGGCGCGAGTTGGCCAGGTCCGCCATGCGTTGCGCGAATGCACACACGCCTTCCGGGACGGCGGAGGGCTGGCGGGTCTGCCCAAACCAAGCCCCCCGCGGTACGAGGCCGTGCGCCGCAATCCACTCCGGCGGAATCCACGGGCTGGTGACGAAGACTTCCACGCGTCCGGTCAGTTCGCTTTGCGGGCGACAATCAGCCCCTGGATGATCTTGCCTGCTTCGGCGAGCGATTGCAGGAAGCGCATTTCGCCAACGAGCGCGCCAGCAAGCGCTTGGTCGAAGCCGATGATCTTCAGCGCGTCGTAGGTAAGCTGCTTCTCGATCATGTCGAGATAGAGCGGCACGTATTTCGGAAAACGCCCGGTGTCGTGCGACGTGCAAACCGGACAGCCGTTTCGCTCCAGCAACGTGCCGTATTCAGCCGCGCCCAGCACGTTCGGGAATTTCATGAACGTAAGGTAACGCTTCGCTTCGTCGGGCGACATCGGCGTCGGGCCTTCCATCCAATCGGTGAAGGCGACCGTGCCGCCAGGTTTGAGGAGCCGCGCCGCTTCCGCGATCATCGCCGGCTTGTCCTCGACGTAGCACCATGCGTCTTCGCCCCAAACGAAATCGTATTCACCGGCCAGGTTCGTGTCGCAGACGCTGGCTTCCACGAAGGTGGTGCGTTCGGTGACGCCTTCGTCCGCGGCGCGCTTGCGAGCGAGCGTCAACATTGCCGGCGTGGCATCCACGCCGGTCATGTGCGCCACGTTGCGGAAGCGCAGGAGGAAACGCATGCCCGCGCCGGTGCAGCAGCAGAAATCCACGCCGTGGCTGCCGGCGGGAATGGCTGCACGCTCAGCCAGGTCGAGCGAGGATTGCAGCCCGCCGATGTGAATCTGCTCGCCCATGAGGAGTTCCCAGAGCCGGCCTTCTGCGCCGCTGTAAACCGCCTGCACGTTGGCCAGTCCGACGTCCGTGTTGGTTTGCATGCGCTGGCCCTTTCAAAATTGGCTGCGGTGACTCCGGGCTTCCAGAGTGGCGAGGCAGTTTGAGAGATCGTTGCCGGCGGAGGGCGTGACCGCGGCAAATCGGGTCACGGCCTGACCGAGGGATGGCGAGGAAGCAGTGAAAGAAGCGGGGAAAGAATGGGACGGACTGCCCGCGGGATCAGACGCGGCAGCGGTCTCGGTCAACGCCGAAGCGAAGGCGAACGAGGTGACTTGGAATGGTCGGCTCAAGGGGATTCCTTTGTTGAATGTTGACGCTCTGGCGCTGCGCGTCCACATCCGACACCCAACAACACCCTGTCGCCATGACCGGGTGAAGGTCAGATGTTCGCGAGCGATTCCCAGAACGTTGATGCATCTCTCTTGGCTGCCCATTCTGCCTTTGGCCTCAGGGTCGTCGAGACTTTTCTTGGCCGACCCGTTTGGCGGGCGACGGATGTCACTTCCTTTCCACGCGGGGTGATAGCGGTGGATCACCTCGCCAACGGTAGTCGCCTTCGGTTCAGCGTCTGGTGATTGCCCGGGTGCGGCGAATCGGCGGGCGCTCTTGTGGACGGGCTGGTTTGCCTCCCGGTCGTGACCGGGAAAGAAACAGGGCGAATCTGGATAGTACTCGGTCTTCCATTTCGCATGCGCTGCCAGCAAACCCTGCAGGCCCTCGTGGTTGGCCACGTACGGGTTGACCGAATGCTGGCCTTTGCACCGCCAGACATGGACGAATCGGCCGTCGGCCGTGGTCATGCCGAACTTGTCCGCACCCCATTTCAGAATCTCGGCTGTGCGCAAGCCGGTGTAGGCCTCGAACAGCATTTGGAACCCCAAGACGTGAGAATGCGGGTTGTCGAACACTTCCGCCCGAGAACCCGGAATTGCTTAAGCCGTGGGCCCTGACGCCGTACACGGTTGCGAAGGGAAACACCGCCGAGTCCCTGGCAAAACACTTCGGCGTGGCGACGCGTCAGGTTCAGGCCGCCAACCCCGCTGTGGACTGGCATCGGCTTAAGCCCGGCCAAACTGTCTTGATCCCTGGCTACGGCTGGCGTTGTCTGATGACAACCAACGCAACTTTCCAGGCGACGCACCAGCAGTTGGGCCTCAGCGTGGAACTCGTCAGCGAATCCGGCGCACCGCGGTTGCTCAGTTGGCAGCATGAGCGCGATCAACTCTGGTCACTCACCTACCATGCCGGCAGTCCCGGCACGCATTTCACCTGCGATGTGATCCACAACCAAGCGACAATGCTCACAATTCCAGACTGCTCGCGCTCCTGGGCGCGGGCTTCTTCCGCAGCATCTGCCTCAGCCTCTCCCTGCTCGCGCCATCCGTTGCGCGCGTCGATGTCAGCATAAGGGAAGTCGTATGTTCCAACAGCTCGACGGTGCTCCTTGTTGCGTCCCTCGAAGGCGACGGTGGGCGTGCCTCCTGCATGCTCTCTCCGTGTCGTGCTACGCCAATGATGCATCGTCATACTATCAGTATTGTAATCACGGAGAGGTAGTGCTGCGGGGTGTTTTTCAAAAAAGTGCAATTTTTCTTCGGACGGGTCGGACTCGCTATCATGACCTCACTGTCATAAGGGGCGCAGTTTCGGTGGACGCGGCGACTATTGGAGGACTCGCGTTTCAAGAATGCGTCCGTATCGTCCGGCGGACACTTCGGACGGTGTTTTCCCACACCAACACTATCGGGAAAGTGGTGAGTAATAATACCCAGTTATTGCTGTAAGGGTGGATGTGGCGGGATTGCGTCCGAGGTATCCGGAATCCCGATGCAGAGGCCAGTGGGCTTTCGACTTGCGGCGGTCTGCAGGGAGGCCCGACCGGCCGAGGTCCGAGAGGCTGATCTGCACGCAACGCGAACAGATATTGTTCAGCGCACAGCGCATGAACAGCACAGCATCTCGCTCCCTGCTGATCAGCCTCCCCTCAGCGCCGCCACGGGCCTTCCCTCACTATCGAGCTTCTCGACAGAGCATGACTCACGCTGAAGAAGCCACTTCAAGAATGCCGTGCCGACTTTGGGATCGGAGGTGTTGATCTCCGCTTCACGCGCCTCGTCAAGAAGCTCACGCGTAAGGCGAAAGTGCGTCACGCCCATTGATTCCGGGTCTGAAACGAACAGGACCCAATCACACTTGCACTTCAACCCGCGCACTGCGCCATCAAAGACCGTGAGGCTCGCCGGCAACATTCGTTCGTAATAGTATAGAGTCATGCCTACGGACGGCTGTCACCGTCCGCTCAGTTCCAGTGCCAGTGCGGCAGTGGCGGGGGCGACTCCTGTCGGGATCGGTTGTTCGGAATGACGGGTGGCATGGGGCCACCGTAAGGCAGTTGTCGTTGTCGTTGTTCCCGGCGCTGGCGTATGACCCGCCCGATGGTGACGCCGACGAAAAACCAGCCCAACAATCTCCAGGGATTCATAATCTCAATTCCATTTCTACAGGGTGACAGCGGCCCAGATGCATGAATGTTTGGTTATCGCGCAAAGAAGCCGCTCACAAAATCAGTGTTTCGGTTGATACAGTGGAACGCCGCGCCATCCCGTGGCAGGAACAGCGCGTGGTGAAGAAGGTTTCCGCCCCGGTGCTTTCGTAGCAGAATGACAGTGGTGATTTCCAGGCGGGCAACCCTTTCGGCACGCCGGCGACATACTTGGCGGACTGTTCCTCGACACTGGTGAGTGTCACTCCCGCCGGCTTGGCCTCGACCGTGCCGATGGCTTTGCCATCCACGAACAGGGTGTAATCGGGTTCGCCGGTGGCGAAGGAGAGTTCGCAAACAGCGACGCCACGGGAAGCCGAGAGGTTGATTCTGTCCTTCGTTTAGACGACCCAGCCTGACGCGGTGAGTTGCGCGTCAATCCGTTCGCGGGCTTGTTCTTCTGGTGTCATTCAAGGAGTGAGCGCGACCGGCTGAGAGTAGCACTAAGGATGCGCTTCCAGCGCAGTGCCGCGGTATTGCCGGGCGCGTTCAGAGTGACTTTCTGTGTTGGTGTGCCCCGAACCATCTGAACCTCGCGCCGGATGGTATTTTAAATGACTGCGAAGGCAACGGAAAAGGCAGCCCTTTAGTCGGACCTCGTCGTACTCTGCGCACGCTGAACACCGAGTCAATTCAGGCCACCCCACATGGCCAACGCGGCGGCACTAAGCCCTGCTCGGATCGCCGACAGGACTTGCGGCTTGGTAATCATGACTCACCGCAAACCGGACCCTTTGGGCCATCTCCACAGAATGCTGATCCCGGAGGTGACCGTACACCTTCATGGCCAAAGCCCCGCCGTCTTTGTGTCCAAGCCAGCGAGATACCGTTGGAATATCTACTCCACTCTCGATACAGCGCGTCGCGAACAGGTGGCGCAGATCGTGGTGGGTGATGCGACTCATCCCAATCTTCTTCGCTGCCCTGTCCATGGCTTTCTGGCACTCCCGAACACGCATCACGGGCTGGTCGGGCGACACGCTATTTCGCTGCTCCTTGATCTTTCCCAGAAGCTCCTTCATTTCCGGTATCATTGGCACTTCACGGAATTCGCCGGCAGCGCGGCCTTTCAAGCCTGTACCAGGATCGCCTCGCACGATAATCTTGCCGCGCGCGAAATCACAGGCGGCCCAAGTGATGTTTGCTGCTTCCATCTTGCGGAAACCACCATAGGCCAGGAAACGCACCAACTCAGCACACGCTCTTGAATGGCCACCGCCGCCGTTTTCGATCTCGGCGACGAAAGCTCCGAATTGACCGGCTTCCGGCAACTGGAGTTTCTTGGGTCTTTCGCTAACGCGTTTGACAAAGCGGCCCGGGTTGTCGTAGCGCATACCGGATTCCACCCCGATTTCGAGGACATGCCGCAGTACTGAAACCGTATGATTGAATGCCGTCGGGCTGGCCTTCTGCCCGAATCTGGCAGCCCAATTCAGGCAGTCGCTCTTGGTAATCTTGCGTACCTCCAGTGAGTTCAGTTTGGGCCAAGACTTGAGCAAGGCCGTCAATCGCTGCTCGTGGTAATCCTTCGTTCTCGGCTTGCGGCTTGGATCGCCCTTGAGCCGCTCCCGGTATATCTTTACTGCTTGTTCAAAAGTCAGCTTCTCGTCCCCCTTCCCGACTTGATGCTCAGCCTTCTGTCGTTCGGCCTTCTCCAAGTCCGAAAGCCGAAGCTTCGCAATGGAAATGCTGGCGGTCTTGAGGGACCTGACGATGAGCTTGCCGCGTATGCGGATTCGGGCATAGTATTTTCCCGATGGAACATAGCAGACCAAGTTGGCGTATTGAGTGGACTGCCAATCCGGGCTTTTCTCAGTTCCGGGCTCGCGCATGCATGCAGTATCAAAAGGCAGTATCAAAAAGTCAATTCGGGAGTTATGTTTCAGTTGTAAGTAGCTTACAATAAACGGCTGCGCCCGTAGCTCAGTTGGATAGAGCATCTGCCTTCTAAGCAGAGGGTCCCGTGTTCGACTCACGGCGGGCGCGCCAATAAAATCAGGCGTTTCTCATCTCCCCTGCTCGGAGCAAAAACCGATTTAGTCCATTTTTTAGTCCATCGGTTTCCGAGCCTGCGGCAAAAGCTCAGTTGAGCGGCAAACAAGAAATCAACTATGAGCAACGAAGCCGCTGGCAAAACCGAGCAAAAATCCAATCCACTATTTGAGCATGTTGAGGCTGGAATCTACCGCAACACATCTTCCGACACATATTTTGAAAGACCCGTAATCAACGGGAAGCGGACGTGGCGTTCGCTGGAAACGAAGAACTTGAAGCATGCCCGCGAAACTCTACACAAGAGACGAGCCGGTGCTGAGGATCGCAGCATCGCGTCGAAAGAACCTGAGATTCTGACAGTTGGTGGAATTATTGCCCGATATGAACGGGACGGCTATCTGGACAAACACCTGCAGCCAAGAATGGGGAAGACACGAGCCGATGAGGAACGGCACTGCAAGAGTCTCCTCCAGTTTTGGGGCAAAGTCTTGGTGGTGGACGTCTCGGATGCCTCGTGTGATGAATACGCGGAGTGGCGGAAGAAGCGGATACGCCAAGGCACAGGCGAACGGACGATTGATCGAGAGTTAACTACCCTCAATAGCGCCTTCCGCTATGCCAAACGAAGGAGACTCCTCCAATTCAATCCGCTTTTGGACCGGCCAAAATACCAGACGGCCAAAATGGTAAAGCACTGCCGCGAATTCATGCCGGGGAGTGCGGAGGAATTGCACACGTTCGCCAGCAAGATGATGCTAAACCCACATTCGGTAGACCGCACCTTTACGAGACCAGGAGCGCGCGTGTAGCCGCGCCGATGGTGAAAAGTGGGGCACGAAGACGCTTCAGAATTACAAGAAGCTGCCCTGCATCTTGGCGCGGCAGTCTAACGCCCCCGAAGGCACTGGCTCGCACATTGTTCAACTCGTTCAAATGCTCGTGAAGCAGGAAATCGAGGAAATGACAATGCGTTCGCCCGAACTTGCCTCAATGATTGGTGGTTATGGCAGTTTGCGCAAAGGGCGATCAGGTTCCGTGGACACAATCGAACGCAGGTCAATTCCATGGCAGGAGGAAGCTGTAATCGGAAAGCTACGTTTCAAGCTGCTAAGGCTTGGGGAGGACACGCGGCAGGAGCGCCGTTACTTTGAACCTGATGTTGAAGCCCTGTTGGTTCGACCTTGATTGACTCCCATGCACATTTGCTTGTCGGCAGCCAAGCCATTCGCGGCCCCTCGCCAGTCAACCAGTGTGGAGGAACCCCACCATACACTGCGGCCAGGGTCGTGCCTCCTGAAGTATGGCCGATTTCAAAAGCAATCTGAGAATCGGTTACACCGTGACTGCGGCGGACCGTCACATAGAAGGCGCGCATGCCGTGGCTGGTGTATTTCTTTCCTTCACCTTGTTTGTGCAGTCGACGCAACGAGTGGGCCAGAGCCCCTTTGTGCACGGGACGATTCTCGGCCCTTTCGTGTCCAGGAAAGAACCACGTGCTCTCAGGATAATGTGCTGCCTTCCACTCTCGATGTGCAGCGAGCGCGGCAGCCAGTCCCTCGTGAACTTTCACGAATGGATTCACAGAATGCTGTCCTTTGCATCGCCAAACCCGAAGGCTCTTCCCGTCTGGGGTGACGTACCCAGGGTCATCCGGACCCGCATCCGTCCTCCATTTGAGGATTTCGCATGTTCTCAACCCCGTCATTGCTTCAAACAACATCTGGAAGCCGAGGACTGTCAAGAAAGCCAACAGCAGCTTGATTGTGATCGAGCTGCCGACAGAAGCGGCTCAAGCTCTCGTTCGCGGGTTCAAAGCCCGAGACCCGCTCTTGTGGAGCTTTCTCGCTGACATTGAATTGTTGAGTGTGCAATTGCTTTCAAGCGCTGACGGCCCGACGCTCCCCGTCTGCATGGATTCTTCTGCTCAATCGGCAAGGCACACTTCGTCTTTCTCGTCGGACCTCACATTCATCACGAATGAACAGGGCCGTAGCCTTGCCGACCGCTTTTCTGTCTTACTGGGCAAGAACACCCGCGCCTTTGATTGTCTGGTCGGCTATTTCTACTTGAGCGGTTTTCGCCGATTGTCTCCCGCGCTTCAGCCCACTGAAAAGATACGCATCTTGATCGGCCTCAGTAGCGACCAACCCACATTCGATCTGCTCAAGCAGGCCAAGGATCAGATGCAGCTTGATCTTCGCTCCCACGCGGAAACCAAGGAACGCATCCCGGGAGAAATTCTCTCCGAACTCGAAAACGTCGAGGACAGCAGTGAAGTCGAAGCCGGTGTTCGCCAGTTCGTCGAATGGGTCAAGAACGGCAAGTTAGAGGTCCGCGTGTTTCCGTCGGCCCAGCTTCACGCCAAGCTCTACATCATGTCGTTTGTGGACGGCCACATCGACAAGGGCCGCGTCGTCACCGGTTCAAGCAACTTCTCCCAATCCGGCCTCGTGGATAATTTGGAGTTCAACGTCGAACTCAAGAACCGCGCCGACTACGAATTCCGAGCGGGTTTCGCCTTTGCGCGTGAGACTCAACCGCCCTTGAGACTCACGCTTGAACATGAGCGCAGGCTTGTGAGCTTTCCTCCGCTCCATCCCCGCTAGCGCTAGGCCCTTTCCCCTGCTGGGCCGCGAGTCCTCCGCTCCGGAAACTCCAAGACTGCGGGGAGGACATTTCCGGGGTGCTCAGGTCCGGTCTCCGCTTCGTTTATCTCTCGCCCTTGCACCGCACGCGTTTTCTTCGGGGGGCTTTTCGGGGCCCTCCTGAAGGCAACCTCCCGAGCCGCCCCTCTCCAAGCCGAAGCAGCTTAAACCGAATCCGATCGGGCACGCGCTGTTCCTGCCACGGAACGGCGCGGCGTTCGATAGTGTCAGATGAAACCGAAACCTTTTTGGCGGCCTCTTTGCGTGATAGCCAGTAATTCATGTAACCAAGCCGCTGTCACCCTGTAGAACTGGAGATCGAACTGTGAACCCTTGGAGATTGTTGGGCTGGTTTTTCGTCGGAGCCGCCATTGGGCGGGTCATCCGCCAGCGCCGGGAGCAACGACATCCTCGACGACCTCAGCTACGAGGCAGGCTCGTTCTACATCATGGATCGCGG
>CAZWJC010000113.1:0-20648 GCA_964634255.1 uncultured Verrucomicrobiota bacterium | reverse complement strand
CCCCCAAGCCAGCGGCTGCTGAACCAGCCGCGACTGAACCGGCGGCTGCCGAACCGTCGCCGGTCGCCGGAGCCGCCCCCAAGCCCGTGGCCGACGAACCGGCTGGCGCCACCGGCGATGCGCTCATGGACGTCATTATCGACGATCAACCGCTGACCGACGCCATCAAGATTCTGGCTCGTCGCGCGTCGTTGAACATCCTCACCGATCCCAAGGTCGCCTTTGGTGTGCCTGGCGCAGATGGAAAGATCGCGCCACCGCCGAACGTTTCGATTCGCTGGGAGAAGGTGACCCCTCGGCAGGCGCTTGAAGCCTTGCTGGCCAACTACGGCCTCCAGCTCGTCGAGGATACGAAGACCCGGATTGCGCGCATCACCACGAAAGACCCCGCCGCGCCTGATCCGCTCCTGACCAAGATCATCCAACTGAAGTACGCCAGCCCGTCCAACATCCTGTCCGGTGTGCAAACGGCCCTGACGGACAAGCGCAGCAAAGTGGTGCCGGAACCTCGCACGAGCCAATTGGTGGTGGTGGCGACCGAGAAGGAACTCGTCGCTGTCGAGGAACTCGTCCTCCGGCTCGACACGCCTACCAGGCAGGTGTTGATTGAGGCGAAGATTCTGGAAACCACGCTGAATCCCAAGACCAGCAAGGGGATCGACTGGTCCGGTACGCTGGCCAACCAGAGGGTGTCGTTTGGAAACGGGACCACGAAGGGTTTAACCACGACCACCCTGCCTGGCACGCCCACGACGACGACCCTGCCCGGCGGGCGCACGATCACCACCACGCCCTCCTCCACAACGCAGACAACGCTGGAAACCGTGCTGGGCAATGGTGGGCTGAGTTTGAACACCCTGAACGGCTTCAGTCCCTCAACTGCGTTTCTGGATGCCGACGGCTTGAGTGCGACGCTGTCCTTCCTCAATACGTCCGATGACACCAAGACAATTTCCGAGCCGCGCATGGTGACGCTGGACAATCAGAAGGCCGTCATTGACGTAGGCATGATGTATCCCATCGTCAACGTGAGCGCCAGCACGGCGAACACCACCGGTGGTTCGCAGATTTCCTATACGAACCTCACGGTGTCGCTCGACGTGACGCCGCGCGTGACCGCCAACGAGCAGGTCGAATTGAAGGTTGGCCAAGCCATCCTCCGGCTCGGGCCTACGGTGATCAGCAAAGTGGGCGGTGTGGACAACGCGGTAAATTCCTTCTTCACGCGCAAGGTTGAGACGTCGGTGTTGATCCCGAGCGGTAACACGCTCGTGATGGGTGGCTTGATCTCCGACGAATCCATCACCGGAAACACGAAGGTGCCCGTGCTCGGGGACATTCCCGGCCTCGGACTGTTGTTTCGTAAGGACAGCAAGGAGCGCAACCGCCAGAACATGATCATCTTCATTACTCCCACCATCGTGAAGGACACAGATTTCCAGGTGGCGAAATCCGGATTCCTGAAATCCACCGGCAAGGAAACGATGAATGAGGAATGGTCGGCCTGGGATAGCGGCAAACCCAGAGACTGGAGTGATCCCAATGGCGGGACGAAGAAGGAGCCGGTGTTTGCCGAAGTGCCGGCCGCGCCGCCAACTGACGCCAACTCGCGCACGCAGCTCCCGCCGAACTGATGCAAGTTTCCACTCCCGGTCACAAACCATCAGTCGCACTTGCTATGAAAACCAATTATAGGAAAACCGCACGATGGACGTTAGGACGTCCCGCTGGCGGCGTTCGGCCGTGGCGCGTCTGCCTGGCGCTCGCCACGCTGCTGGGCGCGGGGGCAGCGGTCACCGCGGGCACAGTGGACACGCTTGGGGGTGGCCCGCGGCAGGGCAACCCTAATGCGTTCGGGTATCAAGATGGGGATACGCTCAACGTCTCCCAGTTCAGTAGGCCGTCGGGCTTGGCGCTTGATAGCACGGGCAATTATCTGTTCGTCGCCGATCGCGACAACCACGCCATCCGCCGCCTGAATCTCAGCGGCAATCTGACCGAGACGTTTTTGGGCGCGGCCAAGGGCATCAACAAACCCGTCGCTGTGGCGGTTGATGGTGTTGACAACCTGTATGTGGTCAACCAGGGAAACGGCTCGAATGGAACGGTGCAGAAATTCGACCGATTCAAGAACTTGTTGGCCACGCTGGCCACGGGTCTGGTGAATGCAACCGCCGTCGCTCTTGACGGCAGCGCGAATGTCTATGTAACGGTCCAAGGCAACCAAGTCCTCCGCATTCTTAACGGCGGCGGCGCATCTGTCATCGGTTCTGTGAGCGCGAGCGGTGCAGCGCTACAGGGCATTGCCGTCCTGGACAGTGGACTGGTGGCCCTGAGCGACTCGGCCCGACATGGCATCTACATCTTGAATCCGGATACGGGCGTCGTGACCACAAATGCCGGTTTCCAGGGAGCTGGTGACACGTTTGGCCCGCGTGAGTATGCCCAATTCAAACAGCCGTCGCTGATTGCTAAAGCCGGAGGCGGCATGCTGGTCGTGGCTGACACCGGCAACCATCGCGTGAAAGTGGTGAACTCGGAGAACGGCTTGGTAACGCACCTCTATGGCATCCCGTCGTCGGATTGGGTGCCCGGTTGGACGTGGCCCGGTTGGTACGACGGGGAAGCGTGTGACAACGGCTTCGGCGCGTGTGCCGAGGCGCGTCAGCCAGTGGGACTTGCGGTTGCAGGGGATGGTTCGGTTTATTCCGCCGAAACCTACTACCACATCATCCGCAAAACAACCGGCGCTGGTTTGACCGGGCCCGGTACGGGTGGCGGAGGTGGCGGTTCGGGTACAAACGTGGTTGTTACCCCACCTACGATAAGCCCAACCTTCGGGTACTTTCCCATGGGACAAGTCATCACGGTTGGCAGCCCGAATCCGGACGTGTACTATACGATTGATGGTACTACACCGACGACGAACAGCCTGCGCGTGACCATGAGCGGGAACTCGGGCGTCATCCTTTGGAACAACTCCCTCCGAGACCTTTCCTCACTGCGTGTTCGTGCGTACTCAGGCACGAACGCCAGCGTGACGATCAGCGGGCGATCGTCGCCCACCAACAGCATTGGCGTGCCGACGGGCTTGAATGGGCCGCTCTATGCCGGCATCGGTTCAACCATCGTTGTGCCGGTGGTGGCCAACCTGCGGACCAACGACCGGGTCCAGTCACTTCAATTTCGCGTGGAAGTCACGCCGGACGCGTCCCACGCGAACAACATTTCGGATCAGTTTCGTGCGTTGTCGATCCTGACCAACGATTTCGTCCGGGTGGTGACAGCCGCGCAAGGCGCGACCACCGCCGTCTTCTCGGCCACATCCTACACTACGCCGGTGGGAGATGGCCGGACCAACCGCGGGTTGGTCATCGCGGCCATCGGAAACAACGCCAATCTGGTCTTCAGCAACTACGCGGTGGTGGCCATGTTGGCAGTGCCCATCCCGGCCAGTGCGAGGGAAGGACAGAGCTACTCGGTCAACGTGTTGGAGGCTAGCGCCACTTCCGATGGGATGCAGACGCCGGTGCTCCTTCCCACCATGCCCGTAGCCACGATTTTGGTGACCAATGTGGCTTATACCGTGGGCGATTCCGCGCCGGGCGCCTGGTATGATGCCGGCGATTTCGGCAATGGGAATCTCGACAACGCGGATGTCAACAACGCGTTCTATGCCTCGCTGGGGTTGCGCGTTCCTCACCCGTTCACGGATGCGTACAATGCCATGGATACCTATCCTGTGGACCGCGTCGGTAAAGTCGGCGGTGATGGCCTGATCCGACTGCTGGACTGGCAGTTGGTGTTGCAGCGCTCCTTGCGGCTGAATACCAACAATTGGAAACGGATGTGGCAACCGGGCGGGTATCGCACCAACAACGTCACGACGCTGACTCGTTATGCGACGAGTCGGTCGTCCAGCGTTTCGGTCACGGGCGGGTGGTATCGCCAGGCCTTGGTCGGAGCCGTCCCGGTGGGACAGGCCGTCCCGAACACCCAGGTGGATGTGCCCATCTATGCCCGGCTTGCGGCTGGAGCCACACTGCAGTCCCTGCAGTTCCGGGTTCAAGTCGCGGCGGAGGGTGACGCGCCGGCGATCACTGACGCGGTGCAGTTCATCGCTGCCGACGGCGTCAATGCGCCCGAGTATCAGATCGCCATGCCGGGCGAGATCGGGTGTGCCTGGCAACTGCCCATGACTGTGGGTGAGCTGCCCAAGCTGAACCTGGCTTCTCAAAGCAGCAATGTGCTCGGGTACGTTCGCTTCCGTGTGCCCATCGCCGCCCGCACGGGCGACGCCTACACCTTGCGGTTTTCGCACGCGGACGGCGCGCCGGACATCAACACCGAGTACTCGCTGGAGAGTCGTCGGGCTCAAGTCCGTGTGCATCAGGCTGCGACGCCTCCCGATGTTGCTTCGGACGAATGGCAAGCGGCCTACTTCGGTGCCGCAGGCGCAGCCGACGACTTAGCCGATGGCGACGGCGATGGGATGCCGAACTGGCAGGAGTACCTGGCTGGTACGGATCCCCTTACCCGGGCCTCGCGACTGGCCTTCACGCAGGCCGAGCATCACTTGACCGGCGGGCAGAAGCAGGTATCGCTGCGCTGGATGACCGTGCCAGGGCGTGTCTATGAGGTTTGCGCAGCGGCCAGCCCGGACGCCGCCGTTTGGACCCCGCGCACAAACATTACGGGCGATGGCAACGAAGCCCAGTTCACGGAGACAGCCACCGACGGTGAAGCCCGCTTCTACCGGCTGCGCATCCAACCCTGAGTGCGCCCAACACAAAACGAACGATCTGTTCCGAACTGTAAACCAGTCATGAAAATAAAAGCCTTTGTTGCAGTGCTGGCGGCCACCGGTCTGGGGACCGCCTTGCTCCAAGCGCAGGTGACGGTGTCGTCCTACATTACCAACGGGATTGCCGAGCCGTATAACATCGTGGTGGACGACAGCAACAACTTCTACATCAGCGACAGCATCCACAACCGGGTGTTGCGAGTGGACTCCGCTCGCGGCGTTGCCAGCACGTTGGCCGGGTTGCCGGACCAGCCGGCCGGCAACGAAGACGGTCCCGCATATGTTGCCCGCTTCAATAATCCGCAAGGCCTCGTGTGGGCCGCGGTTGGCGGTCAGGGCGGCGTGCTCGTAGCGGACACCGGCAACCACCTGATCCGGTTTGTCCGGGCCTCGGATGGGCAGGTCTCCACACTTGCGGGCATCGCTGATCCGCCCCCTCCGGGTTATCCCGTCGGTGGCTACGCGGACGGCGGGCTTGGCGTTTCGCAGTTCGACAGTCCCTTGGGTATGGCGACGGACAACGCCGGTCGGATCTACATTGCGGATTCAGGCAACGACCTGATCCGGGTACTGGACCTCGCCACGCTGCAGGTGACGACGTTGACGGTGAACGGAACCACGTTCAACAAGCCCAACGGCCTCGCGTTCGGGGGGGCAAATCGCTTGTGGGTGGCCGACACCTTCAATCACAAAGTCAAGCTGCTCAACCTCACCTCCGCCACATCGGCAGATGTGCTTTCCGAATTGGGCTCTGGTCTGCCGGAGCATCGGGACTCTACCTTTGGCGCGACAGCCCAGTTCAACTGGCCGCGCGGGCTGGCGTGGTGGGATGCCCAAGCCATGCTGCTCGTGTGCGACACCGGTAACCACGTGATCCGAGCCGTTACGAACAACACCCTCTATGGCGCCAACAACTATACCGTCACCACCTTCGCGGGAGTGCCCAAAGCCAATGGTTTTGTGGATGGCTTGGCTAACCTGGCGCGGTTTGACACCCCGATTGGTTTGGCGCTGGACGGGGAGGTGGAAAGCTTTCTCATCACCGACCTCAAGAACAACGCCATCCGCCGCATACAGTATGGCGAGCCGAAGCCCCAGGTTGCGGCCCCGCGGATCGGCTGGGTGGATTTCGTGTATGACGAGATGTTGGGGGCCTATGTGACCTTGCTCCGCACCGCCGCCGACGGGACGGTCTTCCGGAATGACCGCGACTTTGCCATTCTCCCGGGGCCGGGGGAGGACGACGAGGTCAACTGCGTGTTTACTTCCGCCACCACCACGCTGCCGCTGGGACTTACAGTGAACTGCCCAGACCCGAGTAAGGCTCCAGGTGATCCGTTTACCAAACCCCGCAAGCAGTACGTGGACGGAGAACTCAGGTCTGTATATATGGAAAGGCGGGATCAGCGAAGGATCGCGGTTGAGCGGTCAACCGACGGGGGTGTCGTCATCAAGGCCATGGCGTATGAAGTGGGGAGACCGAGCAGTCCCATCGTCACCACACGATTCGGTTTCAAGGTGGGGGATCCGTCGGTCACCGGCAACAATCTCGCACAATTCGCAGTGTCCAGTAGCACCACCGATCCGAGTCCACGGATTCACTTCACCACGGATGGTTCCGATCCTTTCGATGGTAGCACGAATATTGTGGAGAACGGCAGCCAAATTACCAGCCTGGAGTTTGCGGAAGGGCAGGAGAGACTCATATTCAAGATGCGGGCGTTTGCTGACAACTTCAAACCCAGTGAAATCGTCACAAACGTCTTTTTCGCGACGAATTATGTCCCAAACCGCATCAGTTTCGGGTTTGCTCAGGGTGAGGCCACCAGCGAGTTTGTGGCCGCCCCCGGTCAGACCTTCTACGCGCCGGTCACGCTCACGATGTTGCCAGGGACCAAGATATACAGCCTTCAGTTCAACTTGACGGTCGAAGCTCAAGGCGCTGCTCCAGCCGTGTGGCCAGGGGCCGTGGGGTTTGAATCGTCGTTGATCAAACCCGACGAAACCAAGAGCGGCACGTACCTAACGATCCCTCCGGCCACCTACTGGCCGCTGCTATTCACGACCAACGTCTTCGTAGTCACGAATGTGGCGGATAACACCGTTACTTGGTACACGAATTTGGTCGTTACAACGCCGAGCGATCCGCCTCCCACCAACAAGCTGATCTATCCGTTCGAATACTATCAACCGTACTTGGAACTGCGCTACGTCAATCCCTTCAACAACCTGGTTGGCGTCGGTTGGCTGGAGCGCTATGGCGAAGCCAATCTGTACGACACAAAGAAGCAGGATCTGGTCAGGTATTCCATGCCGCACGACACCATATTCAATGGAACGCTCGGGAAGGTTGTGGCGGGACTTTACCACTTGAGAATTCCTCCCAATGCCGCACTGGGGCACGCCTATCGTATCGCTATTGGACGGCCTTCTGCGACGGATGACGGCGTTGGCGGCGTGGATTCCAGCGTCAAGATCGAGACCCCGACCAATGCTGTGGTCGCGGGTGGGTACCTGCGCGCCATTACGAATGTCGTGGTCGGAGAACCGCGAGCTTATGTGGTTGGCGATGCTGCACCCTTCGGTTGGTTCAATGCTGGCGACTTCGGTAATGGTCGTGTCTTGAACGATGACGTCATGCAGGTCTTTCAGTCTGTGATCTACGGGTACAACAGGCCACCGTACGCCGATGATTCTTGGAACGGGTACGGTTACACAAACGTCAGTGACTTTTTTGATACGATGGATGCAGGTTGCATCAAAGGAGCGCTTCAGCCGGACGGGACTTACCTTCCAGCAACGAGCCTAGCGGGGGCTGCCCAGAATCCGCTCTTCTACGGCAGCGACTTGGATATCAACGATATTGCGTTTGGAGATGGAGAACTGAACGTGACCGACCTCTACATCACGTTCCGCCGTTCGCTGGATCCGTCCCTACGCTGGTTCAAGCGCTATTGGTCCGGCGGCCAACGGGTCGCGGTGCCGGCGGCAAATCAGTATTACGCCCGCGCTGCCAAGGATGCAGGTTCAACGAGTTCGCGTGGAACGAAGTCGGACGGGCCCGCCTCGTCCGAGCCGCCCGCGCTGCAGTTGCTCGCCGGCGACATCATTGCTGCGCCCGGCCAAACGGTGCAGATTCCGGTCACGGCCCGGGTCCAGGGAAGCTACCCGCTCCGCGTGCTGTTGCTCAACCTCTCGGTGCGTTCGCTGAACGGTGCCCCGGCCCTTACCGACGCGGTGACCTTCACCCCCACCGGCGTGCTTGGTCTGCCCACATCCGGGTTTACTCGGCAGAGTACGGCGGGATGCACCGCCGCGTGGCTGAACAGTGCCGTGGCGGGAGTGAGCGGGGATGCCGTCCTCGGCACGCTCACCATCAAGATTCCGGCGGAAGCGTCGGCATCGGCCGCCTACGCGATTGTCTTTGACCACGCCTCTGGTTCACCCAACGGCTTGGCGGCGTTTCCCTGTCAATACGCGACCGGTTTAATCACGCTCGCGGACCGCTCCGGTTCCTCAGTGGGCGATGGCATCCCGGATTCCTGGCGGATGCGCCACTTCGGTTCAGTCTTTACAGTGCTGGGTAACGCCACGGCGGATGCGGACGGTGATGGGCATCGCAACCGCGAGGAATACCTGACCGGTACGAATCCTAACGACGCACAGTCCGTGCTCAAGATGATGTCCCCGAAGGCGGGAGGTCGTTTTGCGGTGCGCTGGCCTTCCGTGGCCGGCAAGCAGTACATCATCGAACGTGCCGCCGCGCTCTTTGGGGCTGAGTGGCAAGCCGTTGACACCCGTGCGGGCAGCGGTTGGGAAATGACTTACGAGGATCCGGACCAAAGCACGGCGCCGCGGTTCTACCGGGTCCGCGTGGCCGAGTAATCCGTGGAAGGTTCTGGTGGGCAAACGGCGCGATGCTTGTCATCGCGCCGTTTTTGTCGCCGGAAGACGGGCTTGAAAACCGCGTGGGTGTCAGTTGGCGGTGTCGTCGGCTACGCGGCGCAAGTAGTCGAAGGAGTAAATGCCGGTGTGATGGCCGTCCGCCCAGACCGGCTGCACGCCATACCCGCCAATACTGGAGACGCGCACGATTTGGAAGGACGCGGGGCGTAACGGTTGCGGCGGAGCCTTGTAGAGATTCCCCATGACATCGCGCTCGCCCTGGCAGCCTGCGCACGGACAGCACTGGCGCAGCTTGTCGAGCGGCACGAAGCTCTCGCTTCCGTCCTCCCACTTGACGGCCAATTCCTGCCCGACGATCTGAATGTCCAACGGTCGCATGTTCACAATGTGCCGGGAGTCACGCTGCGCGTCCATGAATTCTGGGATTTGCGGATCGTCGAAAACCGTCTCGACGAAAGAGCCACGCAATCCTAGCCTCCGCAAGGAACGTGGCGCTGGCCACGCCGACCTTTATCGGATCAGGATTTGCATGAAAACGACGTTCTTGATCTTTTGCCTGACGGTTGCCGCGGCGTTGGCTGCGGACGGTTCGACCAACAGCCCGCCCTGGTCGAGCCGACCGCTTTCTTTGGATGAGGCGCTGAACATTGCGCTGCAGCAAAACGCGGCCGTCCTAAAGGCGCAGCGCGACCTGGAGGCGAGCGCTGGCGTGGTAATGCAAACCCGTGCAGTGGCCTGGCCCAAGGCTCAGGTTACCGGTCAATATCAGGCCGTGGACGAGAACTCCATTGATACGCCGCGCGGATTTCCCATCGTATTTGGCACCGACCAGGCGTGGCAGGCGGACGTCCGAGTCGTGCAATCCATTTACACTGGTGGCCGAATCAACTCGGCCCTGCGCAGCGCCAAGCACATCCAGGAACAGGCCGTGGCCTCATATCAGACGGTCGTGGCGGACACGCTGCTGGCGGTGCGCCTTGCCTACAGCGACGTCCTGCTCGCCGCGCAGCAGATCACGGTGCAGGAGGCTTCGGTGAATCTGCTCACGAGAGAATTGGAGGATCAGCAACGCCGTTTCGATGCCGGTACCGTGCCGCGATTCAACGTGCTGCGGGCGGAGGTGGAACTGGCCAATGCTCGGCCCCGCCTCATTCGCGCCCGCAATGCTCACCGGATCAGCAAGAATAACCTCGCCAAGGTCTTGGGATACAATGTGCCTCCGGAGCTCGGCGAGGACATCCCATTACAGCTCGCCGGGACATTGGAGGTCACGCCGCTGCACGTCGAGCTGTCGGCAGCCGTTGCGCAGGCCTTGGAGCGTCGGACCGAACTGACGACCTTGAGGAAGGCAGAGGAACTACGCCAAGAGGGCATCAAGAACGCAGCCGCTGGATATAAACCCAATCTCCAGCTATTTGCCGGCTACGGCTCCCGGAGCTCGCAGTTCGAGAATGATCTCACTGCGGAACGCCACGGCTGGCTGGTGGGTGCCGAGGCGAGCTGGGACATCTTCGACGGCATGTTCACACGCGGCAAGGTCGCGGAGGCGCGGGCGCTCCATGAGAAATCCCGTGTGGAGATTGATGACGCGGCGCGGCGGATCGAGCTCGAGGTGCGGACGGCTTACTCGACGTTCATTGAAGCGAAGGAACTGCTGCAATCGCAGGAGAAAGTCCAGGAGCAGGCGGAGGAAGCGCTGCGCCTGGCCCGCGCTCGCAGCGAAGCGGGCACGGGCACGCAGCTCGATGTCTTGAGCGCCCAGACTGCGCTTACGGAGGCGCGCACGACCCAGCTTCAGGCGCAGCACGATTATGTCGTGGCCAAGGCCCGATTGGAACGGGCGATCGGGCTGGAGATTGTCCATGAAAACAAATGACCGGAAGCGAGGCGTCTTGTTAGCGCAGCAGTGGGAAGGGCGCAGCTTCCGCTCTTGGCTTTTGCTGCTCATTGTGGCCTTGGCGATGACGGCCCTTGTGGGCTGCAAGCCGAAGGTGGCGGTGGAGCCGGAACGTCTCGTGGTTCGGGTGGCGCGGGCGAAGTCGCTGGCGGAAATGCAGCAGGGCAAGGGCTCGGCATACGTCGCCACGGTAAAAGGTCGCAACGAAACCACGCTCAGCTTCAAGGTCGGCGGCATCGTGGATTTGATCGGGCCGAAGCCCGGCGAGGACTGGCAGGAGGGCGCCGCGGTTAACGCCGGGCAGTTGCTGGCGCAACTCAAGCAATCGGATTTCACCAACGCTCTGAACTCGGCGCGGGCAAAGGAAGAGCTGGATCGCACGCTATCCGAGCGCGCCGAACGGCTGCTCAAGGAAGGCGCAGTCTCGCAGCAGGAATATGACAGCGCCCGCGCCGCCCGGATCGCGTCCGAGTCCACGCGCAAGCAACGCGAGCAAGACCTCGCGGACTCGCGCCTGCTCGCCCCGCTCAACGGCAACCTGTTGGCGCGGCATGTGAACTCGGGCGAGACCATCGCCGCTGGACGCCCCGCGTTGCAGATCGCCGACCTGCGCGAGTTGGAGGTGGAAGTCGGCGTGCCGGATCGCGTGGTCGGGCGCGTCACCGTCGGCAGCGAAATTCCCGTCGAGTTTTGGACGCTGCAAAACCGGCGTTTCACCGGTCGGGTGAAAGAAGTCGGCGTCGCCGCGCGTGAGGGTGGCCGCCTCTTTCGCGTGGTGATCACGCTGGACAATGCGGAATTGCTGATCCGGCCGGGCATGACGGCGTCGGTTTACCTGGAGGAGAAACGTCCGGCGCCACCGGGGGCGGTGCTGGTGCCGTTGTCGGCGTTGGTGTCCCGCAACGAGAACGCGCTGGCAGTCTTTGTGGTGGGGGATGACCAATGCGCGCGGGAGCGCCGCGTCAAAACGGACGAGATCATCAAGAGTTCGGTGGTGGTCACGGAAGGCTTGCAACCTGGCGAATGGGTTGTGGTGGCGGGCGCAAGCTTCCTCTACGACGGCGCCCCGGTTCGGGCGCAGGCAGACGACGCGCGGTGAACGCATGCAGGCTGATCTGAATTCGGCTTCCCGATGACCTCGCATCCCGAATCCTCTCCCGGCCACGGTGGTTTGGCGCGCTATTGCGTCGAACACCGCGAGGTCACGTGGATGATGCTGATCGCCGTGCTGGTCTGGGGCGCGGTGGCTTTCACGAAACTGGGGCAGCAGGAGGATCCGACCTTTCCCCGGCGCACGGCGCTGGTTGTCAACCGGCTGCCGGGCGCGACGGCGCTGCAAATCGAGCAACTGGTCAGCGAGAAGATCGAGAAGAAGATTTCGGAGCTGGACGAGATTGAGGAGATCAAGAGTCAGTCGCGCGCGGGCGTTTCCGTCATCACGGTCAAACAGGTGTCGGCACGGGAACAGAGGATTGACCAGGGGTGGGACAAGATTCGCGCCAAGTTGCAGGAGGTGAAACTTCCCACGGGCGCCAGCGTGCCGCATCTGGACACGAGCTTCGGCAACACCGTCACGCTGCTGTTCGCCATCACGAGTCCGAAGATCAGTCCGGAGGAGTGCATTGCCCGCGCGACGGTGGTGCGCAACCGGTTGGGCGAGTTGCGGGGCGGGGTTTCCTCCACGAACCGGGCGGCGGTGGCGGCCTTTTTCCCGCCCTCCGTGGCGCAAAGCTACCGCGCGGTGATTCAGCAGAAATTCCTGGAGCGGCTCGAGGCGCGGCGGCTGGGCAGCGAACCGCACGCCCGCGCGTATGCCTCGTTTCTCCTGGCCGATTTCGCCACGCAAGCAAGCAAGGCGGAGATTCAGGAGTTTCTGGTCGAGTTCCGGCGGCAGATGGCGGGATCGGATGCGGAGCTGCATCCGGATTTCGGGCCGCCGCTGGTCTTGATGGGCGACGAGGATCCGCTGCCGGCGATTCAAGCGACGGCCATGCCGCGCTACAGTTACCGCGACTTGCAGGACCAAGCGGAGACGTTCGAGGACGAACTCAAGCAACTGGAATCCGTGGGCCGCGTGCAGACGGTCGGCACGGTGTCGGAGGCGGTTTACCTCATTTACTCGATTCCGAACGTAGCCGGTCGCAATCTCTCCTCGCTCCGGGCGGTTGAGTTGCTTGCGGCCCGCAACGCTTTGATCCCGGGCGGCACCTTCCGTGCCGGCGGACAAAATTATCCGGTGCAGTTGACCGGCGAATTCAAGAGCGAGGACAAGCTGCAGGATTGGGTCGTGGGCCAGTCGCGCGAGGGCGCGCCGGTTTATGTGCGCGATGTCTTCGAGGTGCGTCGCGGCTACGAGAACCCGATTCCCTTCAACGTGGACGTGCTGACCCGACTTGGCGCCGACAAAGCGCTGGAATCGCAGCGTTCCGTGCTGGTGGCGGTGGAAATGAAGGACGGGCAGATTATCCGCCATTTCAACGAAGAGGTTGGCAACGTGGCGCGCGAGGTGGAGAAGCGGTTTCCCGACGGCATGCACGTCGTCACGCTTTCGGATCAACCCACCGCGGTGGACCATCGGGTGCGCCATTTTATCAAGTGCTTCGTCGAGGCGGTGATCATCGTGGTGGTGATGGCGCTGCTGCTCATGGACTGGCGCGCGGCCTTGGTGGTGGCGCTGGGGATTCCCTTGACGGTGGCCATGACCACCGCCGCCCTGCACGCGCTCAGCATCCCACTCCACCAAATCTCCATCGCGGCGCTCATCATCGCGCTGGGCATGCTGGTGGATGATCCGGTCGTGGCGTCCGACGCGATCAACCGTGAGTTGGCGCACGGCCAACCGCGTGGGGTCGCCGCGTGGCTTGGACCGTACCGCCTGCGTCACGCGATCTTCTTCGGCACACTGATCAACATCGTGGCGTTCCTGCCGCTGGTGTTGCTGCCGGGCGACAAAGGGGTGTTCATCCTTGCGCTGCCGGTGGTGGTCACGCTCACGCTCGTTTCGTCGCGGATCGTTTCCATGACTTTCGTGCCGTTGCTGGGCTACTACCTTCTGCGCGGGCAGAAGGGATTGGAGGCGGGCGGCGAACTGCGTCAATTCTTCCTGTTCCGCCCGGTGGATCAAGCGCTGGCGTGGTTGCTGCCGCGCTATCGCCGCACGCTCACGCTGGCGCTGGAGCGCCCTTGGAAGTTCATCGGCGTGGCTTATGGACTTCTCGCGTTGAGTTTTGGGCTGACCGCCTTTTTCGGCACGCAGTTCTTCCCGCCGGCGGAACGGAACCAATTTCTGATTGATGTCGAGTTGCCGGCCTCGGCCTCCATTTTCCAGACGCGCCAGGTGTGCCAGCAGATTGCCGAGCGACTGCGCCAGCAGGAGGGAATCGAAAGCGCGGGTATTTTTGTGGGCGGCAGCGCACCGCGGTTTTACTACAACGTGGCGCCGAAAGAGCAGGGGAACTACCTGGCGCAGGTGTTGGTGAACACGCGACAAGCCGACCAGGTGTTGGCGCTGATCGCGAGGCTGCGCGAGGAATTCGACCGCGACATTCCCGGGGCGCGCTGCCTGGTCAAGCAATTGGAGCAGGGGGTGCCGGTGGAATCTCCCATCCAAGTCCGGCTCACGGGCGATGATCTGGATGTGTTGCGCGAGCTGGCGGATCAGACGGCGGCCATCCTGCGCAAAGCGGGCGGCTACAAGGTGAACGACGACCTGGGGCTGCGCATGCCGACGCTGAAGGTGGACATTGATCAGGACAAGGCGAGCACCTTGGGCATTGATAATGCCGTCGTCGGACGTGTGATGCAGTCCGCATTCGCGGGGGTGAAGGTTTCGGACCTGCGCGAGGGGGACCATCTCATCCCGCTGGTGATCCGGCTCAACGTCGAAGAGCGCAGCGAAGCCGAAAAGATGCGCTCCCTCTACGTCGAGTCAGCATTCGGACGCGCCGTGCCGCTGGACAGCTTTGCGCGCATCGAGGTGGACACGGAGTTTGCGACGATTGCACGCTTCAACCAGCTGCGCGCGGCCACGGTGCGGGCGTATTCGCGGGTGGGTGAATTGCCTTCCGCCGTGCTGGCGCGGGCGAAACCGGGCTTGCGCAAGCTCATTCTCCCCCCCGGCTACAAGCTCGAATTCGCCGGCGAAGCCCAGGAACTGAAGAAGAGCCAGGCGGAGATGGGCTTGGTGATGAAGGTTTCGCTCAGCCTGATAGCGCTCGCGATGGTGATCCAATTCCGCTCGGTAACGAAGTCGCTGGTGGTCATGCTGGTGGTGCCACTCGGGCTCATTGGCGCTTTTGTGGGTATGACGATCATGCACACTTCGCTCGGGTTTATGGCCCTGCTGGGGATCGTCAGCCTCGCGGGGGTGATCGTCAGCCACATTATCGTGCTCTCGGACTTCATCGAAGTCGCCCGCGCCGAAGGCATGGAGCTGAAGCGGGCGCTGATTCAGGCAGGCCTGGTCCGGCTGCGGGCGGTGCTGGTGACGGTGCTGGCGACGGTTGGAGGATTGATCCCGCTGGCGTTGACCGGCGGCGAACTCTGGCGACCCTTGACGGCGGTGCATATCTTCGGGCTGCTCTGCGCCACGGGACTGACGCTGATCATGTTGCCGGCGCTTTACTATGTCTTTTGTGCGCGGCTGAAGTGGATTAAGTAGATACGCCGTGGTCGGCACTCCCTCTCTCGAACCGCGGCGGAGAAAAATTTGAACAGGAGCGGGATTGGTGCTATCTAATCCCCACTATGAAGAAACTTGCACTTCTCCTCAGCGTTGTGGCGGTGTCGTTTGCATTGCAGGCTGGCGACAACACTTGCCCGAAAGACAAAACCGCCTGCGACAAAGCCAAAGCGGCTACTTGCGAAAAGGCCAAAGCCGGCGAATGCGACAAAGCCAAGGCCGCCGCGTGTGAAAAGGCCAAGGGCGAAGCCAAGGGATGCTGTCCCGCCGGGGGCGCCGCAAAAGAAACCGCCAAGAAGCCCACTCCGAGTCCCAAAGAAAGCGGAAAGAGCTGACACCATTGTTTCACTCCAAACACCCCACGGGCATCGCCCCGCGGGGTGTTTTGCTGTCGCGGTTCGACGGAAAGCGAGAGAAACGGCGTTATCCGGCGATGCTACACGCTTTCGGCGTTGCCCGCGCAAGGCGCGTTGCCTAAGTTTAGCGGCAATATGGCTGAGCCGACACCCGCTTCTTCGACGACCCGTTCCGACGGGCGTTTGCCCAACCAATTGCGCCCCCTCCGTTTCCAGAACGGCATTGCGCCGCACGCCACGGGTTCGACGCTCGTCGAGTGGGGTAACACGCGCGTCATCTGCGGCGTGACCATTGAGGAAACCGTACCGCGCTGGATGAAAGAGCAGGGCATCACCGGCGGCTGGGTGACGGCCGAATACTCGATGCTTCCGTATTCGACGCTTCAGCGAAAGCAGCGTGACAGCACGAAGGGCAAGATCGAGGGGCGCACCCAGGAAATTCAGCGGCTCATCGGCCGCGCGATGCGGGCGACGGTGGACCTCGAGAAGCTGGGCTCGCGGACGATCTGGGTGGATTGCGATGTGTTACAGGCGGATGGCGGGACGCGCACGGCGGCAATCACGGGTAGTTACGTGGCGTTGGCGTTGGCGCTTCGCCGGCTTGTGAGCGAAGGCAAATTAACCGACAACCCGCTGCTCCACGCTGTGGCGGCGGCGAGCGTGGGCATCGTTAGTGGCCAGGCGTTGCTGGACCTTTGCTACACGGAAGACGCGGCGGCGAGCGTGGACTTCAACTTGGTCATGAATGCCCGCGGCGAATTCATCGAACTGCAAGGCACCGGCGAGGAAGCCACGTTTACCGAAAGCCAGCTTGCGGAGTTGCTGCAGCTCGGCAAGGCCGGCATTCGCGAGTTGCTGGCCGCGCAGCAGCAGGCGCTGCAAGGCTAGATTCGGTTTTTGGTCTTCGGATTTCGGACTTCGAGTTTACTTCATGGGCATCATTCATCTGTATCTCCTGCGCCACGCAGAAGTGGAGGCGCGCTATCAGAATCTCTTTGGCGGTCGGATTGACATGAATCTGTCCCCACGCGGCCACGATCAGGCCAAGGCCCTGGCCGGTTTTTTGGGGCGGCTACCGATTGACGCGCTGTATGCCAGCCCGATGAAGCGCGTCCAGCAAACCTTGGCGCCGTGGCTCAACGATGGCGCGCCGTCGCCCGTGGTGTTGTCCGGCTTGCGGGAAGTGGATTTCGGCGACTGGACGGACCTGGGTTGGGACGCGGTGAGAGCGCGGTTTGGGCACAATGCCTGGGATTGGCTACACCACCTCGACCGCGGCGAAGTCCCCAACGGTGATACGGGCGCGAGCTTCCGAGCGCGTGTCGAGCCGTGCGTGCAGCAAATCGTGCGGGAACAACCGGGGCGGAACGTGGCGATCGCCTGCCACGGCGGTGTGATCCGGATGATCCTGTCCATCGTGCTGGATATGCCGCTGCCGCAGACTGCGTCGCTCGCCGTGGATTACGCCACGGTGACGCGTGTGGCTTTGGAGAATCCGCGCGCCGAGCTGACGCTGCTAAACTTCGCCCCGTGGCGCAAGCTGCCGTGAAAGCCCGCCCGCTTTGGCAAGTATCCGTCGCCACCTCTGCGGAAGCCGAGGACGCAATGGTGAATCTGCTCACCGAAGTTTTCGGCACGCCGGCATCCGCCCATTTCGACGCGGTGAAGGGCAAAACCACCGTCTCGGTGTTCCTCTCCGAGCGTCCGGGCGATTTGGCTGCCAGGCGCGCGGAACTCAAAGCTGGGTTTCAGCGACTGGCCTCCGCGGGGCTTGATGTTGGCGCGGCGCGTGTCGGCCTGCGCCGGCTGCCGGCGGAGAACTGGGCGGAATCCTGGAAGCGGCATTTCAAGCCGATCGAAGTTGGCCGGGCGTTGCTCATCAAGCCCAGTTGGAGCCGCCGGAAACCGAAATCTGGCCAAGCCTTGCTGGTGTTGGATCCGGGCCTGAGTTTTGGCACGGGACAGCATGCCACGACGGGCTTTTGTCTGCGCGAGATTGCACGGCGGCAGCGGACGGGAGTGAAGCAGTCATTCCTCGACGTGGGGACTGGTTCGGGGATTCTGGCGCTCGCCGCGGCGAAACTGGGGTATGCGCCCGTTCACGCGTTTGATTTTGATCCCGATGCCGTCCGGGTGGCCCGCGCCAATGCCCAGCGAAACGGGGTTCATGCCAAGCTGCGGATCCGCCAGCAGGATGTGACGCAACTCCCGGCAAAAGCCCCCCGGCAATATGATCTGGTTTGCGCCAACCTGATTTCGACGCTTTTGATCGCCGAGCGGAAACGGATCTCGGGTTTGGTTCGGCCGGACGGTGAGTTGGTGCTGGCCGGGATTTTACGCAGGGAGTTTGGTGAGGTTCAGGTGGCCTACGAAACGCTCGGCATGCGATTGACCGCGAGCCGAAGCGAGCGGGAATGGCGTTCCGGAGCGTTTGCTTTTTCCATCCGTCCCGGCGGTCGCGCCTGACGGCGGAAGCTACGCCAGATTCTTCTCAAGTCTTCGCACCGGGTCGCCGAAATACTAGTTGGAGCGGAAGCGCTCATGCCGGGTTGCTCCTGGGACGGCGATGACTGTTGAAGCTGCTCAGGCACAGCTAGATGGCGGGCTGGTCTCGCGCCAAAAAAGTTTTGAATGCGGGCGCGTTAGACTGGTCTATATTGGCAAGCGATGAAGAAGCCGATGCCAGTTCGTAAGCTCGGCGACCTGAGGAAGGCCGGCCGGACGGCATTGTGCGCACTCCGCGACAGACCGAACGAAGGAGTCAGTCATGAACAAAACCGAAGAGCCGATCACTGAAGTTGTACGCGATCCCAAACCTCCGTTTCGCAAGACTGAAAACCAGCCGAAGAAGGCCCAGCGCCATCGCTACGAGCGCCGGAAGATCAAAGAGTATCTGCACTTGGCGGATTGGCTGATGGAAGAACCAGCCTGAATCCTCATATCCATTTCAACCGCGAAGGCCACGCCAAGGCGTGGCCTTCGTGTTTTCACGGTTGCACGCTGTGCCATATCTCCCATTTCTTTCCTTGCGCGCGGAAGGGTTGCGGCACGACCATCGGCATGCAGATGCGCCGGAGAATCCAGAAACTGGTCGCGTGGGCAGCGGTTTTCCTCGCTGTGCCAACGTTGATTGCCGGCGACTTCATCGTCGGGGCCGACATGTCACATCTGGCCTTCTTCGAGAACCGGGGTGTTTCCTACCGGGATGCCGGCCAGGTGCAGGATGCCCTGGAGATCCTGAAGCGCCGGGGAGTGAACTGCATTCGTTTGCGGCTCTTCACCAGCAGCGCAACGCAGGCGCAAGCTAACCCTTACAACGCCATCAACAATCTCGACTATACGCTCCCGCTGGCGGTGCGGGTGAAGTCGGCTGGTCTGAAGTTCCTGCTCGATTTCCATTACTCCGACACTTGGGCCGATCCTGGCAAGCAAGCCAAACCGGCCACCTGGGCCGGTCTTAGCTTCACCCAACTTGAAGCGCAGATTCGCGACTCCAGCAGCAACTCCATCGCGGCGTTTAAGGCGGCAGGCGCTATGCCGGACTATGTCCAGATCGGCAACGAGATCATCGGCGGGATGTTGTGGAACGACGGGCGCGTGGGTGGCGCTTACGATACCGCGGCACAATGGACGAATCTCGGCCGGTTGCTTAAAGCCGCCCGTCAAGGCGTCATGGACGGAGCGGGGGAGGAGACGCCGCAAGTGATGATCCACATTGACCGCGGCGGCGATTGGGTGACGACGCAGTGGTTCTTCGACAAGCTGAACCAGCAGTCCGTCCCGTTTGACATCATTGGGCAGAGCTTTTACCCGTGGTGGCATGGCAATCTGAATGCGCTGCAAACCTGCCTGACGAACACGGTACGCCGCTACGGCAAACCGGTCGTCATTGCTGAGACCGGGTTTCCGTGGGCCGACTCAACGAACATTTATGGCATCCCGGCCAGCACCAATGGTCAGGTTGAATTCGTTACGGCGCTTGCCCAAGTGATCAAGAGCGTCCCGGGTGGCCAGGGCATTGGCGTGTTTTGGTGGGGCACGGAGTATCAGCGCCTCAACGGCTACAACCTCGCCGGATTCGATCGGCGGTCGTTTTTCGGCGATGGGGGAAACGTCCTGCCTGTGGCGGACGTGTTTGGCCGGTTGGCGGCGCCGCTGGTGATGCGAGCGACGCCGATGGGTAGTGCGGTGAATCTGGATTGGCCGCTAAGCGGAGCAGGGGCCAGCCTCATGGAAACCACCGGATTGGCAGCGTCCGCCATTTGGTGGCCGGTGACGAACGTGGTTCAGAGCACTGGGGCGGTTTTTTCAACCACCCTCGGCGCAAGTAACAGCGCGGCTCGCTTCTATCGCCTGCAAACGAATTGAGCGACCGGCGCGTCAGTCGAGGCCTCAGATTGGTTTTGCGGGCGCAGCGGAAATCCATCCGCCGCCCACCACCAGGTCGTCCTGATAGAACACCGCCGCCTGCCCGGGCGTAATGGCGCGTTGCGGAACGTGCAATCGCACTTGAGCACAACCGCCGACGAGCGGCGTCACTGTGGCTGTCGTTCCAGCATGGTTGTAGCGAATCTTCGCCGTTACTTCAATTGGCCCATCGGGAGCGTCGAAAGGTATCCAATTGCATCGTTCCACAATGAATTCCGCGCGCGCCAGCGCTGCGGCGTCGCCTACGATGACGCGGTTGTTCACCACGTCGAGTTCGAGCACGTAAAGCGGGGTGGCCGATGAAACGCGCAGGCCACGGCGTTGGCCGATGGTGTAGAATTCGATTCCGTCGTGATGGCCCAACACCCGCCCTTGCTGGTTCACAATCTCGCCGCGGTGTGGTTGGGCGAGATCCGCCTGCCGGAGGAACCTCCCGTAATCGTTGTCCGGCACGAAGCAGATTTCCATGCTCTCTTCCTTGTCCGCGGTTTTCAGTTCGCGGTGTCGCGCCAGCGCGCGGGTGTCGCTTTTGGTTTTGTCGCCGAGCGGAAACAGCGCGCGGGCCAATTGGTCTTG
>CAZWJC010000112.1:0-21076 GCA_964634255.1 uncultured Verrucomicrobiota bacterium | reverse complement strand
GACGATCATTACTGGCTCACGATGGTGGACGATACGGACACGTTTTACCCCGACGGTCAGATTCGCGACGAAGATTTTGAGTACACGGCGTTCCTCGGCAGCCGGATGCACGCGGCGGGCACGCGCTGCGTGAATTGCCACGAGCCGCACGCCGCCAAGCCGCGCCTGACGGGGAATTACCTTTGCATGCTCTGCCACGTGTCGGGCGTTTCGAACAACATCCCGCAGGTGGATCTCGCCACGCACAGCCATCACAAGGTGAACGACCGCGGCGATCTCTGCACCGGCTGTCACATGCCGCAGACGGTCTATATGCAGCGCCACTCGCGCCACGATCACGGCTTCACGATTCCTGATCCGCTGCTCACGAAGGAATTCGGCATCCCGAACGCGTGTAATCGCTGTCACACGGAGCGCACGGCGGAGTGGTCGCTGGAATACGTGGAGAAGTGGTATGGCGCGAAGATGGAGCGACCGTATCGCTGGCGGGCGCAAACCGTCGCTCGCGCCAAGAACGGGGATCGGGGCGCGCTGGATGGCTTGCTCAAGATGTCTGCCAGCGACACGAACTTCTATTGGCGCGCGGTTGCGGCCAACATGCTGCGCCCGTGGCTCGGCGAGGCGAAGGTTCAAGGCGCACTGGTGTCGGCAGCGGGCGACACGAACGCGATGGTCCGCGTAGCGGCGGTGCGGGCATTGGGCCCATTGGGGAGCGGCGGCGATGCGCCGGTGCAGAACGCGTTGCGCAAGGGGTTGAGCGATCCAGTGCGCGGCGTGCGTCTGGCGGCGGCGTGGGCGCTGAACGAAACCGTGGCCACGAACTCGACGGCCGGGCGCGAGTTGCTGGCTTATCTGACCTACAACAGCGACCAGCCCGCCGGCGAACTGCAGCGCGGCATCTTTCACATGAACCGCGGCGATTTGCCGTCGGCGATGGCTTGCTTCCGTCGCGCGGTGAGTTGGGACGGGAATTCCGCACCGCTGCGCCATGCGCTGGCTGTGGGTTTAAGCATGGAGGGCAAGCCGACCGAGGCGGTGCGTGAACTGGAGGCAGCCTGCCGCCTCGCGCCGCTCGATGCGGAGATGCGCTACAAACTCGGCCTTGCCTACAACGAGGCGAACCGGCCCAAGGATGCCCTGGTGGCGCTCAAGCAGGCGACGGAGCTGGACCCGCAATACTCGCAGGCCTGGTACAACCTTGGCCTCGTTTACGCCGCCGCGGGCGACGATTCGGCCGCACTTGACAGCCTGACGCGGGCGGAGTCATTGGACCATCGCTCGCCTCAGATTCCTTACGCCCGAGCGACGGTGCTCGTAAGGCTCGAACGCCGGCCGGAAGCGCGAGCCGCCGCGGCCCACGCACTGGAACTCCGTCCCGGCTATGCGGAGGCCATACAGCTTTTGCAGGCGCTGGAGCGGTAAGGTGAAACCGGTTTGTGGCGTCTCTGCGGTGCCAGCCACGTCTCGGTCGAGCGCCGCATACTTCAGACGCATTCAGATGGCGGCGTTTTGCCCAGCCGCTGCAATTGGAGGCAGGTGCTACGCAGGGACGGTCCCGACCGGCGTGGCACGTTGCAGGGCCGCCACGCATTCCACGTGCTGGGTCTGCGGAAACATATCCAGCGGCGTCACGCGCTTGAGCTCGAAAACACCCTCCGCGCACAGGACGTTCAGATCCCGCGCCATTGTGGCCGGATGACACGACACGTAGATGATTTGCGCCGGACGCAGCTCGCGCAAGTAATCCAGATTCGCCTTCGCTATCCCCTTGCGCGGCGGGTCGAGCAGGATCGCCGTCTTCTCCGGCGAGAGCTTTGCCAGTAGGTCGGGCAACACATCCTCCACTTTCCCGCCGATGAATTCGCCGTTGGTGATGCCCCGGGCGGCGGCGTTCTTCCGCGCTGCCTTGATCGCTTGGGCGTCGTATTCCACGCCCACGAAGGCTTCGACCGCCTTCGCCAGCTCGATTCCGAAGAATCCCACGCCGCAATACAGGTCCACTAGGTGTCGTGTGCCGGCCTCGCACAGCGTTTCGCGGATGACCTGCGTCAGGTTGGGCAGTTGGAAGAAGTTGTTTTGGAAGAACGAATCCGGCGGCACCTCCCAGCCTTCAGGCGGGATGCGGAGCACCACCTTGAGCCCGCCGCGCGGCGGCGGATGTGCGCGGACGTGCCGGATTTGCTCGTTGAGCGCGGGCTCGGCGATCTTGCACTCGAAGACGTCCTCCACCAGCCCGCAGTCCCAGCGCACGAAGCCGATGTTCAGCCGTTGCTCCGGTTTGTTCCACTGGCTGCGGATCATGATCCGGTTGCGGTAGCCGTAAGGCGCAGGGCAGGGGATCACCGGCGTCACAACCTCCGGCGAAAACCCACCGACCCGCTCGAACAAATCCGCCACCTGCTTCTGCTTTACGACAAGCTGCCGCTCGTAAGCGATGTGCTGATACTGGCAGCCGCCGCACGCGCCGAAGTGTTTGCAGGCGGGCTCCACGCGCTCTGGTGAAGCCTCCGCCACGCGCACCAGTTTGGCCCGCGCAAAACTTTTCTTCACCTCCGTCACCTCGACCTCGACCGTCTCGCCCACGAGCACGAACGGCACGAAGACGACGAATTCCGCGACGCGTCCCACGCCTTCGCCGCCGAACGCGATGTCGTCTATCCGCAACGTCAATTGGTCGCCGAGCTTGATTGCCACGCGGCGCAGGTTAAAGAGCTGTCTCGATCAGAAAAAGGCTTTTCCTTTCCTGCGTGTCATTTGTCGTGTTCGCGGCTACCTTCGCGGCGTGAAACTGCTTTTCATCGGCGACATCGTGGGTGAACCGGGACGCAAGGCGGTGAGGGCCTTGGTGCCGAAGCTCCGCGAGCAGCACGGGCTTGATTTTGTCATCGCCAACGGCGAAAACTCCGCCGGCGGCAACGGCATCACAACCAAGACGGCTGGCGAGATCTTTGCAGCCGGCGTGGACGTCATCACCAGTGGCGACCACATCTGGGATCAGAAAGAGGTGATGGACTTGTTGCAGTGCGAGCCGCGGGTGCTGCGTCCGCTGAATTATCCGCCCGGCACGGTGGGGCAGGGCAGCGGCGTGTTTGAAGTGCAAAGCGCGAAGGGAGGCGTGCGCAGCCCGGTCTTGATCGGCGTGGTCAACGCCCAGGGACGCACCTTCATGCCGGCGATCGAGAATCCGTTCCTGGCCGCGCCGCCGGAAATCGAACGGCTGCGGGAACAGACGAAGATCATCTTCGTGGATTTCCATGCCGAGGCCACCTCGGAGAAGATCGCCTTCGCCCGGATGCTGGATGGCAAGGTCAGTGCCGTTGTCGGCACGCACACGCATGTCCAGACCGCCGACGACCAGATATTTCCCGGCGGTACGGCCTACCTGAGCGACGCCGGCTTCACGGGTCCGCACGAAGGCGTGCTGGGCCGTGAGATCGAGCCGGTCATCAAACGGTTTGTCACGAACCTGCCGCAACGGTTCGAAGTCGCGCGGAACCGCGTCATGCTGCATGGCGTCGTAGTGGAAGTGGACGAAGCGAGCGGCAAGGCGGTGGGGATTTGGCGGGTGTCAGAGGGAGTCACTTAAGGCCGATGGCGAAGCCAGCCAAATCCCAGTGGGACTTCGGAGAGCTGTTCCCGACCGAGCAGACGCGACGCGTGCTGTCCGTCAGTGAACTGACGACGCAGGTTAAGAAGCTGCTCGAAAAGCAGGTGGGTCAGGTTTGGGTGAGCGGCGAGATCACGAACCTCCGCGCGCAGGCCTCGGGGCACGTTTACTTCACGCTCAAAGACGCTGGCGCGCAACTCAGTTGCGTGCTGTTCCGCGGTGGCGGCGTGGTGGCGGGCGTGCGCGAGGCATTGCAGGACGGCCAGAAAGTCATCCTTCAAGGCGACGTGACGGTGTACGAAGCGCGTGGGCAGTATCAACTCATCGTGCGAGCGGTGGAGTTGCAGGGCATTGGCGCGCTGCAAATCGCCTTCGAGAAGCTCAAGCAGAAGCTGGCCGCCGAAGGTCTGTTCGCGCCGGAACGCAAACGAGCGCTGCCGCGCTTTCCCAAGCGCATCGGCGTGGTGACTTCTTCCACAGGCGCCGCCATTCGCGATGTGCTCCATGTCGTTCAGCGCCGCAACCCGGCCCTCGAAATCATCCTTGCCCCATGCCGTGTGCAGGGCGAAGGCGCGGCGGCGGAAATCGCGGCAGCCATTCGCCTGCTGAACGAATTCGCGCAAATTGCTGAACCGTTAAACCGTGGAATCGCGGAAGCGGATGCCGGTTCAACGCTCCAGCCATTCGACGATTCAACGCGTCTCGATTTGATTCTTATCACGCGTGGCGGCGGGAGCTTGGAGGACCTGTGGGCCTTTAACGAGGAAGTCGTGGCCCGCGCCATCTTTGAATCGGAGTTGCCGGTGGTGTCCGCCGTGGGGCACGAGATTGATTTCACCATTAGCGATTTTGTCGCGGACGTGCGCGCCGCCACGCCGAGCGCCGCTGCGGAGATTATTACCGAAGACGTCTTCGCCAGCCGCGAGTTCGTGGCGGAGGTGCCGGGGTTGATGGCGCAGCGGGTTCGGCAGCGGCTGGAACGCGAGCGGGAGGACTTCTGCAGCATTGTCGAACGCCTGAACCGTGCCCACCCGCGGCGGCGGTTGAACGAGTGGTCGCAGCGGTTGGATGATTTGCACGCGAGCCTGCTGCGCGCGGCGAGGCAGCGCGTGCGCGAAGGTCAGGTGGCCTGCGAGAATCTTGCGCGACGATTAGTCCGGGCGCGACCAGCGCTACAAATTCGCCAACAGCACGAGGTCTTGAGGCAACACCAGCACGCACTGCGTGAGGCGGTGCGGCTGGGTATGAGGGAAGTGCAACATCGGGTAGGCGCGGCCACAGCGCGACTCCGACTGCTCGGCCCGGAGCAAGTTCTGGGGCGCGGTTATTCCATCACGATGGATGCCGCCACGGGCAGCATTCTGCGGGATGTCACCGCGGCCACCGCCGGCCAGCAGCTCAGGACCCGCCTGAAGAACGGCGATGTGCTGAGCAGGGTCGAGGGCAAAGCCTAATAGGCAGAGTCCGGGCTCGGCGACGTCGATCGTGCGAGACCAGCGCTGCGCAGCCCAGGATTAGCAAGCTCCACGCGGTTGGTTCCGGCACCGGGGCGATGAAGTTCTCAATCGTCAACTCGTGCCACAGGGGGGCTCCCGGGCCGAGTACGTCAATCCCGGAAACCAGACGGAAGCCGAACTGATCGCCCGCATGCACCTGGAAATCGAAGTGCCGCAATTCATCGCTAGGACCTTGGTCCAAGACCGTGGATGAGGGGCTTCCTTCCACCGGTTGCCAGAGCCAGTGGATGGCCCCGCCTTGCGGGCTGTCGCGGCTAATCGTTCTGTAGTCGAAACTGATCGTACCATCAGCGACAGCGTAGGTCTGGAATCGCAGTTCGTTTGCGAAGAACGATCCTGTTGGGACACCCAGTTCGAGCCGCAGGGGCGCGTTTGAGGTGTTCACCCACGCGAGAATTCCCCAAGCGGTCCAGTTGCCGATCGAGGCCGGCAGTTGACTTCCGTTCTGACCTCCGATGTAGAATCCGGGCGCGGGAGGGGTCAGGAAATACGGCCCGTCAAAGTCGGCCTTCGATGAGATCGTTGCCGAGAAGCTCAATACGAGCGCCAGTCCGCTCATCCGAAGGGAGGTTGTTCTTTTCATGCCACTTGTCTCTCACTTTGATTCTGACATTAGCGGGGTCGCCAACTTTGGTCAACGTGCGTTTAGACGCAAAAGACGCATACCAGGGCCAGAAGAGAATCCGCAGGGACAACGGCGTGTAATCCGGGTAACAACTCGAAACGAGGCTGAAGCGAGGCGCCGGGACCAGCCGCGCTGAGGCCAGGGGTTGACCGGCAACTTGCTCAGGTCATCAGTTCTGGCACTTCCACCCACGCCCGCTTGGCCCAAGACTCCAGTCCCTTCTCGGCGAGTTGCACGCCCTTCGCGCCTTCGAGCAATCCCCAGCGGAACGGTTCGTTCAACACGACGTGACGGAGGAAGAGTTCCCACTGGACTTTGAAGGCGTTGTCGAAGGTCTGGTAATCCGGCACGCGCTCCCAGTTCTCGAACAAGTTGATCGGGTTCGGGATGTCGGGATTCCAGACCGGGCGGGGCGTGGCGCTGGCGTGTTGCACCACGCAATCACGCAGGCCTGCGACCGCCGAGCCTTTCGTGCCGTCCACCTGAAGCGTGAGCAGATCGTCGCGGCGGACGCGGACCGTCCACGAGGAGTTGAAGTGTGCGATGACACCATTCTCCAACTCGAACGTGGCATATGCGGCGTCGTCGGCAGTGCATTTGTAGGGCTTGCCGGCTTCGTCCCAGCGCTGTTTGACGTGCGTGGCGCCGAGGCAGGAAAGCGCCTTCACCTTGCCGAAGATGTTGTCGAGCACGTAGCGCCAATGGCAGAGCATGTCCACGATGATGCCGCCATCGTCCTCCTTGCGATAATTCCACGACGGCCGCTGGCAGGGCACGATGTCGCCCTCGAAGACCCAGTAGCCGAATTCGCCGCGCACCGACAGCAACTCGCCGAAGAATCCGGACTTGATGAGCATCTGGAGCTTCAGCAAGCCCGGCAGCCACAGCTTGTCTTGCACGACGCCGTGTTTGACGCCGGCCTTCTTCGCAACCTCATAAAGCTCGTAGGCCGTGGCTGTGTCGGTCGCGGTGGGCTTCTCACAATAAACGTGCTTGCCGGCGGCGATCGCCTGTTTCACGGCCGCCGCACGGCGACCCGTCGTCTGCGCGTCGAAGTAGATCGTGTTGGCCGGATCGGCGAGCGCAGTGTCCAGATCGCTCGTCCAATACACGCCGTCGCCCATCGCTGCGAGCTTCTGGAGCTTGGCCTGGTTGCGTCCGACCAAGGTGAGCTTGGGCATGATGGTCTCACCGTCGCTGATGCGGACACCGCCTTGCTTGATGATCGCGAGCAACGAGCGGATGTAGTGCTGGTTGGTGCCCATGCGTCCAGTGACGCCGTTGAGGATGATGCCGACGGTGTGAGTGTTCATGATTTGCGATTTCGGATTTCCGATTGACGATTGTCTACTGCTGCCGCGGCGAAGCCCGGTTGCCGATTCAACGATTAAACCAGTCCACGATTCAACAACTTACGCCGGCTTGTCCGTGCATTGCGGCTGCGCGCCACCCGGCAGCGGCGGAACATCAATTCCAGCCTTGGGCAAAGTGCCGCTCAATTCCTGACGCCAGTGGGCCACGTCACCAGCCGGACCGTAGCAGTAGAGCATGCGCAGCGGCGTGTCGCCGATGTTCGTGAGCTGGTGAAAGACGCCGGGCGGAATGTAAACGGCCTGCCCGCTCGTCACGATCTGCCGTTCCTCGCCTAGGCACATCTCGCCCGTGCCTTCGATAACGAAATAGACCTCTTCCTGCTCCTGATTGTGCCACGGTACCTGGCCGCCTTTCGGATCAAGCGTGACGTTCCCGATGCAGAAGTTCTTGCACTGGATGGGGGCCACGCCGCCCACGAGGTTCTGCGTGCGTCGCCGTGCAGGATAGCGACGGCCTTCGATCCTGCTGAGGTCGGAGATGATCATGTGCGGATAGAGTTACTTGCGGTGGGCGAGCAAGGTCAAGCCGGCTCAATAGCCACCTTTGCCTAACTGGGCGTCGCTAGGGTCTGCAGCCAGGCCCGCCTTCTCGGCCGCCTCGCGCCGTCGGTATTCGTCCAGCATGGCGGCGGTGGCGGTGGCGCCGCAGCGGGAGCCGCCCAGATCGCGGACCTTGATGAGGCCGTCCAAATCGCGCACGCCACCGGCAGCTTTGACTTGAACCCTGGCCGAACAACTCGCGCGCATCAAAGCGAGATCGTGCTCCGTGGCGCCCTTGTAGTTGTAGCTGCCGTCCGGCTGCTTCACGAAGCCGTAGCCCGACGAGGTTTTCACCCAGTCGGCGCCCGCGTGCTCGCTAATTTGGCAAAGCTTGCGTTTGAAGTCATCGCCGCTCAAGCCGGCGCCGCCCTTGGTCAGGTAATCGTTCTCGAAGATGACCTTGACCTTCGCGCCGTGGCGATGGGCTTCGGCGCACACGACCCTGATGTCACGCTCGACGTACTCCCAATCGCCGCTGAGCGCCTTGCCGAGGTTGATGACCATGTCAATCTCGGCGGCGCCATCGCGACAGGCGAGTTCAGCTTCGTAGCGTTTTGACTCGGTGGTGCTGTTGCCGTGCGGAAAGCCGATGACCGCGCCGACAAGCACGCCCGTCCCTTTCAGCAACTCTGCCGCCCGTCGCACGGCGTAAGGCTTGATGCAGACCGACGCGACGGCGTACTTCGCCGCAAGCCGGCAGCCGTCCTCCAGTTCCTGATCCGTCATCGTCGGATGCAAGAGCGAGTGGTCAATCATCTTGGCGAGTTGCTCGTAGGTGTATTTCATGGGGTTAACAGCGAAGGCGGGAAGGCGCGAAGGTCAAATTCAAAGGCTGAAGCCGGCAGTCGGAGGCTGTTTTGGGACGTTTAGCACCCGCTGGATTCCGTCTTTGATGAGGATCTCGTTGAAGTTGATGAGCAGACCGAGCGGCAGCTTCATGATCTTGAGATACGTGATCACTTGTGCCCGGTGAACAGGCACGACCTCTTCCACCGACTTGAGTTCAATGAGGAGTTTCTTTTCCAGCACGACATCCGCGCGAAAGCCGACTTCGACCAGCTTGCCTTTGTAGTTCAAGGGCACCGGTAATTGGCGCTGGTGGTTGATCCCCCGAAGCTCAAGCTCGCGCGCAAAGCAGGCCTCGTAGGCCGCTTCGAGCAGCCCTGGCCCAAGTTCCGAATGCACCGCGAAAGCCGAGTCCACTGCGGTCGCGGCCATTTGCTCGATTTCGTGTGGGACGACCACTTTGTCAGGTCTGGAAACCATTCGCATTTCCTTCATGCCACTGCCTTTCTTGTTTCGCTTCTTCGCGCCTTCGCGTCTTCGCTGTTCAACTCAAACAAAGAACGGCCGCAGCACATTCCCGGCGACTTTAACCGCGGCCTTCCGCCCTTCCAGCGTCTGGCCGAAGGTCGGGTCTTCGACCTCGATGCACAACGGGCCATCGTAGCCGACTTCGTAAAGCTTGGCCATGAACTGCGCCCAATTGACTTCGCCAAAGCCCGGGATGCGCGGCGTGTGCCATTGTTTCGGGAAGGCGAAGATGCCGACTTCGTTGAGTTTCTCGGGATGTACTGTCAGGTCCTTCGCGTGCAGGTGGAACAGTTTGTCCTTGAACTCCGCCAGCGGGCTGATCGGGTCCATGCGCTGGAGAACGAAGTGCGACGGGTCGTAGTTCAGGCCGAAGTTAGCCGACGGAATGTCGCTGAACATGCGCCGCCAGATGACGGGCGAAACCGCAAGGTTCTTGCCGCCAGGCCATTCGTCGCGCGTAAAGGACATCGGGCAATTCTCAATGCCAATCTTCACCCCACAGTCTTCGGCGAGGGCGAGGATCGGCTTCCAGGTCTTCAGGAAGCGCGGCCAGTTGTCGTCCACGGTCTTGGTCCAGTCACGACCGATGAACGTGTTCACGTTCTTCAAGCCGAGCAGTGGCGCGGCTTTGATGACGCGCTTGAGTTGGTCCACGGCCACTTTCGCGACGGCGGCGTCCGGATCCAGCGGGTTCGGGTAGTAGCCGAGGCCGCTGATGCTGACGCCGTGTTTCGCGCAAAGCGCGTTCACGTCGTCGGCTTGGGACTTCGTGAAGCCGGCTACGTCAATGTGCGTCACGCCGGCAAAGCGGCGTTCGGCCTTGCCGACGGGCCAGCACATGATTTCGACGCACGCGAACCGCTCGGCGGCGGCAAAGGCGAGCACCTGGTCGAGGTTGAGTTCAGGAAGGATGGCGGAGACGAATCCGAGTTTCATGGTTGTTTTCAGTTGAGGTTGTTGTTTGTTAGGAACAAGCAGTCAGGGCGGACGAACTAAATGAGCGGGCGTCCAAGCCGAGCCATCGTCTTGAACTGATCCATGAAGTTGGCCGCTGTCTCGCCCTGCAAATCCTGTGCATGGTGTTGTTCACGGGCCGTCAGTGGACCTGTTGACCCAAATATCAACTAGGCGGTTACTCGCGTCGAAGCCCCAAAATGCTTCCACATCAGTGCGAAGCACCAGGGTATAATGTCCGAGATCTACTCTGAAGGAACTGACCCCGACTGCCTCAGGAGGTTTGCTGGGGTCTTGCTTCATGAATCCGCCGTAACTCCACCCAGGATTCCATCCTTGCCTCTTAACAAAGGCACAGCAGTCGTCACGACTGGTTCCCACTGGAGTATGTCTGAGCAAGGATCGTCGAATACTTGCGTCTGACCGCAACAGCGAATTCGAATACGCCCATATGCCGACTGCCGCCACAGCCAGAATCAGGATTGCTGCAATCGTTGAGCGTTTCCGTGTCATGAAGGAGCCGTGTATTGACGAGAACATTTCAAAGGCTTTAGGGCATACGATCAGGCCGCAAGAAACCGGGTCACACGAGCGTCCAATGCTTCGACTGGTGGCTCCTCAGAATCGCTTCGCACACGGCGACCTCCGCGTGCCCATCCTCGGCGGTGGCGAAGAGCCTCGCGTCGGCGTTGCCGGTTGCGATGGTCGAATAGATGTTCCGGAACAACATTTTGAACGTGTCCGGGAACCCCTCGACGTGGCCCGGCGGATAGTCCATCGAGCCGACCGCGCCATCTCCGAACGCCGGGGTGGCGCGCACGGCAACTTCGTTTGCGCTGTCGCGATTGCCGAAGTGCAGCGTTTCAGGTTCTTCCGAACACCACCACGCGGATTTCTTTGAACCGTAGATTTCGACCCGGATGCAGTTCTTGCGGCCAGCGGCAACTTGCGACACGCCGAGGTTGCCCCGCGCGCCGTTGTTGAATTGCAGCAGCACGCTGGCGAAATCCTCCGTCGCGACCTTATAGCTGGCGTACTTCATCGCGCCGTCGGCCTTGGCGAACGTCTGCACCTCGCCGAGCGGGCGCTTGCGCGTCTTGTGCCACGTGCCGAGATCGGCGAACACGGAGGTAAGTTTTGCGCCGAGGATGAACGAGACAGTGTCCATCCAGTGCGTGCCAATGTCGGCCACCGCGCGGAGCTTGCCGCCCTCGGCGGGGAGCAGTCGCCAGTTGTAGTCCGTGTCCTTGAAGAGCCAGTCCTGGAAGTATGAGCCGTTGACGTGGATGACTTCGCCGAGATCGCCATTCGCCACGGCGCGGCGCAGTTGGAGCACGGCGGGGTAGAATCGAACGTTGTAGTTCACGGCGAAGACCGTGCCGGCTTTGCGGGCGGCCTTCACGATGGCAGCGGTCTCGCGCGTGTTCATCGCCAGCGGCTTCTCGCAAACGACATGCTTGCCCGCCTTCAGCGCGGCTAGCGACATCTCGGCGTGGAAACGGTTTGGCGCGGTGATGTGGACGACATCCACCTCAGGCGAGCGGAGCAACTCCCGGTAATCACCAAACACCTGCGGGATCGCCAGGCGCTCGGCAGCGGCTTGGACGCGGTCCGGCACGTCGCAGAGGGCCGCAACCTGCACGCCCAGCCGGCGCAGGGCTTCGATGTGAACTGGCCCGATGAAGCCGGTGCCGATGACTCCGGCGCGGAGTCTGGAGAGAGCGGGAGTAGTCATGTTCGGTAACGTATTTCAGGTTTGTTCAGCCAACGCAGCCAAAGAACGTGGGATAAACCTCGCCACGCGCCTCACGAAGGATGAGCAGCGCCAGTTCGCGCGCGTGGTAGTCGCCCCACATCGAGCTTTCACCGTTCGGCACTTTTTGGCCGGGCGCGATGTAATCCCAGCTGTTCGGGCGGTGATAGACGGAATGGAGGATGAGGCCCTGATGCTTCGGATCGGTACTCAGATATGGCTCGGAGAAGAGCGTGCGCGCGATGGTCAAGCCGGCTTGGCGATACCGTATGCCAAGTTGTTTCCTGCCTTCCGCAACCAAGAAGTTGCCGATTCGGATCAGCCCCTGTGCAGCAATGGCTGCAGCCGAGCTGTCCACCGGCTCCCAGCGGTTGTAGGGATCGGACGGCTTGTTCAGGTAGCCTGACGGCAAGCGATACAGGTTCGGCGCGCCGGTGTCCCACATCGGGATGCCATCAGCGCAGCAGTTGGTGAGGTAGAAGTCAGCGGTGGCAAGCACAGCGCGCTGCATCCATCCGCGAATTCTGTCTGGCGCCATAACCTCAGCGGTCAAAGAGTACGCTTTTGCCCGCTTTAGCCATCGCTTTAGCTGTGGATTGTCTGGGCGATTCCCATGATAGACCCCAGCAGTCTCAAGCTCGTCGTCCGTAATTGAGTGCAAGAACTCCTGTTGTTCGGCGAACCCGAGGATCGCCCAAGCAAGTCCCCGCGTCCACGTGCTGAATGGCGAGTATCCTTGTTGGCTATTCGGACAACGATAGACTCCATTGTTGGTGTTAAAAACGGACTCGTGGGCTACCCGACCGGCCACATCGTACGCATCCCTATTCTCTCCGTAATACACGCTGTAGGTCGCAGTCGTCCGAGAGTGGCAGAGCGACCGCCACAAAAGGCAAATGGACTTGTCTTGCTCGCCTTGCAGCACATGACCCAACCGATAAGCGACAGCCAACGAACGCAAAGACCGCATCGTGTCGATGAAGAGCGACTGCGGGCCATTGAATGAGTAGATATACCCCAAACGCTCGTTTGTCTGCGCCCAGCGCGACGCCTGCACTGCGCCGCTGACCTTCAGCGCCAGCTCGTAGAACGCCTTCTCCCAGTCGTTGTGCGGAATCTTCCCCTCGCGCATCAGGCGGAGCAGGTTGCCGTAGGTGGAGATGTTGTTGAAGCCGTGGTCGTGGACGCCGATGTGGGAGACGTGCGTGGCCATGCGTTCGACCGTGCCGCGGCGGCCGATCTCCACAAATCGCTCGTCGCCCATCGCATCGAACTGGAGCAGCGCTGAGCCGTATTGGAAACCCTGCGTCCATTCCGTCCACCCGCGCGAGGTATAACGGCCCTTGACCGTGAACACCGGCGTGCCTTGCTCCGGCTCCCAGACCTTCTCGATGCTGAGGATTTTCTCCGCGGAAAGGTCGAACAGCCGTTCGACTCGCGGCACGAGCTTCCGCGCCGTCAATTTCGTGTCAATCTTGATGGGCATGGTATCGGTCGGTTGCCATCGTATGATTGCCGGAAACCCGAGGCTGCGCCAATCCGAAATAAGTGCGTGCCGAAGAGTGATTGAAGCTCGGCGACGGCCGCGCCGTGGCGGTTCATTCGGCTTAAGTGCATTCCGGCTCTCGACGGCTGAGCTGACTGCAGTCCCTCGCCGTTCGCCCCGATCAACTTGGTAAAGAGAACCCGGAGCTTTTTCTACTCAACGGTCAAGCCAAGCAAGAAGGGTGAAGAATCCTGCATTGTCGAGACGTAGTCCAGGCTCGTCAGGGAGAGGCCTGGCTGTGGATTTTGGAAAGTGGTCTTGTAGATTCGCAGCGATCCGGGTTTCTCGCCGCCATACGCTTTCAGCGCCGGATTCGAGCCGGTCCACGCCAACGCCGCATTGGTGCCCGTGATTGGCTGATTGGGTTCACCCCACCAATCGCGCACATGCACGCCATTCTTGATCTCGATCTCCCGTGTCGAGTTGTCCGCGTAGTGGAGGACGAGCTTGGCGATGGTGACGCCATCTCGGTCGAAAACCCCGCCCGCCCCGTGGAGCAAATGCAGTTGAGAGCAGACGCGGCTTATCTGGATGTCGGTAATCTTCTCTGGGAACTCGTTTCGCCCCCACTCCTGAATCTTCTTGCCGGTTAGCTGCAAGACACCGCTGACCTGAAACGGAGTCTTCAAGAAGACTTGCCGCCCCTTCGGCATCGCGGCCAGATTGTTATCCTTCACAGAGGTAGGGCTGTTCAGAGAGTCGGTCAACTGAGCCGTAGCGTGCTTGCTGAGATCGAGGCAGAGCGCGTCGGGAGCCGCGCCTTGCCCCGATTCAGCAAGGCAAACCGACTCCGGCCCCCAAAATGCCAGCAAGGCCAGGCTGACAACCAGTATGCGTTCACAACGGATTCTGAGGTGTTTCAGGGTCTTCATTGTTCGATGATGCGTTGATGTGTGGCGTTAACATCCAATTCTCTTTCTTGGACCGGCAGGATTCCAAAACCTCACGAAGACAATCAACGAGAAACTGGCGCAAAATGACCGAACCCCAAAAATCGGAATTGCTGGGGACCTTTCTTGCGTGCAACTATTCGTCGTGTCCGCCACTCACAACCCGAATATACAGGCCCAGCCATGAAACGACGCCATTTTCTCAAATCCACCGCCGTCCTCGGCGCCAGCACCCTCATTCTGCCGCGGACGAAGCTATTCGGAGCCGACGCGCCCAGCAACAAGCTCAACCTTGCCTTTATCGGCACGTGGGGACGCGCCGATGCGCATTTTGGGGTGATGTCCAGCGAGAATGTGGTCGCCCTTTGCGACGTGAACGAGGAGCACCTGGCGTTTGGCGCGAAACGTTTCCCGAACGCCAAGACTTACGCGGACTGGCGAAAATGCCTTGAGCAAAAAGACATCAACGCCGTGGTGGTCTGCACCGCTGACCACACCCACGCCTTCATCGCCAACTGGGCCATGAACCGCGGCATGCACGTCTATTGCGAGAAGCCGCTCGCCAACAGCGTGGAGGAAGCGCGCGTGGTCCGTGCGACCTATCTCAAGAACAAGAGCAAGCTGGCCACACAGGTCGGCACGCAACGGCACGAGCACGAGAACTTCAACCGCGTGAGCGAACTGGTCCGCGACGGCGCGATCGGTGAGTTGCAGGAAGTCTGCGCGTGGGGCAACCGGCAGATTCCACGGCCGGGTTACCTGCCCGCGGCTGGGGAACCGCCCAAAGGGTTTGATTGGGATCTGTGGCTCGGGCCGTCGCCGTTCCATCCATTTAATCCCGGGTACATCGCGGGTGGTCCGGGGATGAATTGCCTTTCGTGGAATATGTATTGGGATTTTGGCAGCGGGCAGGTGGGCGACATGGGCAGCCATACGATGGACCTGGCCTGGGATGCGATTGACGCAGGCCTGCCCACGACGGCGGAGGCCAAGGGCGATCCGGTGCATCCCGAGGTTACGCCCGTGAAGCTGGAGATGCACTTCGACATTCCGGCGAACGCCTGGCGGCCCGCCATCAAGGTCGCGTGGTATCAGGGCGGCGCCATGCCCGAATCGCCAACCCGCGAAGTGGACCTGAACAAGATTGACCACGGCGCGATGTTCGAGGGCACGAAGGGCACATTGGTCGCCGGCTTCAACTCCCGCCTGCTGGTGCCCAATCGCAGAGGGGCCGACCTGACCTACTACAAACCGCGCACGCAGGCGACGCTCCTCCCGCCCGTGGGCACTTTCCAGAAGGAATGGATCAACGCCTGCAAAGGCAGCCTGAAAACCTCCTGCGACTTCGAATACGGTGGCAACATGATTGAGATGATGATGCTCGGTTTAGTGGCATATCGCGCGGGCAAGAAGATCAACTACGATGGCCAGGCGGGGCGTGTCCTCGATAACACCGAGGCGGACGCGTTCCTGAAACGCACTTACCGGCCGGGTTGGACGCTGAACGGATAACCCCCCCCGCGACTGAGGGAAGCGTCGAGTTGAACGGTGAGCGATGCCGGTTCGGCGCGATCGCTCGGGACTGTGGCCTATGGCACGCTGCGATCCTCGTCCTGGGAGATTTCGTAAGCCAGTAGATACCGTCGCCCGCCTTTGACCCATTTGGCGGACCCATCGCACATCTGCATGTTGACGCCGTCGGCCCCGTGATTGTCGTTGGGATCGGGATAGTTGTTCTTCGCGTTTGGGCCTTTGCGATCGCCGTCGAAGATCAGGTAGATGTCCGACGGGCCAAAGACCTGTCCCCGGAGGCCGAACGCGCTGGACTTGTGCACCCAACGAAGGACGCTGCGTTCCGTCTTGCGCGTCGTCCAGTTCATGTAGGCGTTGATCTCATAGCTCACGCCACGCAGGTCCGCAGCAGCCGTGGCGGAACTGCGCGCACGCTTGTACTCCGCTTGGTGAGTCAGGTCCTGCAGCACGGTGCGACCGCCAGCAAGGGTGACCCGGTTGGTGCCGATGAAGTTGTCGGTGGAGGGACAGACAAACACGGAGCGGGCTTGGGCGGCGGGGATGTACTCGGGCGACAACCACGACAAATCATCCCCGACGTCGTTGGTGGTGCCGGCCAGCCACCCGCCGGCGTTGTCCGACGCGTACATCAGTGAGCCCAAGCCCATCTGTTTGAGATTATTCCGGCAAGCCGTGCGCCTGGTCTTTTCCTTGGCGCTGGCAAGCGAGGGCAACAGCATGCCGGCCAGGATGGCGATGATAGCGATCACCACGAGCAGTTCGATCAATGTGAAAGCGCTAGTGGCGGTTCGCCGCAGGGCGATTGCCAACTGGCATCTGGTAGCAACCAGGCTTCGCATAATTCTCACCTACTATCGCATGGGGCGGGGTGGTTCGCCGTCGCCGGCTTAGTACTCCCGCATCTTCTTCTGTCCCGGCATGGGTACGGGGTATTTGCCATCCTTGCCGGCGAGCAGCGGAGCAGGGGAATCCGCCGTCAGCTTATCCACGGTCGGCGCGAACTCGTGATCGCCGTTAAGGATGTCCTCGTAGGTGACGACCTGTCCGGTGTGCGCGGCCATGCGCCCCATCGAGGTGACCAAGCTGGCTTTCACGCCGCGCTCGACTTCGTTGTAGGGCTTGTTGTTGCGGATGGCGTCAATCAGGTCCTCCCATTCGAGCTGATACGGATCGGGTTCCGGCTGAGGGAAGGCCCAAATCAGGTCCTCACGCTTGACGTTGTGGCCGCGAAAGAGGCGCACTTTCCCCGGGGTGTGCGAAGAGGTGGAGACGATGCCTGAACCCTTGGTGCCGTGAACGTAGCTGGCGAATTCATTCTGGCAGCCGTCCATGTGGCGGCCGTTAAACCAGAATTTCGTGCCGTCGGGAAAGGTGTATTCCACGGAGTAGCTGTCGAAGTTCTGGTCCATGGCGTCGCCGCGATAATGACGCCCCCCCACGCCATGGGCCTGCACGGGCCAGGCGTTCTTCATCCAACAGCACTCGTCAATCTGGTGGATGTTGTAATCGCTGAACAGGCCGCCACCCGACCAGAGAAAGCTATGAAACCGCCGCACCTGGTGCATCACCTCACTCGTGCCCGCAGGGGACAATCCGCTCACTGCCGCACGCCCGCCGGTGCGGTAGGCCCGCATCAAGATCAAATCACCGATTTCGCCCTGCTGGATGCGCTCATGCATCTCCTGGCGGCCCCGGCAGTGACGCACCATGAGGCCGACGCCCACCTTCAGGTTCTTCTTCACCGAGGCTTCGCCCAGTTGAAACATCCGGCGGCTGGTCGGCCCATCCACGGTGACGGGCTTTTCCATGAAGACGTTCAGGTTCTTCTCGATTGCGTAGGTGAAGTGCGGCCATCGAAATGCTGGCGGGGTTGTAAGGATGGCCACGTCGCCGGGTATCAAACAGTCCATCGCTTTCTGGTAACCGTCGAAGCCGAGGAACTGCCGTTCCTTCGGCACGTCCATCTGGGCGGCGTAGTTGCCCTTCAGACTGTCGAAACTGCGGCGCAGCTTCTCCGGGAAAACGTCCGCCATGGCCACGAGTTTGATCGGCCCGCCCTTCACCGAGAGCGCGTTGCTGGCCGCTCCCGTGCCGCGTCCCCCGCACCCGATCAAGGCGACCTGAATGGTGTTATTCTCGGCAGCGTGAACCCGGGGAATCACCACGCCGGCCAAGGCGGAAGCGGCTGCGAGTTGGGTGGTTTGACGAAGAAAGTCGCGACGAGACGGAAGCTGGTTCGTGGTGTTGCTCATGCGGCATCGTGGTTGGGTGGAAGGGGAAGTGTCAATCTTGAAAGGCTCGCGATGACCGCTGCCTGTGCGAAACAAAAGCGCCGGGCGATGGGCCCGGCGCTGCGATAGGGTGTGTCTGCCGGGACGACCCGGCAGCAAGGGAGCGCGGTTCAGTATTCGCGGTTCTTGTTCCGGCCTGGCATCGGGACGGGGTAGCGGCCATCCGGCCCGGGCATCACCGGTGCGGGCGAATCGGCCGTGAACTTGTCGATGCCCGGCGCCATCTCGTGCTCGCAGTTAAGCATGTCATCGTAGGTGATTTCCTGGCCGGTGTGCGCGGCCATGCGGCCCATCGAAGTGACGAGACTGACGGCCACGCCGCGCTCAACTTCGTTGTAAGGTTCGTCCTTGCGGATGGCATCCACCAAGTCGTTCCATTCATTCACGTACCAGTCTTCTTCGCCCGGCGGGGTCTTGGATTCCCACGTCATCTCAGAGCGCTTGGGGAACTGCCCCTTGAAGATGGCGGACGGGCCGCCGCAATCGCCGTTCTTGGAGGCAATGGCGCTGCCCTTCGTGCCGTGGATGTAGCTGGAGAAGTTGTTGTAGCAACCGCTCATGCAGCGCCCGTCGAAGAACATCTTCGTGCCGTCCGGATAGGTGTATTCCACCGAATACGAATCGAAGTTCTGATCCACGTAGGTGATGCCTTCGGGGCTTTGGCGATAATGCCGGCCACCGACCGCCTGGGCCTTGACCGGCCAGGTGTTCTTCATCCAGCTCAGGTGATCAATGATGTGGATGTAGAAATCGCTGAAGTTGCCGCCGCTGGCCCAGATGAAACTATGGAACCGCTGAATCTGATACATCAGATCGCTTATGCCTGCGGGCTTCGGTAGCGAATTGAAGTAACCGGCCGGTTCGTGCATCCGGTAACCGCGCATGAGGATGATCTCGCCGAGTTCGCCGTCGTGAGCGCGCTTGGCCAGTTCTTGCAGGTGGCGGGCATGGCGGGAGTTGAGTCCCACGCCCACCTTGAGGTTCTTCGCCTTCGCCCCCTCGTTGATCTTCAGCATGCGCTTGCTGCCGGGGCCGTCCACGGTCACGGGCTTTTCCATGAAGACGTTCAGCCCCTTCTCAATGGCGTAGGTGTAATGCACCCAGCGAAACGCCGGAGGGGTGGTGAGGATCACGATGTCGCCCGGCTTGAGGCAGTCCATCGCCTTCTTGTAGGCGTCGAAACCGAGGAACTGACGGTCCCGCGGCACATCCGCCTTGGCCGGGAACTGGCGTTTGAGGGCGTCGGACTTCTCCCGAAGGCGTTCCGGGAACACATCGGCCATGGCGACCAGCTTGGTCGTGCCGTCCTTGACCGAAAGGGCGTTGACGGCGGCGCCGGCGCCGCGACCGCCGCAGCCGACGAGGGCGAGTTGGAGGGTCTCATTGCCGGCGGCATGAACCCGGGGAATGGCGACGCCAGCCAAGGCGGAAACCGCGGCGAGGCGTCCGGTGTTTACGATGAATTCGCGTCGGGAAGAAAGATTAGTTGTTGGCTCAGTCATGGGCGCATCGTCTGGTGAAACGGACATTCCTGTCAATCGCGAAAGCACTCGGGGCGGAGAGTATCGGTGCCGGAGCGTGCCGACCCAATTTCGGGGTGAGTTGCGGCCGTTTCAACTCTCGCTCAACCGCTTCACCGACTTCTCGAAGAACATCGCATGGGCCTCCTTGAGAATGCCGGGGATGCGCTCCGCAAACGGACTTTGCCGCAGGCAGGCGCGCAGATCGAGCCGGTCCACGTTGGCGGCGTTGTTGCCGGGAAACCAGTGGTCGCCTTGGCCGAGCAGGTTGTAGCGCATCTTGCCCCACGCCAGCAGGTCGAGCGACTTGGCGTAGGTCCAGAGCCGGACGATCTCGGAAACGTTCACCTCCCCCGGCACGTCCACGTAATGCGGCAGCCCCTCGAACCATCGCGCGCACCAGTCCGCGCCCAGTTCCTCCTTCATCGCCGCACGCAGACCGCCTTCGATCGGGGCGATGGTCCGCGATAGGTTGTCGTAAAACTCCAGCGCCGCGATGTGTTCCGCGAAATCGGATGGCTTGCTGACACCGCAACTCAGCGTGTGGACTTCCTTCCGCGCCAGGCAGTAGAGGTCGTTAAACTGCATTGGCGTAAGCGGGTCGCACAGTTCGACGAGCTTCGGCGGCGGTTCGTAGAGCTTCCCGCCCTTGTCGTTTGGGCTGATGATGAACACGCCCATGTCGAGGTTGTTGGCGGCCCTGATGGCCATCCAATTGAGCGGGTTCACGAAATACCAGTGTAGGTTGACGTAGTCGAAGGCGTCGCTGTTGACGGCATCGAGAATGATGTCGGTGGTGGCGTGACTGGAAAAGCCGATGAAACGCACGCGGCCTTCGTCCTGCAACTGGCGGGCGGCATCCACGCAGCCGCCGGTGCGGAGCGACCAGTTGAGCAGTTGGCGGTTGTTGATCCCGTGCAGCGCCAGCAGGTCCACGGATTCCAGCCCGAGGTGGCGCAGGGAAATCTCGAAGGTCTCGAGGAACTCCGCGGCGGTGGCCTTTGGGGCGACCTTGGTCTGCACGATGATCTTGTCGCGCGGCAGCTTGGGCAGGATGCGCCCGAGTTGCATTTCCGACGTGCCGTAGCCTCGGGCCGTTTCAATGTGATTGATTCCGAGTTCGAGCGCACGCTGGATGCACGCTTCGAGGTTGGCCTGATTCTCAGCGGGGATCTGGTCGGGCGCGGAGTCCTGCCAGGCGTGCTGGTAGCGCATGCCTCCGCAGGAGATCACCGGTAAGGACAATTCAGTGCGACCGAAACGGCGGTATTTCATGGCGCCAGCAGGGTAGGGGAGTCGGGGGAATTCTTGAAAGGAGAAAGCGCTCGCGCGGAGGTGGAATCCGGGGGGCAGGAACAGGAGAATCGACTTTCCGATGGTTTTTGTTTGCGTCACCGGCGGCGACTGCTTATCCAACCGTGGGTCATGCACAGCTCAGCTCTACGCACTCTACGATTTGATTAACACCCCCACCACTTACCTATGCCCAAACGCAACGACATCCAGAAGGTTCTCATCATCGGTTCCGGCCCCATCATCATCGGCCAGGCCTGCGAGTTCGACTACTCCGGCACGCAAGCCTGCAAGGCGCTACGCTCGCTCGGCTACCAGAT